>JBBDRU010000343.1:0-14187 GCA_040905305.1 Salibacteraceae bacterium | reverse complement strand
CAATTGAACGAAACGTTCCATAGATCATTTTATGTTGAAACTGCACAATGCACATTTCGCCCGATTGTTTCGCAGGTCAAGGCCGACTGGTGTGTGCGATAAACATATCTCCCAGGGCTAAAAAATGAACATCGTTGTTCTGTGACCACAGCAACGTAGCGAAAAGCCAAAAGATCACAAATGCTGTGGATTCTTTCATATCAAAAAAGGCTAAGCTGCTCAGGCAGGTCAGCTCCTTCGTGTCTTATCAACCAATCTCTTCGATCATTTCCATGGGCAAAGGGAAGAAGTTGATTCTGATCGTCAACGATGCGGTGGGAAGGAATCAGCAGGGCAAGTGGATTGATAGAGATAGCTTCGATCAATTCGTGATCTTTCATTGCCTTCGCATCTTTTTTTAATACCGCGCTAAAGGCAAGCAACTTACCGTGCGGGACATCTTGAAGGCTATACCAAACCGATTGATGAGATTCGATACCCTGAAGACTTAGGGGAAGGTTAAACGTTTGTCGCTGCGAATGAAAGTATTCTTTTACCTGTTTTTCGAGTTCTCTCTTCCAGGCTATGTTTGCGCCCGGGCCGCCTACGATGGCATCTTCTTCGTTGATCCAATGGGCTGACTGAATCCCAACCTCATCACCTGTTGCCCTAAACCAACCTAATGGCGTGTCCATGATATGCTGATACATCTCTAGTTTTTTGCTAAAAAACGAAAGCTATTCATGCTCAGGGAATGGGGGTACTCAAACTTATTAAGGTTGCATGGTTAGATCAAACATAAAGAGACTACCTTTGCACTTGAATTTCACACGCTTTGCAGAACTTTGAATCACTCGGTCTAAGCGAGCCTATAGTTAAGGCCCTCACAGACTTATCCATTACAACACCAACTCCCATTCAGGCGCAAACCATTCCACTTTTGTTGGAAAGGTCAATTGATATGCTTGGGCTTGCTCAGACCGGCACGGGTAAAACCGCAGCATTTGGCTTGCCATTGCTCGAAACGGTCAATACCGATTTGAAGTCCATTCAGGCAATTGTCTTGGCTCCAACACGCGAACTTGCTCAGCAAATAGCCGAACAGTTAAAGCTGTTTTCAAAATACATGAAAGGCCTTTCGGTTAGCACTGTTTATGGCGGTGCTCCAATTAGTAGTCAAATCAATGACCTTAAGAAAAACAAGCCTCAAATAGTGGTTGCAACACCTGGACGAATGATTGACTTCATAGATCGTAAGGTTTTGAACCTAAGTAATGTATGTATTGTTGTTTTGGATGAAGCAGATGAAATGCTGAACATGGGTTTTAAGGAAGATATTGATACCATTCTTTCCTTTACTCAACACGATAAAAACACCTGGCTGTTTTCAGCTACCATGCCGCGCGAAATACGAGATCTTTCTGCTAAATACATGAAAGACCCTGTTGAGGTCAGCGTGAGGGATGAACAAAAAGTAAATGTTGATATTGAGCATTTATATGCCATTGTAAAGCGTCATGATAAACAAGAGGCTTTGCGAAGACTGCTTGATTCTGAAGGCGAGTTTTATGGACTGATCTTTTGCCGAACCAAAGCTGAAACACAGCGTTTGGCCACGAGTTTATCCGAAGCCGGATATCCAATAGATGGCCTTCATGGCGATATGTCTCAAGGACAGCGAGACAATGTGATGCGTAAGTTTAAAGCAAAGCGCGTAAAAATGCTCGTGGCTACTGATGTTGCTGCCAGAGGCATTGATGTTGACAATCTTACCCATGTTATTCATTATGACATGCCTGATGATTTGGCTTTTTATACACATCGAAGCGGAAGAACCGGACGCGCAGGTCGCAAGGGTATTGCTATTGCGTTGATGTCTCCAAATGATGTGCGCAAGGTGAAGCAACTGGAGAAACAATTAGGTATCGGATTTAAAAAATACGTGGTACCCTCTGCCGATGAAGTTAAAGCAGCGGCTATTGAAGCGAAAATGGAAGAAATTTTAGCCGTTGAAGCCACGGATGATTCACGTGAATGGGCGCATGCTATAGCTGACAAGCTGGAATTTTTGTCAAAAGAGGAATTGCTGGCAAAAGTAATTACCCAAAGCATGAAAGTCATCGGCAAATCTACTTCTGGCGATTTGAACGCAACAGCAGGAAGTGACCGGAGCTCTGGCGATCGAGGTAGAAGAGCTGATAAGGGAAGAAAGCCGGATAGATCAAAAAGAGGAGACAGGAAGTCTGAAGGAAAAGAAGAGGGCATGACCTCGTTCAAAATCAACCTTGGTAAAAGTGATGAACTGCGAACCGGTGATATGCTGAAGATTATTTGCGATACTTCCGGAGTTAGAAGTAAGCACATCGGCAGGATCAACATGAATTCAGGAGAGAGCTATTTTGATGTAGAATCCGATAAGGCAAAAGGCTTAGCCGAGGCTTTCAAAGGCTTGCGTTTTAAAGGTCGTCCGCTTAAAGTAGAGCAGAAGTAGCCCGTTTATAACACTTCAACAGCCTGCAGATCGCAGCGCAGGCCATTGATAAAGTCAACGGCATTCATTTTTCGTTTTCCCTCTGCCTGAATTTCTGTGATTTCAATCCAAAAATCACTTGCGGCTAACAACAGACATCCGTTTTCATGTTTAAACCCCGTTTGGTTGAGTGCTTGTGCATCGGTCAATTTTGTTTTATGGATTTTCCAAACCTCCTCTCGATCGTTGCAGCGAACCTTAAGATACGCACCCGGAAAGGGCGACATTCCTCTCACAAAGTCATGCAGTTCTTTTGCAGGTATAGCTGAATTTATCTTTCCATCGGCTTTAAATAATTTGGGAGCGTGCTTTACTTTGCCGTCCGTGTTTTGTGGGGTAAGACTGATCGAGCCTTTTTCGATCATCTCTACTGATTTAACCAAAAGCTCCGCGCCAACATTCATCAGTCTTTGATATAATTCACCCGCTGTCTCATTCTTGCTAATGCGCACCCTTTGCTGCAGTAAAATACTTCCTGTATCTATTTCATGTTTCAGTTTAAAGGTTGTAATTCCTGTTTCTGCTTCTCCGTTGATGATCGCCCAGTTAATCGGAGCCGCACCGCGGTAATCCGGCAACAGGGATGCGTGAACATTGTAGGTGCCAAGAACAGGCATGTCCCACACCACTTCAGGGAGCATTCGGAATGCAACCACAATTTGAAGGTCGGCTTTATAGGATCGTAATCGCTCAATAAACACAGTATCTTTAAGGTTAGCGGGTTGCAATACATCAATTTTTTGCGATAAGGCAAAATCTTTCACTGGAGGGAATTTAACTTTATGTCCTCTTCCTGCGGGTTTATCAGACGCGGTTACCACGGCAACTATATCTTTACCATTTTCAACCAAAGCCTTTAAGCTGGCAACAGCAAAATCAGGGGTTCCAAAAAACACGATTCTCATCGGCAAATAAGTTCTTAAACGATTATTTTTATCAAAGCCAAAAATCTTTCTATTTTGCTCACCAAATGAATCAACTTTTAAGCAAGTTTTATCTTCTCGGGTTTACAATACTCTTGATCAGTTGTCAATCAAGCAGTAATCAATTTAGAGACCAGTTGCGCTGGCTGGGCGGCAAATGGAAAGGCAAAGATGGTGAAACTACGAGGATAGAAAATTGGCATTGGAGTAAACACCGATTTGAAGGAAACGCGTATTCTATTTTGAAGTCAGACACCCTCTTTAAAGAACAGCTTTTCCTATCTGACTATAATAAAGCCCCTGTTTACACGGTTCGCATCAACAATGGGATGCCTATTTCGTTTGCTGCGGTGAAAATTGAGAAACGGAAATGCGTTTTTCAAAACGATGAGCATGATTTCCCTACAACCATTTCCTACACCGCCTTAAGCGATAGCACCATTGCCATAAAGTTAACTGGAAAGGACTCAACTGTCTCTAAACCTATTTCTTATACTCTTAGACGACAAAGGTGAAGCACCGCATCAAAAAGTGGATTAATGAGCATTTAGGCGAAATAGTCTATGGCGGAATTGATGGAAGTGTGACCACTTTTGCGGTGGTTGCGGGAGCTGAAGGTGCGGGTCTTTCTAATTCTATCGTAATTATACTTGGTTTTGCCAACCTCGTGGCAGATGGTTTTTCGATGTCGGTTGGTGCTTATTTGAGCAGTCAATCTGAAAAGCTCCGCTATCATCGAGAAAAGAGAAATGAATACAAAGAGATTGAGGAAGTTCCAGAAGATGAAATCGAGGAAGTTCGTGAGATATTTACGGAACTTGGTTTTGAAGGTCAATTGCTGGAAGATGTGGTGACGAAGATCATAGAGAATGAAGATCGTTGGGTAGATGTAATGATGAAGCATGAACTGGAAATGATCGAAGAGAAAAAAACTTCCTCCATGATCGGGTTGAGTACGTTTATCAGTTTCATTGCTTTCGGCTTGATACCACTCACTGTTTACCTCATAGATCTGAGTTATCCGTTAGAAAACAAGTTCATAATCGCATCGGGTTTAACTGCCGTGGCATTTGCATACATCGGTTGGTTAAAAAGCTTCGTTACACAATCGGGCCATTTAAAAGGCATTTTAGAAACACTGGCTTTAGGTGCTTTAGCTGCAATTTTGGCCTATTTTGCCGGGGATGTGCTTGAATCAATTTTGATGTAGATGGCACACCAAGGCTTCCTTGATTGATTAGTTTCGCACCCTTCAAAAATTTATTTTTATGCATGATTTTACAGCAGCACACATCAAGAAATTGATCATTCATTATGTTGGCAACAAAGCGAATGAAGAACGAGTATCAATCAGTGAAAAACACGTCAGATCGTTGAGTGTTGAAGAGGAAGACCTGCTGCTAAAGTATTTTCTAAAGGCCTTTCAGGAAGAGGAATACCATGCTTTCACACACCACTCCAGCCTCGAGTTGAATGAAACCTACAATTACATCAATGAACTCTTTCTTACTTCTGTAAATTTCGTAGAAGCCTCCCAAAAACTGGCACGGCATCTTTATGCAAACAGCAATCATCCGCGCATCAAAGGCGGTGAATTCTATGTGGTTCATTTCGGTGAGCTGGTTTTTGAAGGGGAAGTTGTTGAGGCTGTTGGTTTGTTTAAAAGTGAAAAGAAAAGCACATTTATGAATGTGCATCCCGGTGATGAAAACTTCAACCTGACCTTTGATAAAGGAATTGATATTAAGAAACTCGATAAGGGCTGTATCATTTTTAATACCCTTCAAGAAGAGGGTTACCGAATATTGGTGCATGATGCACTGAGCAAAGGAGATGAGGCACACTATTGGAAAGACGAATTCCTGGGAGCAGAACCGATAAAATCGGAATACGCTATGACCAAGAATTACATGAATATGTGCCGATCTTTTGTAATGGAAGAACTGCCCCAAAACTTTGAGGTTGACCGAACAATGCAGATACAAATGATGAATCGATCCTCGGGGTACTTTACCGATAGCGATGAAATAGATACGAAAGAGTTTTCGGAAACCGTCCTTGAAAACCCGGAGGTGATCGATACGTTCAGCACTTATAAAGAACGCTATGCCAGCGAAAACAACGTTGAAATTGAAGATCACTTTGATCGGTCAAAGCAAGCCGTGAAGTCAGGTAAGAAGTTTTTTAAAAGCGTTTTAAAGCTGGACAAAAACTTCCACATTTATGTGCACGGAAATCCGAATAATATTGAACAAGGGTTTGATCAGGAACGCGGAATGAAATTCTACAAGGTGTTTTATGAAGAAGAGCAATAATGAAGGTTGCTTTTCGGGTAGCGGTTATTGTTATAAATTATTAAATCAAAACCGACTAGTGAATTTGAATTTACTGAATTGACGACTATTGCATAAAACATCAACACTGCAGGCAATGAAAGACGCGTCAACTTTTGGTTTTCTATTATTCTCATTGTTTTCCACAAATATTTTGGCTCAAACGGACAGTCTTTCAATTGCTGAACTAGACAGCTTGTATATTTTCGAGATAGAGGATAAAAAGACCCCCGATAAGGTTTTACATGCTGAGCCACTTTATATTGACCTCATTAGGGATTTAGGCGCCAGAAAAGGGGAGAAGGAGTGGAATGTTGGGTTTGGAATGACTGATAAAACCAAGTATGACAGCTTTGAAGCGCTGGTGGAATATGAGTGGGCACCAATTAATCGACTGGGCTTTGAAGTTGAAACACCATTTACCTTTTATGCACCTGTCAATGGCGCAAAAGGTGACTCAATACCTTCAGACCGTTTGGAAAGTTTGAAGCTGGCCACGCAATGGTCGTTTTTCGTCAATGAAAGAATAGCGACCTCCATGGCTATCGGATACATCAATGAGTTTGAGTTCTCCGACTTCAATAATTTTGGGCAGCCACTGATCACCGGGAATGTTTATAATCCGTTCTTTGTTTTTGCCAAAAGGTGGCAAAACAATTACCACACACTGGTATATACGGGACCAACATTTGTTCAGCACTTCGGAAGGTCAGAAATTGAGATGAGTTATGAAGTGAATACCAATTTTCACTACATGATTTCGGGAACCCGAAATTTTATTGGGATAGAGTTCAATAAAACCTTTAGGGAGGATGATTTTGATATGACCATAAGACCACAAATGAGATTGGGAATCGCTGATAACTTTCTCATAGGCATAATAGCTGGAATACCTGTTGACAGGGAAACAGAGCGTCTAAGTTCATTTGTTCGGATTATTTGGGAACCGGGACATAAAAAGGTTCATTAACTGCTTTTTATTCTTTTAGGGCAAGTAATAGATTACGCACAAAGCGCTCATCAAGGGAAACCCATGTTCTGATTGCTTTTTTTATGATAATGCTCATCTTACTTACAGCCAGAAGTGCTAATCCGTGGATTTAGTTCAGTTTACCCCCAATTGTTATAATTAAAAACATGATAAATATCAGGAAACAAAAAATAGGCAGCCAGAGTATAATGGATTACCCAAATTTTTCACTTAGCTTAGTCATTCAAGCCTAATTATATTTTAAAACAAGCACTAAGACCATATTTCTGATTACTTTAGCTCAACACCTTCACTACACCAAGATGACCTAAAACCTTATGCCTGACCTTACTTCAAAAGAAAGAATTGAAGAAATCAACCGTTACGGTCTTTCGGGATCGCTTCCCAGGAAAGAACTTGATGATATCGCAAAACTCACTGCGCAGATATGTGATGTTCCCGTTAGCATGATCACATTGCTATATGACAACAAGCAAATTACCGTTTCTAATCATGGTTTAGACCTAAAGGAATTGCCAATTGATGATTCATTTTGTGCAAAAGCCGTAGATGCGGGGGCGAATTATTTTAGCGTAACTGATGCCCGAAAGGATGAACGCTTTCAAAACAACCCACTGGTTATTTCCAAACCAAATTTTGTCTTTTATGCCGGTGCACCATTGGTCACAAATAGCGGAATCGCTTTGGGCACACTCTGTGTTTTTGATCGGAAGTCGAGAAAACTAGGACCCGATCAAATCGAAGCCCTAAACGTGTTGAGAAATCAGGTGGTTCAGTTTTTTGAGCTAAATAAAGGCCGTCTTGAACAAAGCCAACATAATGAGTTACTTCAATCTAAATCAGAGCAACTTGAAAACATCATAGAAGCTACCCGCGTGGGTACATGGGAATGGCATATCCCTACTAAAAAGGTTTTTATCAATGAACGATGGGCAGAGATCATTGGATACAAGAAAGATGAAATAACACCACTGAGTATTGATTTTTGGTACCATGTGGTGCATCCTGATGATGTGAAATACTCAGATGATAAAGTAAAAGACTGCTTTGAGGGGCGAGCGGATTATTATGATATCGAATGCCGAATGTTTCATAAGGATGGTCATATTGTTTGGGTGAATGATCGGGGAAGGGTTGTAAAGTGGGATGGCGATGGAAAACCCTTAGTGATGACTGGCACACATACTGATATTACAGAGAGGAAGCAGAATGAAGCGCAATTTAAAACGATAGCCGATAACATACCTGGGGCGGTTTTCAGGTATGTGCAACACATTGACGGCAAAGATGACTTGGAACAAGTGAGTCAAGGCGCAAAGAAACTGTGGGGGGTAGAACCAGATGAAGCTATAAAAAACAATCAATTGATTTGGGGGCGCTACGATAAACGGGATTTAGATGCACATTTTGAGTCGATAAAAAAATCAAAGGAAGAGTTGAGACATTGGCAGCATGAGTGGCGCTATCACCACCCTGATGGAAGTTTGCGATGGCACCGAGGTGCCGGTAACCCAACACGAACATCCGATGGGGGCACCTATTGGGATTCGATTGTTTTAGACATAACAGAACAAGTGAAGACTAGAGAAGAATTGGGTTTGTCTGTTCAAAACTTAAGGGAAAGAATAAAGGAACAGAAGTGTTTGAATAGTATTTCGAAAATCACTTTCAATGAACAAAGTGAGAGAACACTTTTAGAGAGCATCAACAACATCATTCCAGAAGGCTTTCAATTTCCTGAACATACGGTGGCATCAATTACTTATAAAAAGGAGGTTATTTACTCTTCAGGCATAAAGAATCACAAAAGTTTAGCCTCTTCAAACCAGAGAACCATAGAAGGGAATCTACTTTATATTGAAGTGTACATCGATGAACGTGCAGACAAGGAATCAAATGATTTACTTCTCAACGAAGAGCAGATTTTACTCAATAATATCGCAGAAATAATCGTACTGAAACTAAACCAGCTTGCGATTTCAAAAAACCATGAGTTGATCCTGGAGTCAACCGGGGAAGGAATTTATGGCATCGATCATGACGGGTTATGCACATTTATTAATCCTTCAGCGGCTGAGATGCTTGGTTATGAGGTAAAAGAAGTGCTAGGCAAAAACGTTCATGATTTAATTCATTCTAAGCATATTGACGGTTCAGATTTTCCCGAGGCAGATTGTCCGATATTTAAATCACGCACTGAATTGAGCGGTTGCCGGGTTGAAGAAGATTTGTTTTGGCGAAAAGACGGGGATTCATTTTTAGTGCGGTATTCTTCTACACCGATCATAGAAAATGGCAAAGCTAAAGGTGCGGTGATTGTTTTTAATGACATCACCCGACAAAAAGAAGTTGAGCGAAAGGTGAAGTTCAATGAAGTCAGGTTTAGAACTTTAGTGGAAAACAGCGGGGATGCAGTTGCCATCATCAATCCTGACGGAACCGTGTCTTTTGTTTCATCATCCATCAAGAACGTGTTGGGCTATAATGAAAAAGAAGCTTTAGAAATCAGGCTAGACAAGCTCATGCATCCGGATGATCAAGACGGTATTCAAAAGGTTATTGGCAAAGCATTGGAAGAGCCGGGTATTCCTCAAGCACCTCATGTGGCAAGAGCCAAACACAAAAAGGGACATTGGGTTTATGCGGAAGCGATCATTACAAACATGCTGCACGATCCGGTTATAAACGGCATCGTAGATAATTTTAGGGATGTAACCGAGCGGATTGAAACCGAAAAAAAGATCAGAGAGAACGAGAAGAACTTAGAAGAGGCTCAGCGATTGGCAAAAATGGGCAGTTGGGATTTTGATCTGGAGAATGCTCTATTATCGTGGTCTAACAACCTTTATGATGTGTTTGGTATTAAGAAAAAGGATTTTGACGGAAAGCATCAAACTTACCTTGGGTTTATTGATCCCGAGCATCGTGAAATGGTAAAGAAATCCAGCCTGCAAACTCAAAAAACGGGGAAGAAATTCAATATTGAATACCGGATCATAACACCGTCAGGAGCGAAAAGAATAATCAAAGAATACGGCTATGGAGAAAAAGATGAAACTGGAAAAGTATTCAGACTTTTCGGCACAGCGCAAGACATAACCGAGCTTGTTCAAACGCAGGAACAGCTTATCGAGAGTGAATCGAGGTACCGAGGCTTTTATGAGTCACAGACCAATTACGTCATTCGCACAGACATGGCTGGTAATTATACCTACGTAAACAAAAAATTCAAACAAGATTTTGGCTGGGTTTACACTGATGAAAACCAGGTCATCGGGCGAAACTGTTTACCCAGTATTTGTGAATACCATCATGAAAGGGTTGGCAAAGTAGTTGAACAATGCGTTAATAACCCGCAAAAGGTTTTTAAAGTGGAAATAGACAAACCCACTGAAAAGGGCGGGATCGTTACCACCATTTGGGACTTTGTTTGCATTGTTGATGCAGAGGGAAATCCGTCAGAGATTCAATGTATGGGTATTGATATTTCTGATCGAATAAAGTTTGAAAAGAAACTTCAAGAGAGCAATGAGCGCTATCATTATGTTAACAAGGCCACCAAAGAGGCCATTTTTGAATGGAATGTATCAAAGGATGAATTTAGCTGGGGCGATGGGTTTAAACGCCTTTTGGGCTATGACCAATGGAGCGAACCATTTAGATTGAAAACCTGGCTAGAACTCACGCACCATTTAGATATTGCAGCATATCAAGCTGAATGGGAGGCGTTTTTAAATGATCCTAACCAAGAAAGATGGCAAAATACATTTCGCTTTAAAAAGGCGGATGATACGTACATATACGTTGAGGAAAACAGTTATATGATCAGGGATGAAAAGGGAAACCCTCAGCGGATGATAGGTGCTTTAAGAGATGTTACTCAAACAAAACGAAGCGAAATTCAGCAAAACCTAAAGCAGCATATTGCTGAATTGTTCAATGATCAAAAAGAGCTGGAAAGTATATTAAAAAGCACCTTAAAATACCTCAGCCGTTTTGGTGATTTTGCAGCGACAGAAATTTGGTTAAAAAGTAAAGATGGAAACTACCTAAATCAAAGCTCTTACTTCACAGAAACCAAAATGGGAAGAAAGTTTTACAGGTTAACCAAACATGTAAAACACGTTGGGCCTGGAGAAGGACTTCCTGGAAAGGTATATGAAACCCAGCGCGTTCAGGAATGGGAAAACATTGACTCTGAAGCTGATTTTTTAAGGCATGAAGCAGCACAAGTATGTGATTTAAAAACAGCTTTAGGCGTGCCGTTAATGCAATCGGGTAAACTAATCGGGGTGTTGGTCATACTCAGTGTGGACGGGCTTGATCATGAAAGAACAGTTCCGTTTTTAGGACTGATCGATACGTTAGGTGTTGAAATTGTGAGAAAACAGCAGGAAGAGGAATTAAAACTGATTTTCAATAGCACACCAGAAATAATCGCAACCGTATCACCGGAAAGCAAGTTTTTAAAGGTCAATCCTGCCTTTTGCGAAATAACGGGTTACTCTGAAGAAGAATTGACCAGTGAGCCTATTTTCAATTTTATTCACCCTGAAGACAGGGATGGCACAATTGATGAATACAAAGACAACATCTCAGGCAAACGCCTGGCTGGGAACTATATTAATAGGTATCGTACAAAATCAGGGGGTTACCGGTGGATTTCATGGAACTCTTCCAACGTTTTTGGCGATGAGGGCTACATGTTTGCTTTTGGTAGAGATGTTACTGCAATCAAAGAACTGCAAGACCTGTTGGAACGCGCTACTAAATTATCAAAAGTGGGTAGCTGGGAACTGAATCTTGCAAATCAAAACGGTCAATCGATGTATTGGTCATCCATGACAAGAGAAATACTTGAAGTGGGCGATGACTACAACCCCACGATAACCAACGGTGAGGAGTTTTATAGCCAAAAGGATAAAGATCAAATGGCTGAGGCCGTTGAAGCACTCATCAATGAAGGTGTTGAGTTTGATTTGGAGATGCTCGTCACAACAGCCAAAGGAAACAAGAAATGGATTAGGTGCATTGGTCAGTCACAGCGAGAGGGTGATAAGTGCCTTAGCATATACGGAAGCTATCAGGACATCCACGATAGAAAAGTGGCGGAGCAAAATATCACACAGTCAAATGAGCGATTTAATAAAGTGGCTGAAGCCACTAACGATGCCATTTGGGATAGGAATATTGAAAAAGGAAGCTTGTACCTCGGTTCTGGATTTGGAAAATTGTTTGGTGCTAAACAAACTCAGAAACAAACCGATACTAAATATTGGGACAAAAATGTACACGCAAGCGATTTAGAGCGAGTGTCAGAGGATTTACAAAATGCTCTGGATGACCCATCGGTCACAAACTGGAGTTCTGAATATCGTTATAGAAAGGAGGACGGAAGTTATGCCACGGTTATAGACCGAGGTGTTATTATCAGAGATCAAAGCGGAAAAGCAGTAAGAATGGTTGGCGCCATGACGGATATTACTTATCGTAAGCAATACGAGGATTCACTGAGAACGCTTAACGAAAGCCTTGAGCAAAGAGCGCATGAATTGGCGATCTCTAATCAGGAATTGGAGCAGTTTGCTTACGTAGCATCGCATGATTTGCAGGAGCCACTGCGCATGATCAGCAGCTTTCTCACACAACTGGAAAAAAGATATGGCCATGCACTCGATGCAAAAGGGCACCAATACATTCACTATGCCGTTGACGGAGCATACCGAATGCGGCAAATTATACTTGATCTTCTGGAATTTTCAAGAGTAGGAAAGATAGAAAGCAAAATAGAAAGTATATCACTAACCTCTATTGTTGAAGAAGTGAAGCGATTGCTAAACCGGGAAATCGAAAACACTGGTGCCAAAATCTATTATGATGAATTGCCCATTATTGAAAGTTATAAAGCACCTTTAATTCAGGTCTTTCAGAATTTGATTAGCAATGCATTAAAATACAGAAGTGAAAACACTAACCCGATCATCAAGGTTTCTTCAAAGAAGAATAAAGGTTATCTGCAAGTCACGATTGCAGATAATGGAATAGGCATCGAAGAAGAATATTTTGATAAAATATTTGTGATCTTCCAGCGATTGCACGCCAAAGAACAATACAGCGGAACCGGAGTTGGGCTTGCCTTGGTAAAGAAAACCATAGAATCTTTGGGAGGAAAAGTGTGGGTTTCATCAACGATTCACAAGGGAAGCGAATTTCATTTCATTATTCCACTATCAAAAGCGAAAGAGCAGGTTTGAGATGAGTTTGTTAAACGCCTATTATCAATTTATCCGCAAGAATTGTCTGCAAAATGATAAGTCTCCTATAAACAGCGTTGACTATTGGCAAAATCGCTTGTTTTCTGGTACGATGGAAGTAGTGATTCCACTGAGTTTAATAACCACCATTCCGGGTATTATCTATGCTTTAGTCAACGACCTCTTTATGGTTGTGCTGTTTGATGTTTTAGGGATAATAATGCTCATGGTCATCGCCTTTTCGCGTGCTCTTTCGCTCAATACCCGAAAGCATTTATTAATTGCGACTGCTTATCTAACTGGTTTTTACTTAATGCTGTACGTTGGATTGAAAGGGCCAGGACTTCTTTTTTTATTAATCGCTTGCATTTTTGCGATTCTTATTTTGCCCGTAAAATTTGCGTATCGATGGAGTTGGATCAATACCTTCATCTGCTTCGCTTTTGCTGGACTTGTTTATTTTGATCTGTGCCCGGTTGATGAAGTGAACCAAACGGCTGTTGACGAATGGGCTGCTATTTCGGTCAACCTCATATTCATCAGCTTTTTATCTTCAGCATTGATTCCTAAACTTTACAAAGGAATTGACATTACTTTTGAGAAACAACAACAACTACAGGAAGAAATACTTGAAGAACAACGTAAGTTGAAAAAGACGAACGTTGAGTTAGAAGCAAAGTCAGACGAAATTCAGGAATTCGTTTACTTCGTTTCGCACGATCTGCAGGAACCATTGAGGATGGTTAATAATTTCATGGGCCAACTTGAGCGAAAATACAGTAACCAGCTCGATGAGAAGGCAATAGAATATATTCATTTTGCCACAGACGGTGGAAATAGAATGAGAAAAATGATTGAGGATTTACTTGAATTTTCAAGGTTGGAAAATAGCGATATTCATTTTCATGAAGTCGATTTAAACCAAACTGTTTCTAAGGTTTTACACTCACTAAAAGACCAAACTGATCGCAATAGTGCCAGCATTGAAATAACGAAACTTCCAACAATTAACTCATCTTCTCAAATATTGGAATCGATCTTCCAAAACCTTATTAGTAACTCCATCAAGTATCGAAAAGATGATGTTGATCCAGTTGTTAAGGTGTATGCTGAAGAGAATGAACATAGTGTAGAAATTTCTGTTGAAGACAACGGAATTGGAATTGGAGAAGAATAT
>JBBDRU010000342.1:0-14276 GCA_040905305.1 Salibacteraceae bacterium | reverse complement strand
ATACATCAGGTTATCGCTATTATGAAGTTAAGTTGAAGGACGGTTTGATCACAGGCACCAATGTAAACATAAACCTTTCGGGCAACTACACCTATGTTTGGGTTTCAGGTTCGAGCACAGAAACCGATTTCACCGATGATGTGTTTGAAATAACTGAAGGTCAATTTTCCGGACGCAACTCACGGGGCAGTTCATTTACCAATGAAATAACTGGAGCATATATTTCAGATTTTAGTTGTGCTCATTTCACAGAAGGCAGGGCTAAAATGGAAGTGCAAAACCTTCTTCCACGCACATTAAACTATGGGGATGACGGTATTTGTGATAATGTTTTGATTTCCAGAAGAAACAACACTTACCTGAACGTAGAAATCCCGATTATGCCGCTCGCAACTTTCTAAAGGTACTCGACTCAAACTTCTCGCGGGCATATTCCAACGTTACCTTAAAGCTTTCGGGTTTCTTTTCAGAGCTTGGCAATTCATACATCGCATCCATCATAATAGCCTCACATATAGACCGCAACCCTCTTGCCCCCAACTTGTAGTCCATTGCTTTTTCAACGATATAATCCAACACATCTTTTTCAAAATTGAGTTTGATATCCTCCATTTCAAACAGACGGTCATATTGTTTGATCAAGGCATTTTTAGGCTCTGTTAAAATCCTTCTTAAAGCACTTCTGTCCAATGGATTTAGAAAACCCACTAAGGGTAATCGTCCAATCAACTCCGGGATCAAGCCATACTCACGCAAATCTGAAGGCGAAACGTATTGCAATAAGTTTTCCTTTTCAACACTACCCTCTTCTGTCTTGTTTTTATAGCCGATTGACGCGGTATTCAACCTTCTTGAAATGATACGATCTATACCATCAAAGGCGCCACCACAGATAAAGAGAATATTCTTTGTGTCCACCTGAACCAATTTTTGTTCCGGATGCTTTCGCCCGCCCTGTGGTGGAACTCCAACTACGGAGCCTTCAAGCAGTTTTAATAACCCTTGCTGCACACCTTCTCCACTCACATCGCGCGTAATGGACGGATTGTCACTTTTACGGCTGATCTTATCTACCTCATCAATAAACACGATACCCCGCTCAGCTGCCTCTACATTATATTCAGAGGCCTGCAGGAGCCTGCTCAAAATGCTCTCTACATCTTCACCAACATAACCAGCTTCTGTCAACACAGTAGCATCTGCAATGCAGAATGGAACATTCAATATTCGGGCGATGGTTTTTGCCAATAGTGTTTTACCTGTTCCTGTTTGACCGACCAAAATCATATTGGTCTTTTCAATGATCACATCATCATGTTCTTCCAGGCGTTGAGATATTCTTTTGTAGTGGTTATAAACAGCTACAGAAAGATTTTTCTTAGCCTCGTCTTGCCCGATGACGTATTCATCAAGGTGAGCTTTAATATCAGCAGGTTTAAGCAGGTTCACGCTACCCAAAACCGACTCCCTCAGTCTGGAACTCATTTCTTCATCAACGATGCGTGATGCTTGTTGAATGCAACGATCACAAATGTGACCGGTTATTCCGGCTATCATTACAGCTGTTTCGCGCTTATCGCGACCACAAAAACTGCATTTAACTGCTTCTTCGGTTTGTTTGGCCATTACTTTGTTTTTCTGAAAAGGACTTCATCGATCATGCCATAGGACTTGGCCTCTTCTGAGGTCATCCAAAAATCACGATCACTGTCCGCTAATACTTTTTCCACTTTCTGACCCGAATGGTCAGCAATAATTTTATAAAGCTCGTCTTTCAATTTTTTAATCTCGTTTGCTGTGATCTCTATATCAGAAGCTTGACCTCCAACTCCACCCATCGGTTGATGAATCATCACGCGTGCATGTTTCAAGGCAGTGCGTTTTCCTTTCTCACCGGCAGCCAGGATTACGGCACCCATTGAAGCCGCCATTCCGGTGCATATCGTTGCCACATCACAGCCTATGTATTGCATGGTATCATAAATACCTAACCCCGCATAAACGGAACCACCCGGGCTGTTGATATAAATCTGAATATCCTTTCCAGAGTCAGCTGATTCAAGAAACAGTAATTGCGCCTGAATAACATTAGCGATAAAATCATCAATGGGCAGACCTAGAAAAATGATGCGATCCATCATTAAACGTGAAAACACATCCACTTCCCTAAAAGGCATCGGACGTTCTTCAATCACCGTTCTGGTCATTCCACTTGGCTGTGTCTTAGCGCTTGCCTTCAAATAATCATCTACAGCAACTCCACTCATTCCTAAGTGGTTTACCGCATATTTTCTGAATTCTTTCCCGTCTGTCATTTTAGAATTTTAGAAGATTTGAAACCTGATCCATAAATTTTCCCTTTCCAGATTTACTGGAAGCTAATTTAACGAATTCATCAAAGGTCACTTCCTTTTCCTGAAGCTTTACTGTTTTAATATAGAAATCGTTCATGCGCTCATCAAAAAGTTGTTCGTAAGTCTTGCGAACCTCATCTTCTTTCTGTAAGAAATTCTGAGCAAACTGATCCAGCATACTGTCTTCAACTTCTCCCTGACCAAAACTCGCAAATTGCGCCTTTATATTCGCTTTTACACGATCCACGACATCTTGATATTCGACCTTGATATCGTTTTTCTCTGCAATTTTTGATTCGATGAGCTGGACTTTGAGCATCCGGCTATAATCATCATATTCACGATCAATATCCTCCTGTGAAATTGGTTTTTCAGGGTTTTGACTTCCTTGCTCCAAAAGCCATCTTCTCAAGAAGTCATCCGGTAATTTGAGTTTAAGTCGCTCCAGCAGTTTGTCATGAATATCTCTACGCAACTTCTTTTCGCTGTCTCCTTTGAGGTACTTTTCGAGGTCGAGTACAATTTTATCGCGAAACTCTTTTTCAGTTTTGGCCACACCCGGACCTACCACTTGGTCAAACAGTTCTTGATTTAGCGGATGAGGATCAATGTTATGAATAGATTCGATGACCAACTCAAACTCCTTTGCAACATCAGAAAGTTCTGAAACAGGCACGCCAAGCATTTGAGAAAGGTCAACTTCCCCTTTGCTCAATTTGGCAGGCTCTACTTTCACCACATCATTAACTTTTTTACCGATCAATTTTTTCTTGGCGTCTTTGTTTTCAACGTAATCGATGGCAATGGTTGTGTGATTATGCAACCCGTCTTCCTTTCGGCTACCATCTTTTGTCAACTCATAAAGCGTTCCATAGATCATGTCCTTTTCACCCACAGTATCAACTTCTTCAGACTTGCCATATCTACGCTGAAAATCAATCACATACTTATCAACGAGGTCATCATCAACCTTGATGGAATATTTGGTGAATTTATCGGCATTTGAAAGTTCAACTTCAAATTTCGGAGCGATTCCCAGCTCATAATTAAACTCGAAGGTTTGGTTAAAATCGAGTTTCAAATCATCGATGTCAGCAGCCAATGGCTGACCTATAATGTTGATTTCATTATCCTTGATATGCGTATTGAGCTTTTCAGAAAGTATCTTGTTCAGCTCTTCTGCCAATACGGCCTTTCCGTACATCTTTTTTGCAACACCGAAGGGAACTTTACCCGGACGAAAGCCCTGTAATGTCATTTTTTTTCGATGCTCGTCAAGCACCGATTTTACGGAAGGCTCATAATCTGACGGCTCTACTTTGATGGTCACCTTTGCGTTAAGGTCATCAATATTTTCCTGCGTTATGTTCATTTAAGTCAATTATTAAAATCCTGAAACAAAAAAAGACCGTTGATTGTGCGGCCTTTTATCGTGATAAATTATTATTTCTGTCATTTAAAACTAATGTTCTTACGACCGCTTTTGAATCGAAACAATTAGAAAAAATGATGGGTGATTTGGATGAGATAGCATGGATTGGATTCTGCATTGCGGGCAGATATCGTGCCTTCCTAAAACATTCCAATTGAATGGCTAAAGAAGATATATCTGTCCATTTCACCGATTATTATGTGCGGGTGGAGGGACTCGAACCCCCACGCCTTGCGGCACTAGATCCTAAGTCTAGCGCGTCTACCAATTTCGCCACACCCGCTTTTAAAAGAACTACCCTTGCAAAAAGGAGCGCAAAGATATAATTATTAATCCTTATCAAATCTATTTTGAAATGGAAATTGATTTCAGTTTTGAAAGCTACTTTTGGGGTCAATTTTCGAAAATGAGAATAGATCCAAAAAACACATCAACACCAAAACTTCACGGCTATTTGTTGGGAGCCATCGGCCCCAGGCCTATTGCCTTTGCGAGCACTATTGACAAGAATGGCGAAGTCAATTTGAGTCCATTCAGCTTCTTCAATGTGTTCAGTGCCAACCCACCTATATTGATTTTTTCACCTGCCAGAAGAGGAAGAGACAATACCGTGAAGCACACTTATGAGAATGTAAAGCAAGTTCCCGAGGTGGTGATCAATATCGTAAACCATTCCATCGTGGAGCAGATGTCGCTTTCCAGCACTGAATACCCAAAAGGCACCAATGAGTTCATCAAAGCCGGTCTCACGCCAATTGCATCTGAAACTGTTGCTCCGTATCGAGTTAAGGAATCACCCGTTCAATTTGAGTGTATGGTGAAAGAGATTGTTGAGCTCGGAAATGAAGGAGGAGCCGGCAACCTTGTTATTTGCGAGGTTAAAATGATTCATATTAATGATGACGCGCTCGACTCAGAAGGGAGAATCGACCAAACCAAAATAGACCTGGTAGGACGCATGGGTGGAAATTATTATGTTCGGGCACATGGTGATGCGCTGTTTGAAGTAGCAAAACCCCTTCAAAAGTTGGGTATTGGTGTAGATGCCATTCCTGATGAAATAAAAGACAGCCGAATCCTTAGTGGAAATGATTTGGGCAAATTGGGAAACGTTGAACAGCTGCCTGACGAAACAGATGTAAACGATTATAAGCTCACTGAACTGGCTGATTTATTCATCACCCATGAAGATGACAGCGCAGCATTGGAAAATGCACTCCATTTGAAAGCAAAAAAATTATTAGCAGAAGGCCAAGTGGAAAACGCTTGGAAAACATTATTATCATATAACGACTAAAAATATCAAACCATGGATTTAGAAGGACGTATCAAACTTATTTATGACACTCAATCATTTGATTCAGGGTTTCAAAAACGTGAATTTGTAATCACTACAAAAGAACAGTATCCGCAGGATGTGAAGTTTGAACTAATCAAAGACCGTATTGATCTCATTTCACCTTACAAAAACGGAGATGAGATCAAAGTTCATTTCAACGTTCGTGGAAACGAATTCAGAGAGAAGTATTATGTAAATCTGCAGGCCTGGAGAATTGAATCCGCGAGCTCTGCGTCCACTGGAAAAGCAAAACCACAGGAATCAGGAGACCCTTTTGAGGATGCAGGTTTTCCAAATGCGTCAAATGAACCAGCCGACAGCGGTAATGATGACCTTCCATTTTAAAAAGTGATGTCACGCTTCTTTAAAGCGTATATCGAATGGGTAAGACGCATCTTGCCCACCCCTTTAAGCATAGCATTTCTGCTTACGATAATCACCGTTTGTGCAATAGCGCTTTACGGAGATATCAATGAAAACAGATTTGATTTTATCGGTCGCGTTTGGTCAGATGGCCTGTGGCAGCCAAACCTCCTTGTTTTTGCGGTACAAATGATGCTCATTTTGGTGTTGGGTCATATTCTGGCACTTTCGCCCATTGTAGCCAAATTGATCAATCTCATTGTGAAGCCCTGCACCACAACTGCAAGGGCAGCTGCCTTGGTTAGCTTTTTCACCATTCTTGTTGGTCTTTTTAATTGGGGACTGGGCTTGATATTTGGTGCTATTCTCGCCCGAAAAGTGGGAGAAAAAGCTCATGCTGAAAAAAGGGAAATCAACTATCCCTTAATCGGTGCGGCTGGTTACACCGGAATGCTGGTTTGGCATGGTGGGTTTTCTGGTTCTTCACTTATCAAGGTTGCCGAAAAAGGACATTTAAGCGAATTAATGGGCACGGGATTCACTGGTGAAATACCCCAGTTAATCACACTAAATCAGACCATGTTTTCGAGCATGAACATTGCTGCATCACTTGCACTGATTTTATTGATCCCCTTCTTTCTTTTCTTGATAGCCTCCTTTTCAAAAACCTCACATATCGCTATCAAGCCACATGTTTTTGATCATCCACAAACAGACGAACTTATCGGAGCAGAACGATTAGATCACAGTGCTTACTTCATCAAAGGAATAGGCGCAATCATAGTTTTGTATTGTTTCAAACTGATGTATTTAGACCTTGGGTTCCTTAACTATTTCAACCCAAACAACATCAACCTCCTTCTTTTAGGTCTGGCCCTGTTTTTTCACCGGAGTATTTCTTCGTTCAGCAATGCCTTAGATCAGGCTATTCAAGGTGCAAGTGGCATCTTGATTCAGTTTCCTTTGTATTTCGGCATTTTGGCATTAATGAACGAAAGTGGTTTGGTTTCTAGGCTGGCAGCATGGTTCATCGAACATTCAAGCGTTATAAGTTATCCTGTCTATACCTTCATCAGCGCGGGATTGGTGAACTTATTTGTTCCGAGTGGAGGTGGTCAGTGGGCAATTCAGGGACCCATAATTATTCAATCATCGTTGGAGCTAGGCATCCCTTTGCATAAGAGCATTTTGGCCATGGCGTATGGAGATGAAGTTACCAATATGCTGCAACCGTTTTGGGCCTTGCCGCTTCTGGGAATAACACGGTTAAAAGCAAGGGACATTTTACCATACACCCTATTGTTGTTTTTAGCAGGCAGCATTGTATTCCTGTCCTGTCTATTGATTTTTTAAAGGCTTCCCCTACCCTTTTGTTGAAATGAGAAAGACATTGCATCTTTAAGTCCTTGACTCAGAAAAACAAAAGCCAAAACCATGATCATAAGCGCCAAAGATGGAATAATAGCCAAATGAGTCGAGCCTTCCGAGATGATATAGCCATAAGACTCTCTTATCATATTTCCCCATGAGGGCTGTGGTGGTTCAATGCCAATGCCCAAAAAACTCAATCCCGCCTCGAGCACAATAGCATCAGCAAAAGTGCTTGCGGCCAAAACAAAAATCGGTGCTGACAAATTGGGTAAAATGTGCTTCATCAAAATAGTTGTATGCGATAGTCCAAGCAATCGAGAAGCCTTGATATACTCTTTTTCGCGCATTGAGCGAACACTCTGCCGAATTACCTGAGCCATTTCAACCCATAATACCATCCCAATGCCGATGATCAAAGCTCCCCAGCCAGTGCCAAGCGAAATGGTTAGCATGATGACAAAAAGGATGGCCGGAACCGACCAAAACAGATTGATGACCCACGATAGCAACAGGTCGATATAACCTCCAAAATATCCGGATATGACTCCGATTGAAATACCAATAACAATGGCTATCAATACCGAAAAAAACCCAATAGATAAAGAGAGTGCGCTTCCAGCCATCAATCTAGAAAGCATATCCCGACCCAGAGCATCGGTTCCTAAGAAATATGTTTTCTGATACACCGTCTCAGCCATCAAACGACTTTCAAGCTGATCGGCAGACGTCTCTATCAACTGATTTTCCATATTATAGAAAGCGTAATTTCCTACATCCTCTTTCCTCAAAGCCGTTAAAGTAAGTTGATCAATGGCGTAGAACACATCTGCAAGATGATAATGCCGTTTGTTTGCATTCTTGACGATCGTCAACTCGTTTGCTTTCACATAAAATGTGTCAAAAGGAACATTTATAAATTCCGGTTGAACCCCTCCTAAAAACAACCTCGTATGCCACGGTTGCTGGATACTTTTACGATTAACCTTCAGCCGAACCAAATCAACCGTTGTCAGAGGTTTAAGTTTGGTCAAGGACATGTTTTGCTGGCTGGCATGCACAGAAGCATCGGGGCGGATCAACGAACCTAAAAAAGCAACGATCACAACCACCAGTAGAATGGCAAACCCAATAATGGAAAGTGGTTGCCGCATCAATCGAGTGAAGAGATTCATGCGCATCAAGATACGGTCTTTGCGGTTAAAGAGCGGCCTTTCCACCTATACTTGATCGGCAGCAAGGCCAAAACTCCAAAAAGCAGGATATAAAACGGATAGAATACAGCCATGATCAAAGATTCAACAAACCTCGGGTTAAAGTTATATTTCCTAAACCAAACACGGTGACTATTGAATTCAATAAGCCACTTGACAATCAAAAACAAAAACCACGTATTCAGGAAAGATTGTCCACCAAAAACCCTGATGAATACGAAGGATGAGACAAGACTAACAAATCCAACGGAAAATGAAAAAGCCACGTGTTCGATCGATCGATAAGCCGTCATTTTACTGACCCATCTCAGCCGCTGATGAAAAAACGCCTGAATTGATTCGGGGCCGGTGGTTTTTACCATTGCGTCAGTTTGATACCGCCATGAGTATTCGTTGGTCGATAAAGACTGAGCATAAAACACATCATCACCACTTGGAAACTCAAAACGCTGACTTTGCAAGTACCTATCTTTCATTTCATTTGATATCAACATGTTTGCAGCGTTAGCCATCAATGGTTTTCCGCGACCTAAAAACGCCTCGGTAACACATTGTGTATTTAGGTTTTCATATTGCATCAGTCGTGAGAAAAAGGATTTACCAATAAAACTAACAGGGCCAAAAACAGTAGCCACATCGTGCGCTTTGGCAATTGAAATCATTCTTTTTAAGTGAAATTGGTTGATCTCGCAATCGGCATCCGTAAAAAAGATCCAATCAGCTTCTATTTTTGATAAAACTTGGGCAATTGCCTTTTTTTTTCCTTTTCCCTCATTGGTGTAAAAACTGATCTCTAACTGAGGTAATTCCACTTGGAGTTCACGAATAACCTGAACAGAGCTGTCCGTGCTATGATCATCAACATAGTGCAGTTGAACAGGACGCGCAAATCCTTTGGAGTTTGAAATAGCAGAAAAGCAGTGTTTTAGATTCAATGCTTCGTTTCTACCCACAACCAACACAGCAACCGAATCCTGAAATATGGAATCATCATAAAAATCACCCATATGTGGCGCACTGATAAAATGATCGATGTAGATAAATACTGCCGCCCACACGGCCAATGCCAATAGCAGTAAAAAAATCATCTCGTTCGTTTGAATATACGATAACTGAACAATACCGCAGCGCCAAGAACAGCAGGTAATGCCACGTTAATGAACCAAACTAAAAATACTACCAAACTTACTTTTAAAGCATCGAATTGAAAGAGTCCAAAATACTCCATGGCAACAGCCTCTTTGATGAGCAAATCAGGAACGGGCAAGAAGGGCAAAAGGGTTGAAGAAAAGAGCATCATCGTGGCGGCACCTGTAATTTCAATCCATTTGGGATTTTCTAAAACCAACCAAAACAGAACAATATATTGTCCGATAAAGCTAACAAAACGGAGCAAGGACAAATGGTATAAATAGTGTAATGTGGAGATTGGAACATTCGCAAAAACCCCTAGATCATCTTTCCATTTCCTCAAAAAACCAATTTTCGATAACTTCGGAGACAACCTGCCTAGCTCAAAATAAACAATCAAGGCCAGCCCTAAACATATTATCAGGCTAAGCTGGGTAAGCAAAGTAGCCAAAGCGCCTATTGACCCGGCACCGAAAGTTGCTAACAGATAAACCAACCCCAAGGCACCGAACGAAAACGTGGCCATGGTTTGTGCAACGCCATTCACAAAAGACAACAGCGTTCCTTTGAGTCTAACATCAGGAGGAAGCGCCAAAATACGACCGGCAAATTCACCCAGCCGGTTAGGAGAAAATATTCCAAAAGACACACCGCTCAATACTCCTTTAGTCGCATTTTTCCAGGTGATGTTGGTTTCGCCATCTAAAAGGCGCTTCCATTTAACTACTTCAATGCCCCAGTTTATCATCATTAACACTAAACTGGAAACAATGATCGATGCTCCAAACCAAGAAAAAGCCATACTAGTTCTAAAGAATTCGAATAATGACAGTTCTTTATTGGCTCCGGCCAACCGATAATAGATATACGCAAGCACAGCAACACTCACGACCAGTTTGAATACGATACCAGTAGCGCGCAACTTGCGCTTTCCTATTGCTTGTGCAGAACTTCTTAACAGGGTTGGCATATCAGATGTAGCGAATATTAATTTCGAGGCTGATTAAACAAATGACCTCTCAAAAAACAAAGATCAAAGAAAAGATTATTCTAGGCATCGATCCCGGAACAAATGTTATGGGTTTCGGGGTGCTGCGAATAGTAAATCAGGATATGGCAGTTATCAGCATGGGAGCCATTGAAATGAAAGACCCTGATTATGCTTTAAAACTAAAACGAATTTTTGATAAAACACTTGAGCTGATTGAAGATCATAAACCGGATGAATTTGCAGTTGAGGCGCCTTTTTTTGGTAAAAATGTTCAGTCCATGCTAAAGCTGGGACGCGCTCAAGGTGTGGCCATGGCGGCCGCACTCTATCGTGATGTGCCCATCACCGAATATAGTCCGCGAAAAATAAAGCAATCAATCACCGGAAGTGGAGCTGCTTCAAAAGAACAAGTTGCGGGCATGCTTCAAAAGCTTTTGAAAATGAAAGAAATGCCTAAATACTTGGATGCTACTGATGGTTTAGCCGTTGCGGTTTGTCATCACTTTCAAAGCAGCAGCGGGTTGATGAAAGGAAAACCTAAAGACTGGTCTTCTTTTATTAAGAAGAACCCTGGAAGGGTTAAATAAATTTCGCAGAAATATCCTCCGCAATCTGCCGCAGTTCATCTTTATCGACAGAAAGCTTAGGTCGGCTAAAATTCATGTCGTCAATATTATTGATCGGTATCAGATGGATATGCGCATGAGGAACCTCCAAACCAACAACAGCAACACCTATTCTATCGCATGCTACAACGTTCTCAATAGCCTTTGCTACACGTTTTGAGAATTGGAAGTAATTCCCCAGCAACTCATCCGGTAGATTAAAAATATAATCCACTTCCATTTTAGGAACAACAAGGGTATGTCCTTTTTGCAGTGGATTGATGTCTAAAATGGCAAAAAAATCTTCACTTTCCGCAACGAAATATCCCGGAATTTCTCTTTCGGCTATACGTGTAAAAATAGAAGGCATTATCGGCTAATTTCAAGAATCTCAAATTTCATCACCCCACTTGGAACTTCAATTTCCGCAACATCTCCTACAGATTTACCCAATAGACCCTTCCCGATTGGCGACTCAACACTGATCTTACCTTCGCGTAAATTGGCCTCACTTTCTGCTACCAGCTTATAGGTAAGCTCCTTGTTCATATTTAGGTTCTTCAACTTAACATTTGACAGGATCAACACTTTCTTGGTATCGATTTGCGACTCGTCTATGATGCGCGCATTGCTCACCACTTCTTCCATTTTAGCGATCTTCATCTCAAGCATACCTTGTGCTTCTTTCGCGGCATCGTATTCGGCATTCTCAGATAAGTCACCTTTATCTCTGGCCTCAGCAATTTGCCGAGAAATAGCAGGACGTTGCACAGACTTTAATTCGTGCAATTCTTTCTTCAGCTTTTCCAAACCTTCTTCTGTGTAATATGTAATCTGTGACATAAGTCCTGTTATTAAGGGTATACCAAAAAGAATGGAACCGCTCTATGAACGATTCCATGCTGCAAAAATATGAAATTCTCTGTTATATCCTCAAGCGCAAGCCGAAGTTGTGCGTTCCACCTAGAGGGTTGGCAAATCGGTAACCATAGTCGAAGCTTAGGCCGCTTTCATCGCTGCCTTTAAACGGTAACATTAAGGACATTCCTACAGTTGGACCTGTATTGGCATTGACGCGTCCTTCACCTAAAACTCCAAATCCGTTTGCTTCGTAAACCAAGCCGGCTCTAACGGCAAGGTATTTTGAGTATCCAAACTCAACCCCTCCCCTTACCTGATCCTGAGAAAAGGAATTGGAGGTAAATGTGCCAGCAACCGTTAATCGAAAATCACTTGGAGCAGATGCACCCTCTAATGTTTCGCCCTCTTCTCCTTCATTTTGAAACAAGTACATGTCATATGAAGCGCCAATATTCAACAGTGCGGGCAATTCAAAACTTTCCGTACGCTGATTAATGGTGAATTCACCACCCTGCAAGATTACGGTTTGACTAAGACCATCACCACTATAGCGCATGGTAGGTCCAACATTACGAATCGCGATTCCAAATTTCATTCGGTCATACTCACCGGTGATGTATCGAATACCCGCATCTAGCGCAACTCCCTGGCTTCCCATATTGTTGATCGACTCGCTGATAATACGAACAGCACCTCCACCTTGAATACTATTTGAAAAGGCCCTGGAATAAGCCAAGGCTAAATTCAAATACTGTGGAGTAAATGTTCCTTGTCCACCATCAGGGTTATTAACCGTAGTAACTTCCATTTCCCCAAGATTCATGGCATTGATGGAAAGTCCAAAAACGGATGATTCACCTACACGTTGTCCAAGAGCGATGGAATTAATGCTGATATCTGACCCTGCAAACAACATCGTATTGCTGTAATACAGTTCAGTTTTATTTATTCCACTCAGGCCAGAAATATTCAAATTAAAAGCTTCCACTCCTGTTACAAAAGCGCTATTAGCTCCGCCCCATCCTGAGCTTTGAGCCCATGGATTGATCAATAATTGATTTGCTCCAGCCTGACCTATTCGCTCTTTATTTCCTGCGTAAAGAAACAAAGAGGAACAAATCAAT
Organism: Salibacteraceae bacterium; assembly: GCA_040905305.1. Lineage (GTDB taxonomy): Bacteria > Bacteroidota > Bacteroidia > Flavobacteriales_G > Salibacteraceae > SHAN690. Next base: position 1,494 of record JBBDRU010000342.1, on the reverse strand, counting down.
GCTGCACTTAGAATAAATTTTGCTGTTTTCATAATCGCTTTCTAATGTTTTGTTTAGAACGAGTTCAAGTCAATTGGTCTAAGAACTCCGAACCATTTAATAACCTTTTCGCCTAATCCGGGAACTTCTATATGAATTATATAAAGCCCGCTTGCGACCGTGATATTATCCTGGTTTTTCAAATCCCAATCAATGCTCGTGCTGGTTGCATCGTCCTTTCTAAATGTCCTTACCAATGTTCCATTCACGGTAAAGATGCTTATGGTGCACGTTGGAGGTAAGTTAATCACCTTGATTTTATACTCCAATCGCGTTTGTTCATACTCGTTGTAAGCATAATATGGATTTGGCACCGCTTTTATTTCATCAAGCGCATCCTTTCCGATCTCTTCAGAAAAGGTAGGTGCAACATTGAATGTATTAAAATTATAGAGCGGAAGACCTTTATTGATGGTTTCTACTATCTCTATATTCTGAGTAGCACCGATTACTCCGTCCTCGATGGCTGTGAAAGATTGTCCCTTAAAGAATTGCCGTTGAACAATATTCACAATAAACGAATCGCCCTGAGGCACTCGATCTTCCTGCCTTACTGTGACCCTTCCATTACTAACATAATAGGTCTCACCAGTAGCGACTGTGGAAGGAGTAATGAAGTCATCGGAAGGCGAATAGGTTGTATATGGCTGCGCGGTACGCAGACTTACCTTGGCCTTATTCTCTCCGGACTCACCAAATAAACTCGCGTTCTCGGCAAGCAACGGATAACCTACCCAGGTTGCTGCCCTCATCACTGCCATGTATGATTGGTTGATGGGATTTGAAGGCGAAAGAACAGCAGCGGAACTTGTTGGATCCCATAAAACTAAGTTATTAAACATAAAATTTCCATCATCATAAGCGGGCATCAGAAGATCAGGATCAGCAAGCTCAGCGCCTTCGTCCTTGTTACTTCTAAACACGTAGATCATGTGCATCCCGCCCAAACGCAACTCCCCGAAGAGAAGTTCAACTATTCTGCTTGTAGGATTCCAAAGCATGTCTGCGCCATTTACGCTGCCCAGCCAGGAATTTTCAGAAAAAGCCATATTGAGCCGTTCTCCGGTTTCAACATCAACTGCATACCCTGGAAACCAGCCCATACCAAAGGAATAATCACCGAGCTCAGCTTCGGGAATACCCAAGCTAGCAAAGTAGTTCTTGTCCTGTTGCCGCAGATCAGCAACCTTACTTCCCAAAACCTGCTCGCCATCCATTGTTGCTTCCGCAAGATTGACGCCATCATCCAATTGGTTGCGACCATCCTTATCTACGGAAAGTCCTCTTCTCAACTCACCTCTCACAACACCTCCCTCGGTGAGTATAGCATTGTCTTCAGCTTCAAATACAGGACACCTTGTCCAGTTCTCCTTATTCGGGTCGAAAACAATGTCAACCCCGGGAACGTATGCCAATTTTGCCGCCCATCTCATTCGTTTAGATAATATTAGCTTA
>JBBDRU010000341.1:0-14443 GCA_040905305.1 Salibacteraceae bacterium | reverse complement strand
TGTCTAAAATTAATTATTCTACTTTTAAACAGTTCGGTTTTAAGGGAAGCTTACAGTTGTTGTCAGAAAATGGAGTTATTAAGACAAGACCACGCGCTGGGAAGCGTGCGGGAGCGGGGCTGGAAAGCGCGCGGGAGCGGGGTTTTCATAAGTATTTGGTTTAAAATTAGACACACATATATATATAACCCCTCGGGCAGCATATGTTGTCCTCGCGCGCTTTTTGCAAAAGCGTGCGGATTGTAGAGAAGAATTTGAAAGCCTAGCATATATGCTGGGCTTTTTCGTAGTTTAAACTCGCTATGCAGCGGATAGAATAAAAAGAGGCGAGAATTATAAAGTTTTGAAAGATGGGTTTCATCCCGCAATTCTGGATACTCAAACCAAACTCGAACAACGGATTAATTACATTAATCAAAACCCTGGAGAATTGCAATGAGTAGTTCATGAACGACATTGGATCAATAGCAGCTATTGGACTTACACCGATGAACCGTATGTACCTATTGTTAAACTTATAGTTTTGTTCAGGTGATTTTTTTTTCATGACTACAACGCGCACGCTTCACAGAAGCGCGCGAGGGGGCTTTTATTGATTTGTTTACTTTCTTAAATTGTTCGCGAAGTAATCAACTCAGAGAAACTATTTTCAACTGGAACCGTTCAAAAAGTGAACGATAATAATTCATCGATCCTCGTTATAACCTCAATAACCGTAGCGCTTTTTCCATTTTGCGCTTAAAAAATCACGCACACTGTTTTCTCGGGAATTATCAGAAGGCACATAAAACTTAACACCGCTCAACTCGTCAGGCATAAACTCCTGATCTGTGAAATTGCCTTTATATGCATGAGCATACTTGTAATCATCGCCATAACCCAACTCCTTCATCAATTTGGTTGGCGCATTGCGAATATGCAACGGAACAGGTAAGTCTCCGGTTTCATTTACCTTGGCTATGGCGTTATTAATGGCTTCATAAGTAGAATTACTCTTGGCTGAGGTGGCGAGGTAAACCGTTGTTTGAGACAGAACGATTCTGCATTCAGGATAACCAATTGCGTGCACAGCCTGATAGCAATTATTTGCCATGACCAGTGCCGTTGGGTTTGCCAGACCGATGTCTTCACTGGCTAAAATAAGCAACCTTCGTGCAATGAACATCGGATCTTCACCTCCGGCAATCATTCGGGCAAGCCAATAGACAGCCGCATTCGGATCACTGCCGCGAATGCTTTTTATAAAAGCCGAAACAATGTCATAGTGTTGTTCGCCTGTTTTATCATATCGTGCCAACTTTTGCTTAACCACCTTGGTTACAAACTCATCGGTAATCACCGAATTTTCAGGCATTGCGCTTTGCGCAACCAACTCAAGCGTATTCAGCAGTTTTCTTCCATCACCTCCGCTAAGATGAAACAGAGCTTTCTTCTCCTTGATTTTTAGATTCAGGGACTTCAACCATTCATCTTCCTCCATTGCTCTGGCCAGCAATTGCTCAAGTTGATCAACCCCAAACGCTTCTAAAACATAAACCTGACATCTTGAAAGCAAAGCTGGAATCACTTCAAAAGAGGGGTTTTCAGTAGTGGCACCGATCAAGGTCACCACGCCTTTCTCCACCGCCCCGAGCAAACTATCTTGTTGGCTTTTACTAAATCGATGAATCTCATCAATAAAAAGAATTGGTTTTTTAGTGTTGAGCAGGTCTTTTCGAGAAGCCTTTTCGATTACCTCACGCACATCTTTAACCCCGCTATTGATTGCGCTCAACGAGTACATTGGCCGATTGAGTTCATCAGCCAGGATCTGGGCCAAAGTGGTTTTCCCTACACCCGGAGGACCCCAAAACAAAATAGAAGGAAGTGAACCCGCTCTTATCGCTAATCGAATGGGACCGTCTGACCCAACAATTTGCTCTTGCCCAATATAATCATTCAGGTTTTTAGGGCGTAAACGTTCAGCTAATGGAGCATCTGGTGTTTGCATAGAATAAGCGCAAACTTATTTACCTGACGCTTATGCTTCAATCAAATGAAGAAATTAATTATAAGTGCGATGCTATTCCGGAATACCAAAACTGGTAATACGAATGAAGTTGAAGATGAAAACATTCTGTTCATCTTCATCCTGAGAGGCCAGTGTTACCGATATTTTTGGCTCACCAACGTTGGCAGAAGTATTTAAAGAATTACCACTGCCCGAACCAAAATCAGGTTCAAAAGATTCACCACTTAGTTCAAAAGCGCTTAAGTCATTTTCAACCTGAAAAGAGAACAATCCATTGGCGTCAAAAATGGTCGTATCTGCTTCAAGAATCTCTCGAATGTATGGCGTTAAATTCAGATCTAATGAAACATTCTGATAATCCACCTGTATGCTCAATTGGCCTTTTTCGCTAAGACGAAGCTCCGAAAAAGTCAGTTCAAACGTGAAGTTATCCCAATATTCAGAAGCCACTTCCTCAGCTTTGATCGAGCTTTCTGCTTCAACACTTAAAACGCACGTGGACGCATCAGGCTTGAGGTGTAATGTTGCAAACCCGCGCGAATAGTTGAATTCATACAACGCATAATTAATCGGATCAAGGCTTCCACTACACTCCATAACTTCATTCTCACCTTTCCAACCATCGTTTTCAGCAATTTTTCGAGTGAGGTGTGTAACGGTTGTCGGCTCGGTAATCTCTTCCTCTGGATATTCAAACGGCTCTTCATCCTTCTCACAACTTGATGCCTGAAAGAGAAACGCCAACAACAAAATAGAAATGACTTGCTTCATAAGAACAAAAATAAGGATCGGGGTAAATGACCTTGAATGAAAGACGATGAAACTTAGCCAATGGTAAAACTGAGCATTAAACGGTCAAGCTGTGGCCATTCCAATTCCCAACAACAAGCTGAATAAAAAAGTTGTAAGCGCCAATTGTTTCAGATATGGATCAAGCTTTGCGGCATCTGTTGTTTTAAATACCATAAGGGCATTGAATAGAAATAGCGGATAGCTGAATAAAAACAACCAGCCCAAACCCCAGGGGATTCTGATCCAGGCATAAAGCACAAAAAACAACATACCGCTAAAAAGCAATAGAAAATGATAAATCCGAGCGTTTTGAGCTCCCATTTTTACCGCTAAAGTTATTTTCCCTGTCTTTAAATCGTTCTCCAAATCCCGCGTATTGTTCACATTGAGCACTCCCGTGCTGAAGGCACCAATAGCCAGTGCCGGTAGTAAAACCTCCCAGGAAAAAGAGCCACTTTGGCAAACATAAGAACCTACAACACCCAAAACACCAAAAAAAAGCATAACCGATAAATCTCCCAAACCGCGATATCCATAAGGATTGGATCCGGCAGTATAGCGCACTGAAGCATAAATGGCAGCCAGACCAAAAATCATCAATACAGCCTTGAAACGGATGTCTAGCGGTGCGAAATAAAGCAACGCCAACCCACTTAGAAAAGACAGCAGCGAGACCACTCTAACAGCGTTGCGCATTTCAACTGCATTTATCACACCCGATTGCAAAGCCCGCTGCGGGCCAACCCGCTCATCATTATCCGTACCATGCGAAAAGTCGCCATAATCATTGGCCAGGTTGCTATTGATCTGAAGCAAAACTGTAGTGGAAATTGTAAGGGCCAAAACCAACGCATTCAGCGGCTGCTCCAACAGCACTAAAAAGGCTCCGGTCAAGGTAGAGGCAAGAGCCAACGGAAGCGTCCTCAAGCGCATTGCGTTAAACCATGCTTTTGTTTTTCTTTTTGAGCTTTTCTGTGTCTCTACATCCATTTCCTCCGCTTACTTTTGCGCGCTCATGGCACACCGGTATTTTATTGAACTTTCTTATGATGGAACTGCCTATCATGGTTGGCAAGTGCAACCAAACGCCAAAACTATTCAGGAAACTTTGAATAATGCGATTTCAACCATTATTCGGAAAGAAATTTATTGCGTAGGCTGCGGTAGAACAGACACCGGGGTGCACGCCCAACAATTTTACGCTCATTTTGATGTTACCCAGGCGATTGAAAACACCTCTCAATTGACCTATAAAGCCAATCGGGTTTTACCCAAAGACATTGCTATTCATCGCATTTTTGAAGTTGAAAAGGATACGCATAGTCGATTCAGTGCAATCAACAGAACCTATAAATACCGAATTACCCAATTTAAAGACCCGTTTTCAATCAATCGAAAATGGGAAATGCGCGATAAAGTTGATGTGAACGTCATGAACCAAGCTGCCAAATTGCTGTTAGGCGAGCAAGATTTCACAAGTTTTTCAAAGTCAAACACACAAACCGAAACCAATATTTGCAATGTGATGCATGCAGAATGGCAAACGAATGACCGCGAATTGATCTTTAATGTGAAAGCCAATCGGTTTTTAAGAAACATGGTGAGGGCACTGGTAGGAACATTGGTTGACGTTGGAAAGGGAAGCATTTCTATTGCCGAATTTGAAAGCATCATCAAAACAAAAAACCGAAGTGAGGCGGGTTTGTCCGTTCCCGCACATGGACTTTATTTAACAGAAATCGAATACCCGGGAGGAGCGTTAAAGAATGGCTGAAACAAGCAATAAATCAGTAAGCGGAAAGGCCTTTGATATGAGCCTTTTTATGCGGGTAATGAAATATGTAAACCCTTACAAAACCCTTTTCGTTTTCACAGCATTTTTAGTGCTTCTCTCAGCTGCCATTTCACCTCTTCGCCCCTGGTTGATTCAATATACGCTTGACAACTCTATCATCATTCCCAATGGAGAACTTCTGAAACTACTCACTTTTGCCATCATTGGACTATTAGTTTTAGAGGCGATTGTTCAGTTTGCGCAGACCTATCTTGCAAACTGGTTAGGTCAATCTGTTATTCGCGATTTAAGGCTTGACACCTACAATAAAATCACTCATTTCAAACTTAAATATTTCGATCAAACCCCCATTGGAACATTGGTAACCCGTGCCGTCTCAGACATTGAAACGATCGCAAATATTTTTTCTGAAGGCGTGTTGAACATTTTGGGAGAAATCATCAAACTTGTAGTAGTAATCGGGTTCATGTTTTACATCGACTGGCGGTTAACCATTATTTGTTTGATCCCTATTCCGCTGCTGCTTTGGGCTACCAACATTTTTAAAAACTACATCAAGTTAGCATTTCAGGATGTGCGTAACGAAGTTGCCAGGCTCAACGCGTTTGTGCAAGAACATATTACTGGCATGTTTATCGTGCAGATTTTCAATAGGGAGAAACAAGAAATGGATAAGTTCAAAAAAATTAATGCTCGCCACCGCGATGCACATTTGAGAACTGTTTTTGCAAACGCCATCTTTTTTCCTGTGGTTGAAATATTGAGCGCTTTGTCCATTGCATTGCTCATTTGGTGGGGAAGCCGAGAAGTATTGGCAGAAACCGTTACCTACGGAAATTTAGTAGCCTTTTTGCTTTATATCTACATGCTCTTTCGTCCGATTCGTCAACTTGCTGACCGATTCAATACACTGCAAATGGGAATGGTAGCGAGCGAGCGGGTATTCAGAATTTTAGATACCAAAGCAGAAATTGAAGGAAGTGGAAAAAACCTGACCCCAAAAATCGAAGGAAACATCTCGTTTAAGAATGTTTGGTTCGCCTATAATGATGAGGATTGGGTTTTGAAAAATGTTTCATTCGAAGTAAAACGAGGGCAGAAAATAGCTCTGGTAGGCGCCACCGGAGCTGGAAAAACAAGCATCATTAATATTTTGAGTCGCTTTTATGAATACAACAAAGGACAAATAAAAATAGATGGTCATGAGCTGCGTGATTTTGACCCTGCTTACCTCAGCAGACAAGTGGGCGTGGTATTACAAGATGTTTTTCTTTTTTCTGACTCAATTTACAACAACATTACCCTAAACAACGATAAAATAAGCCTTGAGGAGGTAAAAGAAGCCGCAGAAAAAGTGGGCGCCCAGCGCTTTATTGACAGACTGCCTGATGGTTATGATTATGACGTAAAAGAGCGTGGCGCCACACTATCAGTAGGTCAACGACAATTGCTTGCGTTCATCCGTGCTTACATTTACAACCCTTCTATTTTGGTGCTGGATGAGGCCACGAGCTCGGTAGATACAGAAACCGAAATGATGATCAATGAAGCCATTGAGTTGATTACGAAGGACAGAACATCTATTATCATTGCGCATCGGTTAGCCACAGTGCAACACGCAGATTTAATCATGGTGATGGAAAAGGGCGAAATTGTTGAGATTGGCAACCATCAGGAACTATTGAGAAAAGACGGAGCTTATAAAAAACTCTACGATTTGCAGTTTGTATAGCATGTAGCAATCAAAGCTTGTGCTTTAAATACCTACCTGTATAGCTATTTTTAGCCTTAACAATAGCTTCCGGCACACCTTCAAAGACCACCTCTCCACCGGCATCACCACCTTCAGGACCTAAATCGATCAGCCAATCGGCTTGTTTGATCACCTCTATATTATGCTCAATTACCAAAATGGTGTGTCCCAACGCGATGAGCTTGTTAAAGCTTGTAATCAATCTCTTTATGTCATCCGTATGCAATCCGGTAGTTGGTTCATCAAATAAAAAGAAGGTTCCTCCATTTTCAGCAGACTCACCCTTTCCGATAAAGGAAGCTAGCTTGATGCGCTGCGCCTCTCCACCGCTCAAAGTGCTGGAACTCTGACCAAGAGAAACATACCCCAAGCCCACTTCCTGAAGTGGGGTCAGTTTTAAGATGATTTTCTTTTCAGCTGCTTTTCGAGCATGCAGTTCAAAAAACGCAATCGCTTCATCTACTGATAGATCTAGAATATCGCTGATGCTTTTTTCATGGTAGCGAACTTCAAGCACCTCATCTTTGAATCGCTTTCCATTACAGGATTCACATGTAAGGTGAATATCCGGCATAAATTGCATTTCAACTGTTATCTCGCCTTCACCCTGACATGTTTCACATCTTCCACCAACCACATTGAAAGAAAAATGAGCCGGTTTAAACCCGCGCATCTTTGCCAATGGTTGACCTGCAAACAACGCCCTTATGTCATCAAAGGCCTTGGTAAATCATCAGGCAACCACTTATCTACAAGCAATTGGGACGTAACCCGTTAATCCGTTCATCAGAAAATATGATAATTATGAAATTTAAATTTTTATCAGCAGCACTTTTGATCCTTGCTTTTAACTCTTGTGAGCGTGCTCATGAATTGAACAATCCAAATCCTACAGATTTGGAAATTAAACCAAATGAAACACTGCCTGAATTTTCAAAAACTTTCTCAGCTGCCGAGCTTATGCAAAGGTATGGCTCTGATAATTCTACAACGGCCGTATGGCCTAAATGGAAAATTTCGTTTACTTGGGGTGGTGGTAACATTAATGATAACTGTGGTGGTGGAGCTCATTGTGGGTCATGCACTGGTCTTTGTATAGAGCGCGCAGCTTCTGAAGTTTATCAAGATATCACCCAAAGCGAACGTGCAGATGGTTATGGCTTAGTTGATCTTGAATATGATAACACTACTAATACCTTTTTATTCAAACCTGACAGGGATATGGATAATGGAGATGGTAGAGTTAGAATAGATTCGATCTGGGATCTTGGGTCAGAAGTATCAAGCCACTATGGCTTATCTTCTGCCCATGTTAAAGGAGGGATTTACACCATTTCCAATTCAACCAACGAACCATTTGGCACGATAGTTCTCCAGCTTGAATAGCTTGCTGATTGTTTGCGATTAAAATATTCCATAATCAGGAAAACATGATTTAGATTCGTAATTATTCGAATATGGAAATTTTTATTGTTTGATTATTGCAAGGTGAATTGTTCCACTTTACGTTTCATTTTATCAGTGTGTATAGCCTTCTGGTTGGCAAATTTTGAGGTATGTTACGCTCAGAATAGTATTCAGGACTCGCATCGAATATCTAGGGATCGGTATGTTCTTGGCATCATTCCTAGCTCTGCACGAAATATTTTTGGTCTCGCCATTGGTCCAGTTGGGTCCGAAACTTTTTGCAAGGTGAATCATGACCGCGCTTCACACGGTGTCAATATTCAATTTATAGGCGTTGGAGCTCTTCAGATATTTAACCTATCTCAATTTGGGTTTGAATTACTTGATCCGAAATACACGGCAATCACTGACTCAAGCAACAAGGTTTTGATAACTCCAAGAGTTATTCATAATGGATTAATCATTTCAGCATTTGGCACACTCACCAATGAAATCAATGGTATTTCTATTTCGCCAGCCATTAGTATAGGTAATAGATTGAACGGATTAAGCATTAACTTGATTTGGAACAGGTATCAAACTACCAATGGAGTCTCAATAGCCTTTATCAATGAAGCTGGTGTGGCAAGAGGGGTTCAGTGTGGAATCATCAACCGAACATATCAGCTGAATGGTTTTCAATTTGGCCTTTGGAACCAAAATAAACAAAGATCACTTCCAATCATAAATTGGAATTTCTCAAGCATGAAATCAGTTCAAAAAGAAAAAGATTAAGACTATCTTTTCAAATACTTACCTGTATAGCTTTTTTTGGCCTTAACAATATCTTCCGGCACACCCTCAAAGACGACCTCGCCACCGGCATCTCCACCTTCAGGCCCCAAATCGATCAGCCAGTCGGCTTGTTTGATCACCTCTATATTATGCTCAATTACCAAAATAGTGTGTCCCAACGCGATGAGCTTATTAAAGCTTGTAATCAACCTCTTGATATCATCCGTATGCAATCCGGTAGTTGGTTCATCAAATAAAAAGAACGTTCCCCCATTTTCTGATGACTCCCCCTTCCCGATAAAGGAAGCCAGCTTGATGCGCTGTGCCTCTCCACCACTCAAAGTACTGGAACTCTGACCAAGGGAAACATACCCCAAACCCACTTCCTGAAGTGGTGTGAGTTTTAAGATGATTTTCTTTTCGGCAGCTTTTCGTGCATGCAGTTCAAAAAATGCGAGCGCTTCATCTACCGAGAGGTCAAGAATATCGCTGATGCTTTTTTCATGGTAGCGAACTTCGAGCACTTCCTCTTTAAATCGCTTTCCATTGCAGGATTCACATGTGAGGTGAATATCCGGCATAAATTGCATTTCAACTGTTATCTCGCCTTCACCCTGACATGTTTCACATCTACCGCCAACCACGTTAAAAGAAAAATGAGCCGGTTTAAAGCCACGCATCTTGGCCAATGGCTGACCTGCAAACAATGCCCTTATGTCATCAAAGGCCTTGGTAAAGGTTACTGGATTGCTCCGAGAAGATCGTCCGATGGGGTTTTGATCGATAAACTCTACTGAAGACAATCGATTGAGATGACCTTCAAGAGATCGCATCACTCCTGTTTGCACAGAGGAATGGCCTCCGATGCGTTTCGCCATTGCCGGGTAAAGAATTTTTTTGATCAAGCTGGACTTTCCGGAACCACTCACTCCGGTAACTACGGTAAACACGCCAAGAGGAAACTTTACATCAATTCCTTTTAAGTTGTTTTCTCGTGCACCTTTTACTTCAATAAAATACTTCCATGACCTTCGTTCAGTAGGAACAGCAATCCTTTCGTCACAATTTAAATAACGGGCAGTAATGCTCTTATTTTCCTTCTTAATAGCAGCTTGATCTCCCTGAAAAACCAAATGACCGCCATTCACACCTGCTTCCGGACCAAGATCAATCAGCTCATCAGCAGCGCGCATAATATCTTCATCATGTTCTACAACTATTAAAGTATTTCCAACTTTTTGTAGGTTTTTCAATACACCAATCAATCGTTCTGTGTCACGCGGGTGAAGTCCGATGCTCGGCTCATCAAGAATATACATGGCTCCGACCAATGCGCTCCCTAAAGATGTGGCTAGCTGAATACGCTGAGATTCACCACCGGAAAGGCTATTGGACAAACGGTTTAGCGTGAGGTATGCCAAACCCACATCACAGAGGTATTGTAAACGACTATTAATTTCAACCAACAATCGTTTTGCGACCTGAGCCTGGTATTCATCCAGTTTCATTTTGCTAAAGAAGTCGCGCAGTTGATCGATGGGCATGACCATTAATTCTGAAACAGAAGCGCCTCCAACTTTCACATAATTGGCATCCTTTCTCAGTCGCGTTCCATTGCAATCGGGGCATTCTGTTTTCCCCCGATAACGGGAGAGCATCACCCTAAACTGTATTTTATAGCTCTTTTCTTCGAGGTAGTGAAAAAACTGATCCAGTCCTTTAAAATGCTTGTTTCCTTTCCAAATCAAGGCTTTTTCCCTGGCAGTCAAGTCCTCAATAGGTCTATGAATGGGGAAATCAAATTCCGCTGCACTATCCAACAACGCTTCCTTCCATTTAGCCATTTTTTCTCCCTTCCAGCAAACGATCGCATCCTGATATACACTCAACGATTGATCCGGAATTACCAAATCAGGGTCAATACCGATCACACTTCCAAACCCTTCACATTTTTTGCACGCACCTCGAGGGTTGTTAAAACTCAGAAAATGAACATCCGGCTCTTCGAATCGCATACCATCCATTTCAAAAAGCGAAGAGAAAGTAGTTGCTTTCTTGGGTTGATCATACTCACGAACTGCTAAAACACCATGACCTTCATAAAAAGCTAAATCTACCGAATCGGCTAATCGGTTATTAAACCCTTCCTCGTCTTTTTTTACCACTATACGGTCGATGACCAAAAAATACTCGGCATTTGATGGCTTTTCGATTTTGGAGATGCGCTCCACTTTATTATTCACCAAAACCCTTGTAAATCCGTTTTGCTCCAAAAGCTCCAAACGCTGTTTCAGGCTTTTCTCATCATCATACCTTAGCGCAGTAGTGAGCAATAAACGCTCCCCATCTTGTTTTGAGCTGATGTAGTCAATGACATCTGAGGTGGTGTGTTTTCTTACTTCTTTTCCGCTTACGGGTGAATATGTTTTCCCAACACGTGCAAAAAGCAACTTGATGTAATCATAGATCTCGGTAGATGTGCCAACCGTTGATCGAGGATTGCGTGTATTCACCTTCTGCTCTATAGCCACGGCAGGTGAAATTCCGCGTATGTAATCCACTTTAGGTTTCTCTATTTTTCCCAAAAACTGACGTGCATATGCCGAAAGGCTTTCGATATATCTTCTTTGTCCTTCGGCATAGAGGGTATCAAAAGCAAGAGAAGATTTTCCGGAACCGGACAAACCACTGATAACGGTGAAACTATTGCGCTTTATCGCCACATCAACATCTCTTAAATTGTGCATTTTAGCTCCTTTAATAACGATGTATCGTTTGGCATCTAACCCGTCTAAGTCAATCATTCTTCTCTTAATTTCACTTTTTTTTTCAAACCGACCGGCAAAGGTAAGTTCCTGCTTAGTACATTCGCTGAAGTAAATAGTTTATGTCAGATACAATAAACTGAACTAACCTTTCGTTAAGCACTCACGTCTTACTAACTCAATCCAAAAAATTTAGAAGCCTATAGCATTATATCTACCTTGAAATTTCTTTACGCAAACTCTTAAAGGTTGATATTATGAAGTATAAGCAAGAGCAAGATGACCAAGTCTTGGTTAGTCGCTATTTAGCAGGAGATGAGTCTGCATTCGAATCACTGCTGCGGAAGCACAAAAACCGCGTTTACGGTTACATTAGAATGATGGTCAAAGACGGCCAATTGGCTGAAGACATTTTTCAGGATGTTTTTGTTAAAGCTGTTCAAACTATGAAACGTGGGAACTACAACGAAGAAGGTAAGTTTTTGCCATGGATAATGCGTATTTCTCACAACATGGTAATCGATACATTCCGAAAAAATAAGCGATACCCAACCGTTGATGGCGGACCTGAGTTTGACATTTTCAATACGATTAAAGACGATGGCAAAAATGCAGATGAAATATTGGTTGAAGATCAAATTCAATCTGATGTTCGCAAATTGATAGAATTTCTACCTGAAGAGCAACGAGATGTATTGAAAATGCGCCACTATTCAGGGATGAGTTTTAAGGAAATTGCCGAAGACACGAATGTGAGTATAAACACTGCTCTCGGTAGAATGCGCTATGCATTGATCAATTTGCGGAAGCTTATTGAAGAGCACGATGTGGCGCTTACCCGATGATAAATTTTGTGGTGAGGCAATAAGTAGATTTGGAATGCGTTATGGGGATATGTTTAACTACAACTTCCATAAATATGCAAAACAAATACTCATTGAATACCCTTGCCGAATTTGTAAAAACCGAAACCGAGGAGCTTGAAACCCTCGGATTGAGCGCTGAAGTACAGGAGCCTTCAGAGCATGCTTTACAAAACATCCTTAACTATTCCAAACAACTGAGCGTAAGGAAATCTAGAACCCTTGGTTCTTACATTCAAAACCTTAATTAGTTTTTGGCAACCGATTTTTAACCCCGATAACTTGGTCTATCGGGGATTTTTCTATTCTAAAACCTCTGGCCGGACTGTGCTCCCTGCCGTAAAAAATAATCTGAAGATGGAGTTTGTTCCATTTTTCTTTTGGAAATAACTTTTTCGCATCACGCTCGGTTTGTTCTACGTTTTTCCCATTGCTCAGCCCCCAACGATACATCAACCGATGAATGTGTGTGTCCACCGGGAAGGCTGGCACCCCAAACGCCTGACTCATCACTACCGATGCGGTCTTATGCCCCACGCCCGGCAGTTGCTCCAAATCTTCAAATGTACGCGGCACCTCACCTCCAAACTCTTCAATTAAAATCCTTGAAAGATTCCAAATCGCTTTCGACTTTGCGGGAGAGAGACCGCATGGTTTTATGATTTCTCTAATCTCATCTATAGAGAGCTTTACCATCCTTTCGGGAGTATTTGCTTTTGAAAACAAAACCGGTGTGATCTGATTCACTTTTTTGTCCGTGGCCTGCGCACTGAGAAGCACTGCAATGGTCAGCGTATATGGATCAGTATGCTTTAGAGGAATAGGAACTTCAGGATAAAGTTCATCCAGGGTATTCATCACAAACGCTGCTTTTTCTTTTCTGGTCATCTTCTTTCTTTTCAATGATGGATTTCAAACCCGTTCAAACCCATGAATGCACCTTCAGATTTTTTCAATTTATCAACCCTGGCCAACTCCGGGCCTCGCTCACACCATTCCAGCATTATATCGATCATGGAAGCATCACCTTCTAGTTCCAGGTAAACGCTTCCATCTTTTTCATTGCGCACAAATCCGCTTATCGCAAGAGCATCGGCTTTCTGTTTTGTGTTTTTCCTAAACCAAACACCTTGAACCAAACCAAATATTTGAATATTTAAATGTTTTTTCATTGAAATTTTTCACAACGTAAATAGGTTACGTTGTGTTGGATTTTTCTTTGCAGTCGTTAAAACAATTACAATAGAATTTGTTTTTACAATCGAACCAATTATTTTGCGAACATGAACAAAATTAACGAAGGAGACAAAGCACCGAATTTCGAAGGAAAAGATCAAAACGGTGAAAGCATCAAACTATCAGACTATAAAGGAAAGAAAGTAGTGCTGTATTTCTACCCAAAAGACGACACACCAGGTTGCACAGCTGAGGCCTGCAACTTACGTGATAATTACGAGTTGCTTTTGAAAAAAGGAATTGAAGTAATAGGTGTAAGTGCAGACACGGAAACTAAGCATCAGAAGTTTATTGAAAAGTATGACTTACCTTTCCCGCTCATTGCAGACACGGAAAAAGCGGTGATTAATGCCTATGGCGTTTGGGGTGAAAAGAAATTCATGGGTAAGGTTTATGACGGAATCCATCGAGTGACTTACGTCATAGACGAAGAAGGCAAAGTGATCAATCGTTTTGACAAAGTAAAAACCAAAGCCCACACCGAACAGATCCTTGAAGCATTGAACTAGAATTAATATAGAACAAATAATACCACTATGGCAGCAGAAATATCTAAAGAAAAATTAAAAGCCTTACAACTCACCTTAGACCGTATGGAAAAAACATACGGCAAAGGCTCTGTAATGAGAATGGGCGACAACGCAGTTGAACAGATGGAGGTGATCTCTACAGGATCACTTTCTTTGGATTTGGCCTTGGGCGTAGGCGGTTTCCCACGAGGTCGGGTGGTTGAGATTTACGGCCCTGAATCTTCCGGTAAAACCACTCTCGCCATTCACGCCATCGCAGAAGTTCAGAAGGCAGGTGGCATTGCCGCTATGATAGATGCTGAGCACGCGTTCGATCGGTTTTATGCAGAAAACCTCGGTGTCGATACGCAAAACTTGCTAATCTCTCAACCCGATAATGGTGAACAAGCGCTGGAAATTGCAGACAACCTTATTCGTTCAGGCGCTGTTGACCTCGTGGTCATTGACTCCGTTGCTGCATTGACCCCAAAAGCAGAAATCGAGGGCGAAATGGGCGACAGTAAAATGGGACTACAGG
>JBBDRU010000340.1:0-14535 GCA_040905305.1 Salibacteraceae bacterium | reverse complement strand
TAACACAAAGAAAATAGAACTATCTGAATAACCGATTAATTAAACGACCCGGTGCGCCAGAATTGATCAGAAAGATTCCTCCTAAAATAAGCAACAAATAAAGGCTTTGGTCTAACGTGATGTTTTCACCGTCTATTAATCCCCATCCTAGAGCAACTACGGGAATGAGGTAGGTAACTGAACTGGCGAATACTGCAGTTGTTTCTTTGATGAGGCGATTAAATATTATGACCGCGATTGCTGTGCCAATCACCCCCAAAACAGCTAAATAGCCTAGGCCGATCAATGCATCATGCCCTTCGTTTATGTGAGCCATAAAGTCTGTGCCCATTAAAAGATAAAGCAGAAGCAATGGACCCACCATTAAAAATGAGATGGAAGTAATGTGGGTGGGCTTAATATCATGCAGATAAAACTTTATGATATTTACTCCAATGCCATAGCATCCCGAAGCGATGATTACCAGAACGGCATATTTGCCATGGATGCCAAAATCGAGCAAATTGCCGAAACCGATAAGTCCAAGGGCTCCGACTAAGGCGATCAAAACACCAATGATTTGAAAGCGTACCGCAGCCGTTTTGAAGAAAACAATGCCAATCAACAAAGTGAACAGGGAAGTGAGTGAATTGAGCATCCCGCTTAAAGAACTGGGTATTTCGGTTTGCGCAATGGCAAAAAGAAAGGCTGGAATGGCATTTCCAAAAAGACCCGTAGCAAAAACAGGAAGCACTTTTCCCTTGATCGATTTCAAGTTCGCAAGCGAAATGGGGAGCAAAACCAGCATTGCAATGCTGATTCGAAAAGCGGCAACTTCTTCCGGAGCGTAGTAAATGAGGCCTTTTTTCATCAAGATGAACGAGCTTCCCCAGGTAAGGGCTAATAAAATGAGGGTGATCCACTGAACAAATGGACGCTTAAAATTGATTGTCATAAAAGGACAGTTAAATTTCAAATTCAAAAGTAACCTTTGCAAAACCCAAAGTTTTCGCTATTGTTGATATCATGAAGATTTACACGAAAAAAGGAGACTCCGGTGACACCGGAATTTTAGGCGGTACAAGATTGCCTAAAAACCATTTGCGCATTGAGTCATACGGAACAGTTGACGAACTCAATGCATTCATCGGAGCGTTGCGTGACGCACTAGCAAGCGATCAACATAGGTCTGACTTGTTGAAGATTCAGGAAGAACTCTTTACCATTGGCTCTCAACTTGCGTCTGACCCGATAAAGAACAAGATGAAGTTGCCAATGATTGACGGAACGGAAATCAGATTTTTGGAAAAACGGATGGACGATATGGATGCCAATCTCCCGGAAATGAAGTCGTTCGTTCTACCTGGTGGTCATGCATTGGTTTCTCAGGCACACATTTGCAGGTGCGTTTGCCGTAGGGCTGAAAGGCACGTGGTTGCACTTAGCAAAAACGAGGTTGTTAATGATTTGATTTTACAATACTTAAATCGTCTTTCTGATTATTTTTTCGTACTGTCAAGACAACTTGCGATGGAATTGGACGTTGATGAAATACCATGGCGCCCTCGACCGTCATCATAAGTAATTGTAAAACAAAACATTAAGACTCGAAAAAATAAGCTTGCAAGCTGTTCTCAAAATGATATTTTTGCGGCTTTGAGAGGATTCTATTTAAATTGAATAAGAGATGTATTGGACATTAGAATTGGCTTCTTACTTAGAAGATGCTCCTTGGCCCGCTACCAAAGACGAATTGATCGATTTTGCGATGCGCACAGGAGCGCCATTGGAAGTAGTTGAGAATCTGCAGGATCTGGAAGACGAAGGAGAAAGTTACGAAACCATTGAAGATATTTGGCCTGATTATCCTACGAAGGATGACTTTTTCTTTAACGAAGATGAATACTGACGCTATAAGTCAAGCTCTAAAGCCCTAGTTTAAGGGCTTTTTTTATGAAAATTTTGATGTAATCCTCCCCCTCATTCTCATTAACTTTGACACCCTTTGACGAGAGGTCAGTGGCAGAATGGCAGGTTTAGCACTTTGGTAAGACCATTGCCTTAGTAAACAACAATTTGATAAGACATGTTAGACGTAGTTAATAAAGTTCTCAATAGGGTATTTGGAAACAAGAGCGAAAAAGACATCAAGATTTTAGCGCCTCTTGTTGAGGAGATAAACTCCTATTATGCCCCCCTCTCCGAAATAAGCAACGATGACCTCAGGGTCAAAACCACGCACTTCAAGAAGAAAATTGCTGAGGCAACGGATGCCCAACGTCAAGAAATTGCGGAGCTCAAGAAAAAAATAGACGAAGACAACATTGAGATATACCAAAAGGAAGAGCTTTATGATCAAATAGATAAGATTGAGAAAGATATTACCGAAATTTTAGAGCAGGTGCTTAAGGATATTCTGCCTGAGGCATTTGCAGTGGTAAAAGAAACCGCCCGCAGATTTAAGGAAAATGCCTCTCTTGAAGTAAAGGCGAATGATTATGACCGTGAAATAGCAGCTTCAAAGTCCAATGTGAAAATCGAGGGTGATATTGCTCGTTGGCAAAACAGTTGGGAGGCTGCCGGAAACATGATCACTTGGGATATGCTTCACTATGATGTGCAGCTGATCGGTGGGGTTGTTTTACACGAAGGAAAAATTGCAGAAATGGCTACCGGTGAAGGAAAAACACTTGTCGCTACCTTGCCGGTTTACCTTAATGCCCTTTCTGGTAGAGGGGTGCACGTAGTAACGGTCAACGACTATCTGGCAAGGCGTGACTCCGAATGGATGGCGCCACTCTTTGAATTTCACGGATTGAGTATTGACTGCATTGATAAGCACCGGCCAAACAGTGAAGAACGCAGAAGGGCTTACCAAAAAGATATTATCTACGGAACAAACAACGAGTTTGGTTTTGATTACTTGAGAGACAATATGGCTAGCCGAACCCAGGATTTGGTTCAACGCATTCATAATTATGCTATTGTCGATGAGGTCGATTCAGTCTTGATCGATGATGCGCGAACACCTCTTATTATTTCAGGACCCACCCCTAAAGGCGATCAACAAGAATACTTAGCCTTAAAACCCAGCGTTGAAAAGCTCGTTGGTGCTCAGCGAAAGCTCATTACTGAAACGTTGGCAGAAGCAAAAAAATTACTGGCTTCTAATGCTGAAAACACACCAGATAAAAAACAATTAGATGCAAATTTGAAAAAAGGCGGGGAGCAATTATTACGCAGCTACCGTGGACTTCCCAAAAACAAACCGCTGATAAAATACCTTTCTGAGCCAGGAGTTAGAGCAACATTGCAAAAAACGGAAAACTTTTATATGCAAGATCAAAGCAAAGAGATGCACATCATTGATGATGAACTCTTCTTTGTTATCGATGAGAAACAAAACAGCGTTGAACTTACTGAGAAGGGGATTGACTTAATAACGGATCAAGGAAATGATCCAGCTTTTTTCATCATGCCAGATATCAGCGCTGAACTCTCAGACCTGGATCAACGTGTTCCAGATCTTGACGAGCGAGCTAAAGAAAAAGATAGATTGATCAGCGATTACGCTGAAAAAGCAGAGCGTATTCATGCTGTGAATCAATTGCTGAAGGCTTTTGCTCTTTTTGAAAAAGATGTGGAGTATGTGGTAATGGACGGAAAAGTGAAAATTGTGGATGAACAAACCGGCCGTGTAATGGAAGGCAGGAGATACTCCGATGGTTTGCATCAGGCAATTGAAACGAAAGAAAACGTGAAAATTGAAGCAGCAACGCAAACGTATGCTACCGTGACGTTGCAGAATTATTTCCGGATGTACAACAAGCTGGCTGGTATGACCGGAACGGCTGAAACAGAAGCGGGTGAGTTTTGGGAGATTTATAAATTAGATGTGGTGGTGATTCCTACCAACCGTCCTATTCAAAGAAGCGATGATGAGGACTTGGTTTACAAAACTGCCAGAGAG
Organism: Salibacteraceae bacterium; assembly: GCA_040905305.1. GTDB lineage: Bacteria > Bacteroidota > Bacteroidia > Flavobacteriales_G > Salibacteraceae > SHAN690. The sequence goes on along the minus strand of JBBDRU010000340.1, from coordinate 10,586 downwards.
AAATTTAATGCAGTTATTGATGCAGTTGAAAAATTAAGAAATGCTGGAAGACCAATTCTGGTTGGAACCACATCAGTGGAAATTTCTGAATTGCTGAGCAGGATGCTAAAAATGCGTAAAATACCGCATCAAGTGTTGAATGCCAAGTTACACCAGAAAGAAGCTGACGTTGTAGCAGAAGCAGGAAAATCCGGTACAGTAACCATCGCCACAAACATGGCAGGTAGAGGAACAGATATTAAGCTTGGTGAAGGCGTTAAAGACGCAGGCGGTTTGGCAATCATCGGCACCGAGCGGCACGAATCGAGAAGAGTTGACCGTCAGCTGCGCGGGCGTTCAGGAAGGCAGGGCGATCCTGGTTCATCACAGTTCTTTGTTTCCTTAGAAGACAATTTGATGAGGCTATTTGGCTCTGAACGAATTGCTAAGTTGATGGATCGGATGGGGCTCGAAGAAGGTGAGGTGATCCAGCACAGTATGGTTAGTCGTAGCATTGAGAGAGCACAGAAAAAGGTGGAGGAAAACAACTTCGGAATACGAAAGAACCTATTGGAGTACGATGATGTCATGAATTCTCAGCGTGAGGTTATCTATAAAAAGCGCAGGTATGCACTTTACGGAGAACGGATGGGAGTTGAAACCTCCAATGCTATTCATGATGTATGCGCTGCTATATCTACCAATTATCAGGAAATGCGCGATTACGAAGGGTTTGAGATGGAGCTTTTCAGAACACTGACTATCGAGTCGCCTGTTAGTGAAGAAGAGTTTTTAGAACGGTCGCCTGAAGAGCTTACCGACAAAGTTTTTTCAAAAGCTATAGAGCACTACGACAAGAAAAATCAGTTTTTAGCAAGTCTGGCGATGCCCGTTATTCAACGTGTTCATTCAACGCAAGGTGATCAATATAAAAATATTGAAGTGCCTTTAACAGATGGAAAGAAGACATTGCCATTGGTGGTAAACATGGAAGAAGCTATCAGCAAAGAAGGTAGAAATCTTCGGTTGGAGTTAGAAAAATCAACCACACTTGCCATGATTGATTTGCACTGGAAAGAGCATTTACGCGATATGGATGATCTTAGACAATCGGTTCAAAACGCACGTTATGAGCAAAAGGATCCGCTGTTGATTTATAAGTTTGAGTCGTACAAACTATTTGAGCAACTGCTTGAAAAAATCAATCAGGATCTTGCAAGCTTTCTATTCAGAGCTTCTCTGCCAATGCAGCAAGAAGCACAGGCAACTCAAGGCAGAAAAGCAGACCCAGCTTTAGAACAGGTTTCTGCAACGCGTAGGGATAATTCGCCCAATCCAAATCAGGCTCAAAACTTAAACACCAATGCAGGTCAGCAATCCGAAATGAAGAAGGAGCCTGTTAAAGTGGCGAAGAAGCCTGGCAGAAATGACCGCGTGGAGGTTCGTGATGTGAAGTCAGGCGAAACCAAAGTGGTCAAATTTAAAGTTGCTGAACAAAAGGTAGAACAAGGGTTCTGGGAAATTCTTAAAGTCATGGAGGATTAAGCTTGTAGAAGGCAAATCCACCTTGTTCACCGATCAGGATAGCATTTGGATATGCTTTGTTGAATTGCTCTAATCGATTGATTTTTAATGAAATCAAAACAGGCTTATCTGCATTATCAAGCTTGTGCTGATCCATTTTGTGAGAGGTTTCGGGAGTCACTTTTCCATAGAAAAGATGTGCATAGCTCTTATATCCATAAGGTTTTAAATAAACATCTTTTCCTTGTTGGGCTTTAAAGAAAGTGACGGCAGATCGTTGGCTTATCGACTCAATCATGGGCACGATAAGTGGCATAGTGACAAATAAGGTTGCAGCGGTTCCGAGGCTTAGAATATAAACGCTCTGTTTCAATCGGGTCTTGGATTTGATAACAGCTATGATCACAACGCTTATATAAATCAAACCTATCATCCATTCCCAGCCAAAATAATCAACCGGAGCAGTAAGGTTCCCCCGGACAAAAGGGTCTGATATTCTGGACAATAAATAGTTGCGATTCATAAGTAAAATTGGAGCTAGCGTCAAACCAACACCAATTAAGATTCCCTGAAACAAAATCCAAATTCTTTGCCATTTGGGCAGCGCGGTTTTGCTCATGATCAACCTGAAGGTGACCAATGCAGAAAGATAAGATAGCGGCAAATATGTCATGGAGCTGTAATGCACAATCTTGGTAGTACTGATAGAAAACAAGATCAGCACCACCCAAAAAAGGTATTTCATCCATTTTGAAAAGCGATCAGAATCACCCTGAAACCCTCGATGAAAGGAAGGTATAGCCAACACTGAAAGCGGAAAACATCCCATTAGCACCACGAGAAAATGATAAAAAAATGGCTGTTTATGTCCAGCTACGGGGTTTAGGAACAAGTCGATCTGATATGAAATAAATTCCACCAAAAACCAGGGGCCGTTATTCCATGTCTCAAGTCCAAACCAAAATGTTGAAACGGCCAATGTGACCACACCAAAGGTGAGAACAACGGAAAACTTTGCCGGCTTTTTGAACCTGTTAAAACTCCACCAAACCAAAAATGTGAGCAACAATAATAGGAATCCAACCGGGCCTTTAGTAAGAATTGCTAAACCACTAAAAAGTCCTGCGAGTATGGCGTTTAAGTAAGTGAGTCGATCACCAAATTGAATAATTCGGTAAAGAAAATAGATGGACAGAAAAATGAAAAGGTTAAACCAAGGGTCGATGATTCCCGATTTAAAATACAGATGAGGCAAAAAACTACCGATGTAAAGAAAAGCCCAGAGCAATCCAAATCGGGCATTGTGGTGTTGTTTCCCTATTCTGTAAAGCACGAATACAGTCACTATTCCGCATATAGCATTGGGAAGGCGGGCTGCAAACTCACCAATGCCAAATGCTTTCATGCTTAATGCCTGAAGCCAAAAAAATAGAGGAGGCTTTTCCCAAAATGGCTCAAAATTGACCTGAACCAAAAACCAGTTGTTGGTCAGCAGCATTTCCCTTGCACTTTCAGCAAAATTGATTTCATCCCAATCAAAAAGGTGGACAGTGCCTAAAAACGGCATAAAAAGAAGAGCAGAAAAAAGAATTAGGAGTATTTCATTTTTCCACTTCATCGCTTAATCTTTGAAACAAGCCATTCAGTAGCTCCTTGTTCGCCCCAACTTTTTTCCTTCAAAAAAGCAAATGCAAGAAAGCAAACCGAGGTGCCGATAATGCTTCCCATGTAAATATCTTCAAAAAAGTGTTGACTGATGTACACGCGACTAAAGGCGACCAATACAACCAAGATGAAGAACAAGGATTGCAAAGCTGGTTTTTTCGCGATAATGGCGAGGAGAAAAAATATGCTAAAAGCAGCTGTTGCATGACCGGAAGGAAAAGAAAAATTAGAGTGCAGTTGCACACCATCCACCAAATGAAGTTGGGCCATCTCCTCAAAATATTTTGATGGACGATGCTCGTGATTAAATACCTGTCGTTTTAGAACTTGGGTGATCAGGCTTGAACCAGCCAAACCAATAAGCCCGATTACGCCATACTTGAGCTTGTAAATAAAACCGAGTAACACAATGAAGGCACCAAAAACTCCATCACCCAGGTGGGTTACATATTTAAAAAATAAATCAGCAAAAGGATGGTGATGACTATTGAACCAAAGGTGCAGCGCGTCTTTAGAAGTAGCATATATGAGGATGCCACCTGAAATCAACCAAGCCATCATCAGGCTTAAAAAGTATTTCATTTTAACGATGGCCGATCGGATCATATTGATTCGAAAATGCGTGGTTTTATAACACTCCATTTTGCCATGCGGTATTGAATGGAGGTTTTTATGACTCCTAGACCATACTTTGAACTTCGGGCAAAATTGATGGAAGATGCATCGTCAAAATACTTTGTTGGACAAGTAACTTCTGCTATTTCGAAGCCGGCATAAAAGATTTGACAGAGCATTTGATTGTCGAAGACAAAGTCATCTGAATTTTGCTCAAATGCGATTTTTTGCAAAACCTTTTTAGAAAAGGCGCGATATCCGGTGTGGTACTCACTTAGTTTTTGGCCGATCATTATGTTTTGGAAGAGCGTCAAAAATCGATTTGCAATGTATTTGTACATGGGCATACCTCCTTTTAGTGCTCCTTTTCCCAGAATCCTACTTCCTAAAACGCTGTCGTATAGTCCACTGGCAATGATGTCGGCCATTGCAGGGATAAGAAGAGGCGTATATTGATAATCAGGATGAACCATGATAGTAATATCAGCGTCTAATTCCAATGCTTTGGCATAACAGGACTTTTGATTTCCTCCATATCCTCGGTTATTTTCATGTGTAATCACATGCTTTATTCCAATTTCTTTGGCCAGTTTGGAGGTGTTGTCAGAGCTTTTGTCATCGACTAAAACCACTTCATCCACAATGTCAAATGGAATTTCATCATAGGTGGTTTGTAACGTTTTTTCAGCGTTGTATGCCGGCATTACTACCACTACTTTTTTACCTCTGATCATGTTGGCGAAAATAGTTATCTCTTAAACACAAGATTTTTGAAATAAAAAAAGCCTTGTTTGATTTAGATGTCAAACAAGGCCTTTCCTAAACATTTATGGTTTGCCTATTGAAGAATAATTCGCTTAGTTGCGATATTACCATCAATGTTAAACTGCATCATGTAGATTCCAGCACTTAAACCATTCAGGTTAAATTGCTCGTTAATCATGTTGTTATTTAGATTAACTTCTCTTCGTTCAATCATTCTGCCATCCATTGCGATTAAACTGATTGTTAGATCGGAATTAACCTTGCTTTCGATGGTTACATTCAATTCACCACGTGTTGGGTTTGGATATGCAGTAATTGAAGCCATTTGGTTGAACTCATCTACACCCACGCACTCATCTTCAATTACGATGGTTGAGGCTTCGCCTTTACAACCATTCGCATCAGTGATTTCAACGGTATATGTGCCCTCAACTGTTACAGTTATGGTTTGCGTTGTTTCATTGTTTGACCACATATATGCGTTCCATGAACCAGCATCAAGTGTTACTTCAAATCCTTTACAAAGGATAACTGAACTGTCCATTTCAACAATTGGATCTTCGTTAATGTAATTTATCATTACAGAATCTATATACATGCAACCGTTGTCATCTGTTATGGTCACTACATAAGAGCCGGTAGCTAGTTCTGATATGCTGTCCCCGGTAGTTCCTGATGACCAATCGAAGTTATATGGCATTGTTCCGCCCATAGTGTTGACCGATATATTTCCATCCTCAGAAGAGGCGCAGTTGGCATCTTGCGAAGTGAGAGACGCTAACAATGAGTCTGGCTCTGATATGGCTGCTGTATCCATCGACACACAGCCATTATCATCAGTTACAGTAACATAGTATTCACCCGAACCAATGTTACTATTTGAAGCCGTCATGGTGCCGTTTGACCATTCGTAAGCATAAGGCGCTGTTCCACTGTCTGCCTGTGCTATAATCATTCCGTTATCATCACCGTTACACAGCGCATCCTCAAGTGTTGGAAATGTAATAACTGGAAGAGGATTAACAGTTACGGTCATCATATCGCATTCTGAATACAACGTATCGTAACGATTGGCAACATAATAGGTCGTTGTTGTTGAAGGGTTTACCTGAGTAGTCGTTCCAGAATCGATCGGGGTTGAAAGGCAGGCTCCTTCATACCAATAAGTTTGATCGCCAAAGGGATTGCTTGCCGTTAAGGAAACCGGGCCTTCCCCTACACAAATTTCAGCACTTTGAGGTGATACCACGGGAGCCGGTACTGGGCATGATAAACACGTAACTTCTGTAGTTCTACAGACGCTTTCGGTAGCACAATTTGCATTTGAGAAAATATGAACCCGCACAACCAATGGAGTACCCGTTACATTAGCTGTAACAGGTGTTTGCGCTGAAAAGAAGAAATTATTGTTCACATCAGTAAACGTAAACACGTCATTAGGGTTAGAGCTGGTAAACAAATACTCGCCTGTATCTAAGTAAATTTCATAATACTCACCCGCAAAGTTGCAGGTAGATATTTCAAGAGGAACAGGTGTGGTGTTATTCGTATCAACCCCGATTGGGTATTGGATTGTTGCCAAACAAGGCTGTCTTAAAACGGTGGTGGTCCTGCATGCAAAACTGGATGAGCTTGCGCATGAATCAGCCAATATGTGTAATCTAACATTTTGGTTGGCATTGGATGTATATGAAATTGGAGTAACCCCTTCTTCTAAAACTACATTACCGGGTGTTGTTAAGACTAAATAATCGGTTGTTGTGGAAGAGGCGAATTCATAAGTAGGGCCATCAAGCAAGCTAATGACGGCATACTCGTCTGTGAAATTGCAAGTTGAAATAGTGTCTAAGTCGTTTGGAATATTGGTGGCGGTATGTGTTCCAGCCGGATATTGAGAGCTTCCGAACGGAGTTGCGCAAGCCATCTTGTAAGCATAGGTCGCAGAGGTAGTATTAGTAGCGCAATTATAAACGTTGGTTTGCATTTTATATGTTCCACTGGTACTGCATGTCCAGGCAACGTATGATTGAAGACCACAGTAGTCATCATTATATGCTACAGAGTTATTGGAAGCATCAAAAATGGTGATCTGTGTGTCATAAGTTGAAGAGCCGGAGCCGCCTTCAGCGGAACAATAAGAAAAATAATAGATGTATCCGGCAGTAGCCGTGAAGGATTGATATTCACCAGCCCAACCGCCAGAAAATGTTTGCCAGTTTCCAGTTGGAGTGATTGATGAATATGGAGTATTGTTAAATGCACATTGGCTAAAACCGCCAAAGTTGAAGAGAAAAAGCAGCATGGTGCCGAGTAAAATCCGTTTCATAGTGTGTGGTTTATTAGATTAATTTAAGCGAATTTAACAAAAAGAATTTATGAAACACAAAAAAACCTGAAAATCAGTAGGTAAGGAAAAGATGTAAGTATTTATCCTGCCCAACTATCCCTGTCAAGGCTTCGGTATTGAATAGCTTCCGCTAAATGTTCTGGTTTTATTTCTTCAGAACCGCCTAAATCTGCTATAGTTCTGGAAACTTTCAGGATGCGGTCATAAGCTCTGGCTGATAATCCGAGGCGCTCCATGGCGCGTTTTAAAAGTGTTTGACCTGCTTGATCGATCTGGCAATACTTATTTAGCATTTGCTTGCTCATCTGCGCATTTGCATAAATGCCTTCATTTTTTTCGAATCGTTCATTTTGTAATGTTCTGGTCTTCATCACCCTTTCACGAACATTTTCGCTGGGTTCTGTAGGGCGTTTATCAGCTAATTCATCAAAATTCACGGGAGTCACTTCTATGTGAATGTCAATTCTGTCGAGCAACGGGCCGCTTATTTTATTGAGGTATTTCTGCACCACACCGGGAGGACACACACAATCTTTATCGGGGTGGTTATAAAATCCGCAGGGGCAAGGGTTCATTGAAGCCACCAGCATAAATGAGGCAGGATAGTCAACAGAAAAGCGAGCTCTTGAAATGGTAACTTTTCGCTCTTCCATCGGTTGGCGCATAACCTCGAGAACAGTACGCTTGAATTCAGGCAACTCATCTAGAAACAAAACACCGTTGTGTGCCAGAGAAATTTCTCCCGGCTGGGGAAATCCACCACCGCCCACTAAAGCAACATCGCTGATGGTGTGATGTGGAGACCGGTAAGGACGGGTTGTAATCAGGCCATTTGTATCAGCAGTGCGACCTGCAACGGAGTGGATTTTAGTGGTTTCCAGTGCTTCATGCAAATTCATCGGAGGCAAAATGGTAGGCAACCTTTTAGCAAGCATTGTTTTACCTGCACCCGGTGGGCCGATTAGAATGACGTTGTGGCCGCCAGCTGCCGCGATTTCCAGTGCGCGTTTGATGTTTTCCTGGCCTTTTACATCACTAAAATCAACCTCGAAATCATTTAAGCGATTATAAAACTCTTCTCTTGTATCGAGGACTGTGGCTTCGATTTTATCGTTGCCCTCAAAATGATCAATGACTTCTTTGATGTGAGAAACACCAAGCACTTCTAATCCGTCAACTATTGCGGCTTCCATGGCATTTTGTTTTGGAAGAATAAAACCTTTAAACCCTTCTTTTCTAGCTTGAATGGCTATTGGAAGAACACCCTTTATCGGTCGCAATTCCCCGTCTAGCGCCAATTCGCCCATGATTAAATAGTCACCGATCTGATCACCGTTTATTTGTTCGGAGGCCGCCAAAATACCAATTGCAAGTGTGAGATCGTAGGAAGACCCTTCTTTTCGTATATCGGCAGGTGCCATATTGATGGTGATCTTCTTTCCCGGTATTTTAAATCCGGTATTATTTAAGGCGGCATCAATGCGCTGCTGGCTTTCTTTTACCGCGCTATCTGGCAATCCAACCAGTGAAAAGTTGATTCCCTTGTCGATATTTACTTCAACAGTAATGGTGGTTGCGTCAACACCATGAACTGCACTTCCGTAGGTTTTTACGAGCATAACTTTAGTTGAGGCTCGAAAAATAATCAACTCATTTTACATAGAGGGTCGGACTATAAGCCTGAGGTCGATTTAAACGCCTCCAATCCGCAATCTAAAAATGATTTATAGTCATCAACATCAGGTGTGTAGCCAACGGGCACATTCAGCAGCTTTTCATCGGGTGTTATAATCGCGTAATACGGCTGGCTGTTGTTTTTAAACGTTTCGGTTTGCATCGTGGCCCATTTATTTCCCACGGTTTTGATTTTCTTTTTGCGTCCTGTGGCAGATATATACTCAAACTGTTCTGACGCTGGAAGATCTTTTCTATCATCAACATACAGACTTATTAAAACAAAGTCATTGTTTAGTCGATCATAGATTTCTGGTTTTACCCATACATTCTCTTCCATTCTGCGACAATTTACACAAGCCCAGCCTGTGAAGTCAATCATAATAGGTTTGTTGTTGGCTTTAGCATAAGCAAGACCTTCTTCATAGTCCTTGAAGCAATTGATCTCCAATGGGCAGTTTGATTCTTTTTCATACAAACTATAAAACAACGGAGGAGGGAAACCACTAAGCAATTGAAGGTTGGCATATTTGGTATTGGTTACCCCTGGAAGAAGATAGATCACAAAAGCAATGGTAACTGCAGCAAGACCTTTTCGACCGAGACCAATTTTTTCATTAGGATTGTCATGTGGAAACTTGATTATACCCAAGAGATACAGCGCTAATCCAGCTCCTATGATAATCCACAGTCCGAAGAAGACTTCTCTTTTGAGCAGCCCCCAATGCTCTACCAAATCAGCGTTGGATAAAAACTTAACGGCCAGTGCCAATTCCACAAAACCGAGGACAACCTTGACGGTGTTTAACCAACTGCCTGATCGGGGTAATGAGTTTAACCACCCGGGGAACGCAGCAAAGAGGCCAAAAGGTAGAGCCAGCGCCAATCCAAACCCAGCCATGCCTGCCGAAAGCTGAAAAGCCCCGCCACTGGAAGTGAGCGACCCGGCCAGCAGCGATCCTAAAATTGGACCAGTGCAGCTAAAAGATACAATGGCTAAGGTCAGGGCCATAAAAAAGATGCCCAACAAACCTCCGATGTTAGATGCAGAATCAACTTTGTTGGCTACACCGCTCGGTAGTGTGAGCTCATAATACCCAAAAAACGAAATAGCGAAAGCAACGAAAATTGCGAAAAAAGCAACATTAAGCCAAACGTTGGTTGAAATCGTATTGAGGATTTCAGGATCTACAGAATCCATTAAATGAAAAGGAAGAGAAAGTAAAATATAGATCATGAAAATGCTGAATCCATAAAGAAATGCGTTGATCAAACCTTTGGTTTTGTTTTCACTGCTTTTGGTGAAAAAGCTCACTGTAAGAGGAATCATTGGAAAAACGCAGGGGGTTAACAACGCAACCAGGCCACCCAGAAAGCCGAGGAAAAAAATGGCGAGATAACCTCCTCGGGATTCGTCTTCTCCACTGTTTGTATTCTCTTCTCCACAATCGTCTATCGGATTTTTAAGATCTATCGAGGCGATCTTTAAGGAATTCAGTTTTCCAAAACTTTCAGCATCTCGACCTGCTTCAATGTCAGTTTCTGTCAATAAATTACCTGTTGAAGCTTCAATCTTGAAGGTTACCGATTCAGGAGGCAGGCATTTTTCATCATCACAAGTCATGTAATAAATTTCACCTTCAATGATCTCGTCTCCCGTGATTTTAAAATCTTGTTCAAGGATTACGGAATTGGAATAGTAGTTCAAGTCCATCAAGAAATTCGGATCGTATTCATTGATCATTTCACCGATTTCTCTGAGTTCACCGATCAACTCAAAGCTACCATTCAAAAAATTCAACTCTGTGGCAACCGGCCCGTCTTGGCTTGGTAGATCTTTAGAATAAACATGCCAATGCTCATCAATGCTTGCGATGGCCCTGAGCGTTAAGGTTGATCCGTCTTTTTTTGCTGTTTCGAATCGCCAGGAAACTGGGTTATATACTGCGCTTTCGTCTGAATTGGCATCAACGTCACTTTCCGGAGCAAGTCCTTCGGCAGGTTCTCTAGGTTGGCT
>JBBDRU010000339.1:0-2378 GCA_040905305.1 Salibacteraceae bacterium | reverse complement strand
AAAAGTTCATCAAGCTGGAGGATAATAACCACCCCTATGCCATCAAATCTGAAGCTGAGGCGCGCGTAGAACGTGATGGCAAGGATGTGCACATCTATATGTCGTCCATTCGCTCACACTTTGCGCCAGACAACATCGAAGGCATTAAGGTAGGCGATAGAGTATATTGGCACGTTACCAACCTCGAACAAGATTGGGACACACCGCACGGTTTTGCCGTGTTGGGCGCGCAAACCTCTGAAACATTAATCATGCCCGGTGGCACTAAAACGTTGGTATGGGAACCTAAAAAAGCCGGGGTAGTTCCGTTCTACTGCACAGACTTCTGCTCTGCGTTGCACCAAGAAATGCAGGGTTACGTGCGCGTTTCTTCAGCCGGCTCAAACACTGAACTGAGATCATGGCTGGGCGAAGACTAAAAACCACAAGTAAACCCGTTTTGATTTAGATGGACAGTGCGGGTTATTAAAAAAATCGGCTCCGAGAAATTGGAGCCGATTTTAATATCTCAAAAAAAATATTATGAAGCCTCTCACTAGAATATACATTCTCATAGCATCCATATCGCTGATCATGATATACTTCCAACCGCTTTGGTATATTGCTTTGGAAGCCCCTCAATATCCTGAGGGTATTGAAATGTATATCTGGGTAAACAAGATCACGGGAGCTGAAGAAAACACGCTTCAAAACATCAACATTCTGAATCACTACATCGGCATGCAAGCTATTGAGCCACAATCCATTCCTGAGTTGAAAATATTTCCATACATAGGCGGACTGCTTATTCTATTCGGGTTGCTGGTTTGGAAACTTAACAAGCCGTGCTGGATGTATGTATATGGGTTCACTTTAATCGGCCTTTCATTGCTTGGAATCTTTGATTTCTGGTTATGGGAATACGACTACGGGCATAATCTAGACCCGAATGCCGCCATTCAGGTTGAAGGCATGACGTATCAGCCTCCGCTGCTCGGTTCAAAATGGTTGCTCAATTTCAAGGCTGTATCATTTCCACATATTGGTGGCTTGGCTCTCGGACTTTCATCTTTCTTGCTTTTTTGGGCAATGGTTCATCAAAAATGGGCTAAAACAAGTTACTAAAATTTAAACCTCCAAATATGAGAATCATCACAATTTTTTGTCTTCTTTTCACCGTAGTTCTTGGTGCTTGTAGCCAATCTACAAAACCGATAGAATACGGAAAAGACAACTGTCACTATTGCCAAATGAAAATCATGGATCCTAAGTTTGGCACCGAAGCTGTTACTAAAAAAGGTCGGGTTTATAAATTCGATTCTTCTGAATGTTTGCTCCGATATTTAAACGACTCAGATCAGGAACATAGCCATATTGTTGTCACTGATTTTGCAAGCCCTAAAACATTTGTGGGTGCAGATTCAGCCTGGTTCTTAGTGAGCAAAAATATGCCGAGCCCGATGGGCGGTTTTTTAAACGCTTTTAGCGACAAGGGAACGGCTGAAAAATTCAAAAATGAAAAAGGTGGCGACCTGCATGACTGGAGTTCAATCAAATCTGCATACGACAGATAATGCGATTTCTTTTTTTCATTACTTCAATTATTTATTTTCAAGCCAACGCTTTAGCCACAGATATAAATGTGTGTGTAGATTGCGAAATCGCCACACTTCAGCATGCTGTGGAATTAGCTAAAAACGGAGACAACATATTTTTGAAAAAAGGCGTTTACACCGTTCAGGAATTACGAATCCAAAAGCGCCTCCATATTAGCGGAGAGCAAGGCTCAATTTTGGATGGTGGCGGAAAAACCATCTTGTATATAAACCACGACAGCGTTCATATCAGTAACCTCGAGCTTCGCAATGTGGCCACAAACTATGTGGAAGACAGAGCAGCTATAAAATGCAATAGTTCTGATTATTTGCACATCAATAACGTGACCGTTCGTCACAGTTTTTTTGGATTATTAATTGAAAAAAGTAAACACGGAATCATAGAGAATTGTAATGTGCAAGGTGATGCAGATGAAAACAACTACCTCGAATCTGCCAATGGAAACGCTATTCACCTCTGGTATTGCAACGACATGAAAGTGATGAACAACACCGTAAAGAAACACCGTGACGGTATTTACTTTGAGTTTGTAAAAAACACACTTATCACAAACAATTACAGCGAGGGAAACATGCGCTATGGATTGCATTTTATGTTTTCGCACAACAACATTTACGAGGAAAACACTTTTACTAAAAACGGTGCGGGCGTGGCCGTGATGTATTCGGACAATGTGCAAATGCATCGCAATAAATTCATCGACAATTGGGGCGAATCATCGTATGGGTTGCTGCTCAAAGACATTCGAGATTCTGAATTATCAAACAACCTATTTCGAAATA
>JBBDRU010000338.1:0-14575 GCA_040905305.1 Salibacteraceae bacterium | reverse complement strand
CCATTCATAAATTAAAAGCGGCTGTTGCCGCTTTTTTTATATCCATTCATCGATGAATATAACCAGTGGACATCATCAGAAACTATCTGACATTATTTAAAACAATCTGGCGTTTCACTGCTTAACATTGTAGGTTGTGATTAGGCTAAGAAACATCAATAAATATTACGAAACAGGTTCACACCAATTGCATGTGCTGAAGGATGTGAATTTGGATATCGGTGCCGGTGAACTCGTATCCATCATGGGTTCTTCGGGGTCTGGTAAATCTACCCTGCTCAACATTCTTGGCATCTTAGATGAGTATGACAGCGGTGAGTACACCCTGGACAATACCCTGATCAAAAACCTGAGTGAGAAAAAGGCTGCTCGATATCGCAATGAATTCATAGGATTTATTTTTCAGTCGTTTCACTTACTAGGATATAAAAACGCAGTTGAAAATGTAGCGCTCCCACTCTATTACAGAGGTGTTCCAAGAAAAGAACGAAACAAAATCGCGTTGGAATACCTTGAAAAAGTGGGAATAAAAGACTGGGCAGAACACATGCCCAGCCAACTATCAGGTGGCCAGCAACAGCGCGTTTCCATTGCCCGGGCTTTGATTTCAAAGCCAAAGTTAATTCTGGCCGATGAACCAACGGGCGCTCTTGACTCAGTGACTTCTGAGAATGTGATGAACTTATTTAAGGAAGTGAATCAATTGGGAATCACCGTTATCATTGTTACGCACGAGCAGGATATCGCAGACAAAACTGATCGGCAAATCTTGCTGAAGGATGGCCAAATCATTGAAAACTCCGCTGCGCATGTTTGATCGTGATAAGTGGCAAGAAATATTCAGCACGATTAACAAAAATCGCATGCGCACTTTCCTCACAGGGTTCAGTGTTGCTTGGGGCATCTTTATGCTGATCATTCTTTTAGGTTCGGGCAAAGGGTTGCAAAACGGTGCAGAAAATCAGTTTGCTGGAGACGCTATCAATAGCATATCCATATCTCCTGGAAAAACCTCGAAACCCTATAAAGGCCTAAAACCTGATAGAGAATTATCACTGACCAATGAAGATTTTGAAGACATTAAGACGCATGTATCAGGGATTGAAAATGTAAGCGCTCGCAAATATTTTAGAGGAGTTGGTCTTGTTAGCTACAAAAGCAAATCAGGAACCTTTGATATTTTGGGATGCCTACCCGGTGAGCAGTATTCAGAAAAAATGACCATTGTAGATGGACGGTTCATCAACAAAATCGATGTTGACCAGGGTCGAAAAGTGGCCTGTTTGGGAAGTATTATGAAAGCAGAGCTTTTTGGAAATGCAGATCCTATCGGAGAATACATCAACATCAGCGGAATTCCTTTTTTGATCATTGGGCATTATGATGATAAAGGTGGGGATCGGGATGTACGCAGAACATGGATTCCACTCACCACTCATCAAAGGGTCTTCGGAAATCCGAGAAGAATTGATCGAATGGCTATGACAACAGGTGATGCGAGCGTTGAAGACGCGAACCTGATCGTTGAAAACATTCGAACGCGACTTTCAACACGACTCAATTTCGACCCTGAAGATGAACGCGCAATTTTCATAAGAAATCGTGCAGAATATTTTCAAAAATTTGCAGATTTATTTACTGGCATTCGAGTATTCATTTGGGTCATCGGTTTCGGCACTATTCTAGCCGGGATTGTGGGTGTCAGCAACATCATGATGATTGTTGTAAAAGAACGAACCAAAGAAATCGGAATTCGAAAAGCCATCGGTGCCAGCTCTTCCTCCATTATTGCATTAATCATGCAAGAAGCCATATTCATTACCACCGTTGCCGGGTATATTGGTCTTACGCTTGGCGTCATTTTGTTGGAATGGGTAGGAGGTCTGATTGCAGACGCACCATTTTTTCAAAATCCGGAGGTTGATCTCAACGTTGCGATAAGTGCCACGCTCTTGCTCATTTTAGCCGGAAGTTTAGCCGGATTGATTCCAGCCATCAGAGCATCTCAGATACAACCAGTAATTGCATTAAGAGAAGATTAATAGAAAGCATGTTTGATACCGATCGTTGGCAAGAAATATATCATGTGCTCGCAAAAAACAAGCTAAGAACAGCACTTACTGCTTTTGGTGTTTTTTGGGGAATGTTTATGCTCGTTGTTTTGATGGGTTCGGGAAACGGACTACGCAATGGTGTGATGGGAGGCTTTGGAAGCTTTGCAACCAATTCATTCTATATGTGGGGTCAAACGACTTCCATGCCCTATAAAGGATTTCGGAAAGGACGATACATAGCTTTTAACAATCAGGACACGGAAGTGTTAAAAAGGGAGCTACACGGTGCTGAAGTGGTTGCTCCCAAGTGTCAATTAGGAGGCCACCGAGGCACTAATTATGTTACTCGTAAAAGTTTTAGTGGCAGCAGTTTTGGTGTTTCTGGTGATATTCCTGAAATCATTAAAATTTCACCAAAAAAAATTGTGCAGGGGCGTTGGCTAAACGATAAGGACATTCAGGATAAACGTAAGGTTGCGGTTATTGGTTCACGGGTTCGCGATGTACTGTTTGAAAAAGACGAAGATCCTATCGGAGATTACATCACCATTTCCGGTGTATATTTCATGGTTATCGGGGTGCACGATGTAGAGTTCACTTCTGATTTCAGCGAACGCGAGCTGGAGACCATTTTAACACCTATCACTACTTTTCAGCAAGCCTTCAATTACGGTGATCGCGTTGGGTGGTATTCCATAATGGGCAAAAGCGATGTACCAATTGAGGACTTAGAGAAAAAAGCACAGAATATTTTGAAAAAAACGCATAATGTTCACCCTGACGACCCTAGAGGCATTGGTGGTTTTAATGCCGGAGAAGAATTCGGAAAGATTTCAGGTTTATTCATCGCCATTCAGGTTTTGGTTTGGATTGTTGGCCTGGGGACTTTGCTTGCAGGTATTATTGGCGTCAGCAACATCATGTTGGTGGTTGTGAAAGAGCGAACCAAAGAAATCGGAATTCGCAAAGCCATTGGAGCCACACCCTTTCTGATCATATCACAAATCATCTTGGAGGCTGTTATTTTAACCGGTATCGCTGGGTATTTAGGACTTGCAGCCGGGGTTTGGACCCTTGAAGGAGTCAATAAAATCATCGGTAAATCTGCCACCATGTTCAGCAATCCTGAAATCGACCTGGCAACAGCCATACTTTGTTTAATCATTATCATCATATCCGGTGGACTTGCCGGAGTAATACCTGCTCAAAAAGCCGCAAGGGTTGATCCCATTGTAGCTTTGAGAAGCGAATGAAACAATCATTATGAAACGCATATTACGCATCGCATTATTAGCATCCATTCTTGGAATCTTTGTTTGGACACTTTGGTTTCTATATCAAAAAAACGTGGAAGAGCCCATCGTGTATAAAACCGAACAGGCTGAAATCAGGAACATCGTGAAGAAAAGTGTGGCCACAGGGTCTGTCTCCCCTAGAAATGAAACCTTTATCAAACCACAGATTTCCGGAATTATTCAGAAAATCTATGTTAAAGCCGGTGACTTGGTAGAAAGCGGTGATCTGATCGCAAAAGTTAAGGTGATCCCCAACATGGTTTCATTGAACAATGCAGAGAACCGGGTAAACCAGGCTAAAATATCATTGAACAATGCCCGGATAGATTATAACCGCAACAAGAAACTGCTAGAAAGTCAGGTGATTTCTGCGGCTGAGTTTCAAAACTTTGAACTAGCGCGAAAGCAGGCTGAGGAAGAGTTAAATGCAGCAGAAGATGCGCTGGCCATCGTAAAAGACGGAGTTTCAAGAAAATCGAGCAATGCATCAAATACGCTCATTCGATCAACGGTAAAAGGAATGGTCTTAGATGTGCCTGTAGAAGAAGGGTTCAATGTGATTGAAGCAAACAATTTTAACGATGGCACCACCATCGCGAGTGTAGCAGACATGGATAATCTCATTTTTGAGGGTCGTGTGGATGAGTCGGAGGTCGAGAAACTAGAGTTAGGCATGGAGTTGATCTTGAACATCGGTGCAATTGAAGATCACCCATTTACTGCAATTTTGGAATATATCTCACCCAAGGGCGTAGAGGAAGAAGGAGCTATAAAATTTGAGATTGAAGCGGCAGTGAAGGTTGATACCAGCCAGTTTATTCGAGCTGGATACTCCGCTAATGCCGATGTTGTTTTAGACAAACGTGAAAATGTGTTGGCAGTCAATGAATCACTGGTTCATTTTGAAGATGATGAAACTTATGTGGAAGTAGAAATAGGAGATCAAAAGTTTGAGAAACGAATCATAGAAACCGGTATCTCTGACGGCATTTTTATCGAAGTGATATCAGGCATAACCGAGCAAGACAAAATAAAAGTGCCAATCGCGCGGTAAAATATTTTGCTTACTTTTCTTACATCAATTTTCAACAAGTTTTCTGCGGTTGGCTTTATTAAATGCACTGACGGTTGCATTTTCGTCCTGTGAAATAACCACAATCTATCAAAATCACACCTGCGTTTGTGAAACAGAAGGAGTGGAGTTTTCTATGGACTTCTCCGGAATAAGCAGGTCTGAAGCTTTTAGGGAATGTACAGGTCAAAATCAATGGTTTGGGTCGGGTAATTGCCGACTGTTACCTGAATGACATTAACGTTTGGCAATTTGCCATTTAGTTTTGAAAGGACAAACGGCATAATCTTCATCTACCCAAACATAGGCATTCCTGCAATGGTTTTCAATCCAACGTTCTAATGTTTCGTTCTCTTTTCTTCGTTTTGCAGACTGCTGTAATCGATTGTAGTCATCCCTGATGTTGGCGATGTGCGGCTCAGTCATATCAACAAGCTGAACGAGGCGATAAGCCTTTTTACCGTCCCTACCCTGATATAGATCAGGTCCGGAAATATCTCCTTCTTCCATCGACTCAACTGCAAAAAGCAGATTGCGATCCATCTGACCCAGAGTTTCCATATCAAATTTATTACTCGCGTCCTGAGGATTGATCATAACACCCCCATTCATGCGCGTTTCCTTGTCATCACTATACTTGATCGCTGCCTTTGCAAAGGTGAGTGAATCTTGCTCGATGATTTCCTGTTTAAGGCTGTCAAGCCAGACTTTGGCTTTCTGCAAATCATTCGGTGACACTTGCGGAATCAACAATATATGTCTAACATTGATTCGGTCACCCTTGCGCTCTACCATTTGAATGATGTGATAACCAAACTGCGTTTTCACCACGGCAGAAACCTCTCCGGGTTCCAATGTCATGGCAGTATTAGCAAATTCTGGCACCAAATCCGTCCGATCCATCAACCCCAACTCCCCGTTCTTCATAGCAGAACCCGGATCTTGAGAATAGAGATAAGCCAGGGTTCCAAAATCCTCACCTTTGGCCACGCGTTCCTTGAATGTTTTCAACCGGTCAATTATCCGTTTCTCCTCATCAGCACTCACCTCAGGCTGGCGAACAATGTGTGAAATCATCGCTTCGGCATTGATATACGGTATACTGTCTTTAGGGATCTTGTTGTAAAATTCACGTACTTCAGCCGGTGTAATCTTAACATCACCGGTAATTTTTCCCTGCATTTGCTGAATCACCAATAAATTTTCCACTTCAGAGCGAAAGTCTTCCTTGATCTCATCAATTGTTTTACCATAAAACCGAACCAACTCTTCCTCAGAACCTATTTGCTGAATGAAATACCTTAACCTTCTGCCAAGCTCCTGCTCAACTTGATCTTCACTTACAACAACGCTATCTGCCTTTGCTTCGGTCAGAAACAACTTTTGATACATCAAATCTTCGATAACGCGGCAACGAGAATTTTCATCAACGGGCATATCGTTTACCGTCATCTGCTCGATCTGCCCTTCAATATCTGAAAGTAAAACGATGTTTTCTCCTACAACAGCCACTACCTTATCGATAACCTGTTCTTCTGACTTTGATTCCTGAGCCGAGGTTGAATGCGATGCAAACACCAGAAGACAAGCAAAAATTAGTGCAGCTTTACTCTGGAATACTTGGTTTATCATACTTCTTTACTTTTCCTTGGGCAACAGCATCTTTATAAAGTCGATTCCTGATTTTACTCAGCAACTCAAGCTTTCTTTTATTTAAAATGAGTCCCTTAATTCTATTTTCCTCTAAAGCCAATGGCGACAATGTGTTTTTTGATTGCAAGTCTCGAATTGACAGATAATACACATGTTGCGCATCTTGAAAACTCACTACGTTATCAGAACGAAGAAACAATTCTTTATTGTAAACTTCTATAGGCAATTCCTTCAACAATTCGTTAAAATACACCCAATTGCTGTCATTGTAAAACCTCACCGCATACTTGTGGCAATACTCGGTTAACTCGTCCAGCTCGTCCTGATCTTCTGATTGGATCCAAATCTTCACATTTTCCTGGTTAGGACTGTTCAGCTTTAATTTCACATATCGCACTTTCAAGATATAATCGTTCAATTGAAACATGTCCTGATTTTCACGATAAAATGTTTCAAGTTCTTCCTCTGAAATATTAGTATCGAGCTTCTGTCTAACCTGCTCCTTTTCATAAGCATAGATAAAGAGTTCTTTTCGATATTTCTCTACTCGCTGTTCAATGTCCTCGCTCGCATCTTGCAAATTCAGCTGCGCCTTTTCAAACATCAATTCACGGTTGACCCAGTTTTGTATGACGTTTGCAGCCAACTCCGCACTATCTTCTGATGAAAGCTCATTGGGAATAGCGCTCTTTAACTCCTTTTCCGTGAGAAACCGATCACCCATCCGAGCAATGATAAGCTCTTGTGACTCTTGCTGCTGGCAGGCAGTAAAAAACAATACGATAAGATAGAATCCTGCAAACTTCAATGGATTATTTTCTTTCGATGGATTGAAACACTTTGTAATCAACTTCGAAATCAATGCGTTCTCTCAATTCATTCACCCACTCATCTTCGAGGTGTGTTTGATAGGCTGAAGTGACCAAGCCTCTTGCCTCTTGCAATGTTTTCGGTTCAGGATTTTTTAACTCATAAATCTGAACAAGCACTTTTCGATCGTTACTTCCATCCACTTCGTGTATCCCTTCTTCCCAGGGCGCACTATCAATATACTCATCTTCGCCTTTCGGATAAATTCCTGAACGAATGGTCAATTGAAGCGGGTTTTCATCGTTAATTTTGTTCAAAATATATGAATCCGTATATCCTTTCTTCAATCTTTTTTTAGCCAATTTCCGTGTTTTCTTGGCTGCTTTTTGGTCTTCACAAATGTAAACTGATGCATCAACGCGCTCACCCCACATGAAGTCTTCTTTGTTAGTTTCATAAAACGATTCCAGACCAACCGTATCTTTTACCGCTTTTGACCAAACTTTTTGATCCATTAAATCAAACAACAAAATACCATCATGATACTCCTGCATCAAAGCCTTAAACTCAGGATACTTCTGATCGAGAATGTCATTCTCAAAATCAATGAGGCTTGCGTTGATAAACCCCTCCCATTGATCACTTAAAACTGTGCTCAGTTTGACATCGCTCTCATACTTGCGCTGAAATTTTCTCAAGTACTCGAAATAATCTTTTTGACTCACACTTTTACTTTCATTTGAGTAAACATTATCGGTGATGGTCAATACAGGAGATTCCATCCCTGCCGGTGAATCGGGGTTCCACTTTCCTTCCAGGTATTCTGATGGCACAGCTTTATGAACTGCATCGCGGTTCTTGTAGTTGTAGCTTAATGTATATTCTTCTTTAAGTTTTTTGAGCAGTGCAATACGACCTTGCTGCCCTCTGGAATCACGCTCGATTTTCTTTTTCAGCATATTCTCCAGGTTCTCGTATGACTCAACTCCCTTATAATCATCACGTTTGATGATATGCCATCCATAACTTGTCTTTACCGGTTCTGTAATATCACCATTTTCTTCCAGCGCAAAAGCAGCATCTTCAAACGCAGCTACCATTCTACCTGTTCCGAACCAAGGCAAACGGCCTCCGTTTTTTGCCGAACCTTTATCCTCAGAATATTCTTTCGCTAATTCCGCGAAGTTTTCTCCATTTTGAAGTCGATCATAAATTTCATCAACCTTATTCTTGGCGTATTGCTGATCGTCTTCAGACATATCCTCTGATGTGCGAATCATGATGTGAGAGGTTCTAATTTCACCCCGGGCTTCTCGTTTGTCGGCAACAAAAATCACATGATATCCAAAACGTGTGCGAACCGGCTTGCTCAAGGATCCAACAGGAGTATTGTATGCAGCCGTTTCGAAAGGATAGACCATTGAAAATGCCGTGAAGTATCCCAAATCTTCAGCGATTACGTCCTGATCACCACCAGATCTGATCTTATCCATTGCCTGCAGCATGTCATCTTCAGATGAAATATTCTTGGATAGTTGCTTTAATTTTCGCACAGCTGCGAGTGTGTCTTTTGGGCTGGCAGATTGATCTACCTTGATCAAAATGTGGTAAGCCTTTACATCTTTCTGCATGCGATCATGCGCTTCCTTGATCAATTTATCATTCATTTCACGATCGACCAAATATGGCTGAGCCAACTGCCTGCGATACCCTTCTAATTCATTCACAAATTTTCTCGAAGTGTCTAACCCCAATTCTTCTGCGGCATGGACTTTCAGCTTGAAGTTTACAAATAAGCTCAAGTAGTCGTCCATCGATTTGCGGTCAATCACATTGGTCGTGCTATTCTTATTATAAATCGCCAGAAAATCATCAACCGTAACTTTCTTATTTTCAATGGTCATCAATACACGGTCATCCTGTGCATAACCCATCATACAGCCAACTAAAAACACTAAACCCAGAACGTAATTCTTCATCGTTTTTCCTTTTAATCAATTATCTACTTGTATAATTAGGCGCTTCTCTCGTGATGCTGACATCATGAGGGTGGCTTTCACGAACACCTGCAGCCGTCACGCGAATAAAAGAAGCTTTTTTCAACTCAGCAATGCTTTCGGCACCGCAATATCCCATTCCTGCTCTCAACCCGCCTACCATTTGATAAACCACCTCGCTCAATTTACCCTTGAACGGGACACGCCCTGAAATTCCTTCAGGCACAAGTTTCTTGATATCGTCTTCGACATCTTGAAAATAACGATCCTTAGACCCTTTCTGCATGGCTTCTATACTGCCCATGCCACGATAGCTCTTAAATCTTCTCCCTTCATAGATGATTGTTTCTCCAGGTGACTCTTCAACTCCGGCAAACATAGAACCAACCATGATGCACGATGCACCTGCTGCCAAAGCTTTCACAAAATCACCGCTGAATCGAATACCACCATCACCGATCAACGGGATTCCGCTACCTTCGAGCGCAACAGCTACGTCCATTATTGCGCTTAACTGCGGAACTCCCACTCCAGCAATTACTCGTGTGGTGCAAATAGAACCCGGACCGATGCCGACTTTTACTGCGTCTGCACCGGCTTCTTTCAATGCAATGGCTGCCTCGGCAGTAGCAATATTGCCAACTACAAAATCTACCGGTTTATCGGCAAAGCGTTTTTTAGCTTCTTTCAATGTACTGATCACTCCCTTCGAATGACCATGAGCTGTGTCGATCACCAGGGCATCAACACCAGCGTTTACCAATGCATCCATTCGATCGAACGTGTCGGGTGTTATGCCAACCGCAGCCGCAACACGCAACCTTCCAAAATCGTCCTTGCAAGCGTTTGGTCTGATTCGAGATTTGATGATATCCTTAAATGTGATTAAACCAATCAATTGATTGTGATCATCAACAACTGGCAATTTCTCTATTTTATGACGCTGAAGTATTTCCTCTGCTTTTTCCAGGTCAGATCCATCTTTAGTCGTTACCAATCCCTGACCGGTCATCACGTCAGCAAGAGGCCTGCTCATATTCTTTTCAAACCGCAAATCTCTATTGGTCACAATGCCCTGAAGCTGATTTTTCTCATCCACCACGGGAATACCGCCTATCGAGTGCTCCTTCATCAAAGCCAATGCCTCACCGATTTTTGCATCTCGGGAAATGGTAACAGGATCTTGAATCATGCCGCTTTCAGAGCGTTTCACTTTACGCACTTCAGCCGCTTGCTGCTCGATGGTCATGTTTTTATGCAACACCCCTATTCCTCCTTCCTGAGCCAGCGCGATAGCCAGTTCCGATTCAGTAACCGTATCCATGGCCGCTGAAACGATCGGTGTCCTCAGCTCGATGTTTCGAGAAAACCTGGATGTGATGGCCACATTCCTCGGTAATATTTCTGAATAGTTCGGAACTAGAAGAACATCATCAAATGTTAGGCCTTCTTTTATTTTATCTGTTGGAATACTCATGATCAAGGGCGCTTAAAAAATTGGGCAAAAATAGAAAGACCAATGGGTTTTAGAAGCATTAATATCTAAATAGTATGTTAAGTTGACCGAGGCATCAAACTTCTGAAAACAACAACAACTACACAACGCAACACTCAAGGGGAGTTCTACCGTATCAAATGAATTTTTCCTGAGTACTGCAACTCATCATCCAGTGCGTTTGTTAGGAAAAGATGATAGGCATAAACCCCGTTTGGGTGGTTTGCTCCATCCCAGCCTTTCAAAGGATCTTTGGTTTGATAGATCAAATTCCCCATGCGATCATAAATACTCAATACGTAAGAATCCGGATTGATGTAATTTACATTGGGCAAAAACAGATCGTTAAAACCATCGTCATCTGGCGTAAATGCATTAGGAATAAACACCTTGGCGGGATAATTCAAGCAAACCAAATTTGACTGAGCAACTTCATTAAACCCGTAGATATTGCCCGGTGATTCAGCAGCGGCAATATAGTAACAAATATCACCGCTGATGTTTGTAAGCTCAACCAGATCATCTGTAAATCTAAGCGGGGTCAGCGAAGAGTAGATCAAGTCTTCCAAACCGTTGTTATAAACCCGATACAAATCGTAGATATCAACCGATGTACCCGCACTGTCAAATCCTTCATATCCTGTCCATGACAAATGATTGAGCAAATCACGTATTTGCTTTTCCCCCTGAATATGAATGCTTTTAGCGATTTGAGAGTTTCCAATCGGATCACCGCAAACATCAAAGGCAACGACTTGATAAAAATAATCCGTTTGGCCTGCCTGTCCTGATTCATCCACAAAGACCATTTCAGCCGAGAGGTCTTCGCCATGCTCGCTGATTTGAATCAACTCGGTTTTATTGCTTATCGATCGGAACATACCGTATTTCACTGTTTCAGCTGTGGTGTCTGCATAGACGTTTACTTCATTCTCACCGCTTTCATGGTTATTTAGAATGCTTGAAATGTATAAAAAATCAGGTTCGTTTTTATCGTCCAAGCTGATTTCCAACTTATTGGACATAGCCTCTTTGTCATTTACTTCATCAAAAGGGTTGACCACATAGGTGTAATTCTTTCCAGACACCAGTCCGCTGTCCACAAACAAAGAGTCTTCAGCAGGAAGCGTGGCTATCAGTGTTGATCCCTCACCCAGAATTTTTCGATACACCCTAAACCCGGAGAGGTTCCTCACCCCAACCGGAAAACCATCAACGGGTAATTCCCACTCTATGGTCAAACTGCCACTACATCGATCAAAGTCAGATGAATCGATGAACATGGTTTGAAAACGCAAACTGTCTGCAGCCTGATTATACCATGACAAAACCGAATCAAAACAACTATCAAACGGGGCTACAGAAAGTGTTTCAGCCTGCAATCTTGCATCTATGCCAAATTCTTCATAACGATATTGAAGGCTATCGGCACCAAAAACGGTATCAGCCCTTACAAAGTCCTCGAAATAAAAAATCATGTACCCAAGCACATCGGCTGAAGCAGAACGCTGCCATTCCAGATCTACTAACCCGGTGGCTGTATCCACATTCAACACATAAAGATTGGTTCGAGCAGGTGGAACATTATCGACCACCAAACCCTCGATGGTATTCGATCGGCTGATGCAACCTCCATTGCCTTTCACTTCCACGCGAAAGGCTACATTTTCAGAACAGTTTTTGATGGTATCGTCAAATGCCGTAAGCGGAAAATCCAGTTTTTTTATCAATTCGAATGATCCCGTATCATTTTGCTTTAATAAGGAATACAATGAATCCGTTCCAGGCAGTCCAGTCGGATTCCAACCCAGGCTCAACACTTTTCCATTGCTCGTAAGTCCAACCAAAATTGGACTGGCGGTTTCTGAAGCGCCACTGGTGTCAGCAAACCCATTGTAAACCTGCTGAATATAAAAACTACCGGGTACTGTGAATGGACCCGTGAGCAATGCTGAGGTTTGATTGTAGTCCGTTACTTGAGAAATTACATTAAAATTGCCGGCAGTTCCCTGACGGTATCGGATGATATATTGGTTAAAATCAGCACCTGTATCTGCCGGTTGCTGCCAATTCAAGGTTACATTATCATTATCATCTAATGAAATGCATCGCAGCTCAGGAACATCCTGTCCTAAAGCCAAACTTGATACAAAAACAAGTAAACAAGTGATATATGTTGGTAATTTTGTCAATTTCAAGTGCAAAAATACAACGTTAAACCCCGCGGTTTAATTGTGTTAAGCGAATGATTTTCCACATTCCTATAATGATTGTCGCACGAACAACCAAAGTTTTTACTTTTGCTGCCATTCTATGCTGCGAGCAAAACTTATAATATTAGCCTTAACAGGCATGATCTACGCCCAAAGCGTAAATGCACAATATGCATGGGACGTTGGTGTAAACGCAGGTTTCGCTAACTATCTCGGTGAAATCGGTGGCGGCCCGGGGTTAGCCCGAGATTGGATATTAGACATGAAATTAGATCAAACGCGCTGGAACCCCGGGGTGTTTGCACGATACCGCCTGGATTACAATTTTGCTTTGAACTTTTCGTTTGAATATGCTCGATTGCAAGGAGCAGACAGCCTCACAGAAAACCCCAACCGCTTTACAAGAAACCTGCATTTTCGAAATGACGTCTTTGAATTTGCGGTTACAGGCGAATATTATTTTTACAATCAACCAGATGTAGGAAGAACAGGTCGGTATTTGCTCGACTTTAAGGCTTATTTCTGGGGCGGTGTAGGTGTTTTTTATAACAACCCTAAAGCGCGCTTAGGAAGCACATGGTATGAGCTTCAACCGTTAAATACTGAAGGTTTAGATACGCCTTACAGCAAATGGCAACCTGTAATCCCTGTTGGTTTTGGTATGTTTTACACGTTTTCTCGCATTCATCGTTTTGGAATGAAAGTAGGCTGGAGATACACCTTCACAGATTACATTGATGATGTCAGTACTGTTTACCCTGACCCAAGTGAACTCGGCAGCCCTGAAGCGATTGCACTTTCTAACAGAACTTCCGAAGTGGCAAACAATCCATTAGCGAGAGATTTAGCCGATGTTTACGTTCCCGGACAAATCCGAGGAAACCCTGAGGCGAACGACAGCTACCTCATGCTTAGCTTTAATTACTCCTACGTGATCAGGGGTAAATCTAAGAGCTTCGGGAAGCGTAAAAACTACCTCTACGGAAGAAAGAGAGGCAGAATGGGACGTGCACGATTCTAATGAATTTCACTTTTTCAAGCTATGTTGACGCATGAAGTATCCATTTCATGAGCAGCTCTTCTTTGGATTTCTTGATTATCTGTAGGTAAATTTCAGTAAGCTTCTTACTTTGCAGAAAATTAATACCCGATGAAATCACTTGTACTTTTCACATTATCTGCCGTCTTTAGCGCTAGTGTTCAGGCTCAAGACATCAATAAAGAAATTTTTCAAAAAAATATTGTTATTCTATATGAGGCCGCTGCCAGCGGATTCAAGGAAATCAAAAAAGAAAGTTCGGGAACCACAGATCGCGGAAATGCAAAGTTTCATGCGTCCAGAAAAGTATCAGGCGCAAAAGACGTCTTCATCGATGTAGATTCAGAAGACAGCCACACCTACGTTGCTTTATTTGAAGCCAATGATGTCGAATCGGCAAAAAAAATGGTAGAAGAAATGACTGTACTTGCAAGTGAAGTGTTGGCCGAAAATGGTCTGGTGCGAAAAAAAGGTACAGAAATGAGGTATGAGGGTTACCGCAAGCAAACAATAGAATACGATTCAGACAACATCGACCTTATGGGGAAATATCCATCATTTGAGTTCGGTGTGCTGCGAGATACCGAACCCCCACTCGTTGAAATGGTCATCAATGAGCCGCTTTGGAAATAATGCCTAACCGCGTTTAAAATACTGTCCGAGTTTTGAAAGCGGTTTACGGAACCTTGTAAAAGGTGATGTTCTTAACCCGTTTTTCTTCCAGGCAGCAACATCTTCTTTATTGGCGCGCAAACGGTTCATCAAGCTCACATTGCTTGCTCCACCTAATCGCATTTTGACCATCACTTTAGAAACGTACTCTGCGTTTAACTCTTGCTTATACAACATACGCAGCATTAATTCGTAATCCGCTGATTGTTTAAAGCTCAGATCGTATAATCCAAATTCCATATAGTGTTTTCGTCTTAGATAAAACGTAGGGTGCG
>JBBDRU010000337.1:0-14659 GCA_040905305.1 Salibacteraceae bacterium | reverse complement strand
TATAACCTCGCTGCCCAAAGCCATGTTATGGTTTCGTTTGAAACACCGGAATACACTGCAAATTCTGATGCTCTTGGAACTTTGCGGATTTTGGAAGCCATCCGCATTTTAGATATGATTGAGAAAACAAAATTCTATCAGGCATCTACAAGCGAGCTGTATGGTAAGGTGCAGGAGATTCCTCAAACTGAAACCACGCCATTTTATCCTCGAAGTCCCTATGGAGTTGCGAAGTTATACGCCTATTGGATTTGCAAAAATTACCGCGAGGCATATGGGATGTTCACATGCAACGGCATTTTATTTAACCATGAATCGCCCTTGCGCGGTGAAACATTTGTAACACGAAAAATCACACGAGCGGCAGCCAAGTATAAGCTCGGATTGCAGAAAAAGCTATACCTGGGAAATCTTGACGCAAAACGAGACTGGGGTCATGCACAAGACTACGTTGAAGGCATGTGGCTGATGCTGCAGCAGGATAAACCGGATGATTATGTATTGGCTACCGGAAAAACCATTCCCGTTCGCGATTTTGTTTCTATGTCGTTCAAAGAAGCTGGAGTTATCCTAAACTGGACAGGTACGGGTGTTGATGAAAAAGGGATCGATGCTAAAACAGGCAAGGTGGTTGTGGAGGTTGATCCTGCTTATTTCAGGCCAACCGAAGTTGATCTCTTGGTCGGTGATGCATCAAAAGCCAGAAATGAATTAGGGTGGGTGCCCAAGCGATCAGTAGAACAGCTTTGTGCAGAAATGGTAAAGGCCGATTACGAGCGTTTTAGCCGTGATAAATATCTGATGGAAGGTGGTCATGATGTAATTCAAACGCACGAATAATGATGAAGGTTGACAGCAAAATTTATGTTGCGGGTCACCGTGGAATGGTTGGTTCCGCCATTTTGAGAAAACTAAAAACTGAAGGTTTCCACAATATTGTAGTGCGGACTTCTGCCGAACTTGACTTAAGAAATCAAGCTGCTGTGAATGCCTTTTTTAGTGCTGAAAAACCTGAATTTGTGTTTATGTCGGCAGCCAAAGTAGGAGGCATTGTAGCCAATAACACCTATCGCGCAGATTTTATCTACGATAATTTGATGATTGAAGCCAACGTCATCAAAGCATCGCATGAACACAACGTAAGCAAAATGCTTTTTTTGGGTTCGAGCTGTATCTATCCAAAACTCGCACCTCAACCTCTGAAAGAAGAGTACCTGCTCGAAGGTTATTTAGAACATACCAATGAGCCTTATGCTATAGCAAAAATAGCAGGCATTAAGATGGCTGAGGCACACAGGGATCAATACGATTGCAACTTTATTTCGGTGATGCCAACCAATTTGTATGGCCCAAATGATAATTATAACCTCCAAAATTCACATGTTTTACCGGCCCTGTTGCGTAAGTTCCACTCGGCTGTGAAAGAACAAAAGCCCAGCGTTGAAATTTGGGGAACGGGAACGCCCAGACGTGAATTTTTACATGTTGATGACCTTGCGGATGCCTGTCTTTTCTTGATGAATAACTACAATGAAAAACTCTTTTTGAATGTAGGGACAGGAACTGATGTTTCCATTAAAGAATTGGCTGAAATGGTTCAGCGCATTACCGGTTATAAAGGAGATTTGGTGTTTGACACAAGCAAACCCGATGGAACACCGCGCAAGTTGATGGACGTTGGTCGATTGCATGCTCAGGGCTGGAAACACCAAATTGATCTTGAAGAAGGCATTCGCTCCGTGTATGATTCGGTGAAAGATTCGGAGCTTTTTGAGGTTTCGGATTAACTTCGCATCATGCGTGGAATATTGGCATTGTTGTGCGGTGTGCTTTTTGCTTCTGTCTCTTTTGGACAGGTAACACTTAGTCCTATTAACCACCTGCAGAAAGCACAATTAAACGATCATTTATCAAAGCATAAAATCAATCAACAAACCGCATTTGCTCCTTTTTTGGTTTCTATTGAACAACTCGATTCTGTGTTTGATGCGGATCTGGATCATTGGAAACGCAAAGAGCATGAAAGCTGGGTTTTGCGCAAACTGCGAAATGAGCACCTCATTGAATTGAGAAAGGGAGATTTTGTCTTGAATGGAGATTTTGTCTTTAACCTTGAAGCTGCCCGACAAAAAGACGATTTGGGTAGGAGAATGTTCACGAATTCCCGAGGTGTTCAATTCAATGGTGCCATCGGAAAACGTTTCTTTTTTGCTTCCAGCTTTTATGAAAATCAATCGATATTCCCCAATTATTTAGACAGCATTGTTTCAGCTCGTGGTGATTTCAATAACCCTGCAGACCCCGAACGCGGAAGTGTTCCAGGGTTTGGAAGGTGGAAGCCCTATAATACTTCCGATAGCTACGATTATGACTATACTCTCGCAACCGGATACGTTGGTTATGCACTCAACGATCGTTCTTTTATTCAATTTGGGCATGATAAA
Organism: Salibacteraceae bacterium; assembly: GCA_040905305.1. Taxonomy (GTDB): domain Bacteria; phylum Bacteroidota; class Bacteroidia; order Flavobacteriales_G; family Salibacteraceae; genus SHAN690. Next base: position 12,215 of record JBBDRU010000337.1, on the reverse strand, counting down.
CAGTTCGTAGGTTATGGCCATCGGTCTCTGTTGCTTTCTGATGCATCATCTCCTTATCCCTTTCTAAGAACACATTTTAGTTTTTTCAAGGACAGGCTCACCTACAGCACAACATGGGCTGTGTTGCAGTCTCTGGAACGTGTAGCGCCTGTAAATTACAGCAACAAGGAGGCAATGTTCAAGCGGTTGGGTGCTCGTTTTAGCTATCTTCATTTTCAACCCGTACACTGGATGGGTTTGGGGCTTTTTGACGGCACAACTTGGACCTGGCGGAGGAATAACCATCCTGCAAGCATCGAGTATTACTTTCCATATGCGTTTGTATATACCGGCAATGGCATTAGAAATCATATTTTCGGATTAAACGGTTATTTTAACCCACTCACAACAATGAAAGTTTATGGCCAGTTTGCCAGAAACTCAGGAAGTGGGGGAAATGCTTATCAACTGGGATTGCGCTGGCAGGGAATTCCAGAAAGCTTCAGCTTTATCGCAGAGTTTAACCGTGTTAATGAAGGTGTATATTACGATGGTCAGAACCAAACACCTGTTATCACCGAACCGTTGCAACCGGGAACCTCCGTGCTCGACTATTATCAACACAACGACCTTTCCTTAGCCCATCCCACATTGGTGGATAATGACGAGTTAATTCTAAAAGCGCGCTATCGTTTTGGTGATTTTTTTGCAGAGGCTTCTTACCATAAATTTAGCATGCTCAATGCTTTGGTTGGTGATTGGAACATCGACTTTGTTCAATTAGAGGCAGGATTTATTATCAACCCCAGATCGAATATGCAAGTTGTAATTGGCAACATTAACCGAACCGAAAATAATGGCATCAGTGCCTCACTGGATACCTACACTTACTTTGCTTTCAGAACAGGATTACTCAATCGATACTTAGATTTTTAGCTATGTTTAATATTCTACTGACTTTTCTAACTGCCTTAATCGTTTCGGTGCTTTCAACTCCAGCACTGATTAAAGTAGCCTACTTAAAGCGCTTGGTGGACGAACCCGGTGATGAGCGAAAGCTGCATCTAAGACGTATTCCTACCATTGGCGGCATCATCATTTTTGCGGGAACCTTGTTTGCTTACCTTTTATGGTTTCCTTTTGAAGAAATGGCCGATATGGCCGATTTGGGTCGTGCACTAAAAGATTTTCAATACATCGGGGCTACCATGATTTTGCTGTTTTTTATCGGCATCAAAGACGATATTATCGGAACAGCACCAGTGAAAAAACTCGTAGGACACCTCATCGTTGCTTTTATTCTTGTAATTATGGGCGACATACGCATCACCAGCATGTATGGGATTTTTGACATATACGAATTGCCAGAATGGGGTTCGATTCTACTTTCTATTATTACATACACAGCCATTGTAAATGCCATTAACCTGATTGATGGCGTGGATGGTTTGGCAGGAGGAGTTGGGGTGATTGCTTCTGTGGCGATGGGCACTTGGTTTTTTATTGCGGGAGCTAATCAGCATGCGGTGTTGGCTTTTGCACTGGCTGGAAGCCTTATCGGGTTTTTAGTGTATAATTTCTCACCGGCAAAAATATTTATGGGCGACAGCGGGTCGTTGACCATTGGGCTGATCTTGTCAATATTAGCGATCAAGTTGATTGAATACCCTGTGGATGGGTTACCTCCTGAGTTGGTTGGAATTTCACGACCAGTATTTGCTATGGCTGCGCTTGTATATCCACTTATCGATACCTTACGAATATTTATTTACCGCATTTTACACGGACTTTCTCCATTTGCTGCCGACAGAAATCATATCCATCATCGCTTGCTGGATTTGGGGTTGGGTCATCGAAAAACAGTATTGCTTATTTACGTTACATCTATTTTCATCATTCTTCTCTCAACCAGCCTACAATTTGAACCAAGTATTGTGATGATCATTACGGCATTACTAGCCATTGTTGTCTCTCAAATTCCAGGTTTGATTTTGTATTTCAAAAAACGTCAGATGCCTGGTCAACATTGAAATCGATTTTTCTCATATCATGTTTGTGCTTTATGGCAATGGGCGGATTTGCTCAGGAGGGCGTATTGCCGCTAGAGCATTTTATCACTACTAAAGCGGAAATCTCTATGAAAGACTCCGCACACAACATACACTCTGCTCTAAAACCTTACAGCTTTTGGACTATTCAAAAATATGCCGAACCTAAAGATAGTCTTGGAAACGTCAATAACCTTGCACTAAGACGCAGCGGAGCCAGCTATATAACGCTTTCTCCTCGGATTGATGCCACAGCTTTTAATCAAGCAGGTAGTTCTTTCAATCAAGGTGTTCAGGCACTCGGAGGTATTGGAGTTGGTGCGGGATGGAAAAATATAGTTTATGTTCATGTAGATGGAGTTGTCGGTAGAAGCAATTTCCCGGATTACATGAAACGAATCACCGATAGCCTGAGTGTGGTCCCGGGTTTTGGTTATGCATCTGGCGAATCAGTAAACGGTGATGCGTATGACTTTGATCAATTGTCGGCTGTGATTGCAGTGAAACCTTCTGAATACTTCGAGCTGTTTGCCGGACGCGGAAGGCATTTCATTGGCGAAGGTTATCGCTCTATGTTTCTGAGCGATGTTTCATCAAATTACAATTATTTACGAACAGACGTAAACATTTGGAAACTGAAATACATGGTTCTCTATGCACAGATGAACCAAGCCAATGACTATCCATCGCGCTATTATCCGCAAAACACAAAATACAGTACCATGCACTATTTGAGTTTGAACCTGACCAAATGGTGGACTGTCGGTGCTTTTGAGTCTGTCGTTTGGGAACGTGAAGACTCTGTGGTCAACCGATCGTTTGACGTGAATTATCTCAATCCGCTTATATTTTTCCGACCTGTTGAATACGGCATCGGTTCAAGTGACAACAGTTTAATTGGCTTTAGCTCAAGCATTAGACCCATATCCGGTCTTACCCTTTATGGACAGTTTTTGTTAGACGAAATGGTGGTAGGCGAGTGGGCTGCTCCAGTTCGAAAATTGGTTTTAAATGACAGCACAATTAAAACAGGTTGGTGGGCAAACAAGCAGTCTTATCAACTAGGGGTGAAATACCATGAGCCACTAGGCTGGAAAAACGCTTCGGTTTTGGCAGAGATCAATGTGGTTCGGCCGTTTACCTATGGACATAGCAACCGGCTTCAGAGTTATACCCATGCCAATCAACCACTGGCACATCCTTTAGGTGCTAATTTTATTGAATGGGTACAAATAACCACATGGCAGCCCGGTCGTTTTCAAGTAGGTTTGTTCACAACCTATTCACGAAAGGGTTACAGTTATCAGCCTACTTATTTCGGAGAGGATATTTTGGTGAGCAACAAAGAACGCGATGAAAACAACCGTGAACACGGCAACTTTTTATTGCAGGGCAAAAGGGTTGACGTTGCGAACATCAGATTAAACCTCGGATATACACTCATTAAAAATTGGAACCTGAAAACCGAGGCGATTTTGCATTATAGATTGGAGCGTGATCAGGTGAAAACTACCGATATGGTCTTTATCGGTTTGGGCATTCGCACCGCATTGTGGAACGATTATCGGAATTTGTAGCATTAAATGTGCTTCAGTTGCTTCTTGGTTAATGCATGATCTTGATCTCCGGTGTTCAATGTCTCCTTCGGTTCAAAAAGCATCACTTCTACCTCCTTGTCGGCAATTGGTTTGTGTTCAACGCCTTTGGGAACAACGATAAATTCCCCCTCATTGATCACTTCTTCCCGGTCTCTAAAAGCCATACGAAGTGAGCCTTTTACCACCAAGAAAAGTTCATCTTCATCATCGTGTTTATGCCAAATAAACGCTCCGTGCAACTTTGCCAGTTTCACACATTGACCGTTTAGCTCGGCTGCCACATGCGGATCCCAATGGGTACTGATTTTAGCGAGTTTTTCTGCAAGGTTTACTTTCATATTCCCGCTGATTCAACTTCTTTCACAAAACCGAAATATGGCACATTGAGGTCTTCCTTTGGAATTTCATTGTAGGCTCGGTAAAAAACAAAAGGTGCGTCTGCTTTGATGCCAGGAAATATGGCGTCTATTTCCCGGTCAATGATGCTGTTTTCTGCTTTTAACGCGATGGTGTCGCTCAGAATGATGGAGGTGCGGTATTTTACCATGGTGCAGAAGTCGCCTTCAACGCGTTGGGGCATTATCTTGAATACCTGTGGTTTTGTCGCCACATCATTCAATGTCAGAGGCATAGGGTAGGCGGTCAATGCTTGTTGCAACAGATTCTCGTTGTATTGATCCATTTCTTTTTGCAGCGTATATTCTAAATATTCTGATGCTGGCGATGCAGTAGCGCTTGCCAAGACCATATGATTCACAGCATTGGTAAGGTATCCTTTTGATTCATGTTCCATGGCTTTTTCATAATGCCCTATAGCATCAATCCCTCCAATAGTGTGGCGTCCATATTGCACCACATTCAACTTCCATTGGTCTTTGTATTTTCCATAAACCAATAGGATGCGGTATATGTCTCCATCGGTATGTGGTTCAAGAATGGACACAAATGATTCCTTAGTAACGGCTTGATAGCGTAGTTGATAATTGCGCTTGTCATGCGCTTTTGTTTTGATTGAAATCCGTTGGTTGCTGTTTTCGTTCACCACATGAAAAGCATCCACTTCCTTATAGTTATCACTGCTTATTCTGGTCCTGGCTTTTGCAACAAATGCATCCAAATTTTCATGAACTGATTGATGCATATCAACCGACATCATATCAGCTAGATCTTTGGTGTTGCCTTTCTTTAGAAACCCGAGTAGCATTTTGTTTTTGGCACTTATCAGCGCATGCGTTTCATCATCGATCTTGTCGTTTTGGTAAGTACCGTTTTCTATGCCTGTGCATGCAGAGAGGGTGAGAATTAAAGAGACTGTTACTATTTTATTCATGGTTTGGCTAAATAGCGGCTTCGAAGCTATACATATCCGCTTAGGTAAGTGGTTTGGCTTATTCGATTAAATCAAAATAGCGTTGTTCCCTGTTGCTGGTTTGAATGATTTTGAGGGCTGAAACGGCTTGGTTGGTCTGTGCTTTCAATAGTTGTTCCTGTGCGTCAAAAAGCTTGTTTTCACGGGCATTGAGAAAGAACACACTGCTTTCTCCCAGTTCGAATTTTATGCGTTCGGCTTGCAGTAAACGATTAAAATTTTCCGTCATTGATCCGTAGAGTATTGCTTGTTCACGGTTGATGCGATAGTTAAAAGCCACTTTTTCTAATTCTGTTTCTAAATCGACTTTCTTTACATCCAGATCAATCTCAGTTTGCCGGGCTTTTAGATTTATCAAATTGATTTCTGAGCGCGATTGACGTTGCAAAAGCGGATATTTTAAGCCCACATTTAGCATGCGGTCATTTAGTCCTATGGCGTTTATATCCCGGTTGCTAACGCCTGGAGTAAGTGCTGCGTAATCGAGTTGTATTTGAGGTAAAATGTTGCTCATGGAAGTTTGTCTTTCAATTTTAAGCGCTTCAATTTTTAATTTGTTGATGGTCAATAGCGGATGGTCTTGCCGAAGGTTTTCTCTCCAGATCAAAACGCTGTCACTTATTGGCTCGAATCGATTGACAAGCGTGGACAGTGCATCCGGTTGTGTGCCAGCTGGGAGGGTTGTGTTGTTTCCCTGTTCATCCCATAAGAAGGTGGAGATGATCAACTGTGCGCTGTTTAGAATGTTTTCGGTTTCCAATAATGAGAAACTTCTATTTTGCACCTGGAGAAAGGCTTCTACTGTGTCAATGGCTGGCGCATCGCCTTGCTCAAAAACTTCCTTTACAAAAGAGAGCTGTTCACGAGCAATGAATAGGGCGTTTTCCTGTACTTGAAGTGCAGCTTCTGCTAAAGACCAATTTAAATAAGCCAAATTGGCTCTGAAAAGCAAGTCGTTGATGATGATGCGTTTTTGTTCTTCAGCCATGTTTACCATCAGTTTGCCCTGCCTGATTGCCATTTGGCGCTCGTTCAACAATAGGTTGCTGCCGATGGGCATGCTCACGCCCGCTTTGTATAATCCGCTGGTCGAGACTTCAGGATTTACCAACGGTTCCAAATTTTCTTCGTACCCAGCAAATATTTCCATGCCCAATGCCGTGGGTAAAGCCAATTTCATATTGCTTTTATCATAGTATGTGTTGCCATTGTAGGCCTTGTCAGCATAATTTATAGCAATGTAAGGATCCATTACTGCCTTTTCCATCCGCAACTTTGCTTTCCCTATTTCGGCTTCAATATTAGCCTGCTGCATAATGGGGTGGTTTTGCACCACTTGGTTCATGAATGCAGGGTAAGAAAATGTTTGGCAATGGACGCCCGAAAGAATACCGAGCATCGCTGATATGGAAATCAAGCGTTTCATTTATGGCTTCTTGATTTCGAAATCCGAGTTAGGTCGATTGTTATTCGCGTCATAAAACTCTGGTGGAAAGCCGTTAAGTTGACGCCAAATCTCATACCAAATAGGAACGTCTTTTAGCAATGCAATGGCCTTTGCGCCTGATCCCATGCGCAGCTCTTGTGGCCAGGCAACATCATTGGTGTCTGGGGATACGAGTATGCGGTATTTTCCATTTTGACTGGTTACGTTGTCGATGGCAGCAATGCGCCCAGCATAAGTTCCCACGGAAATATTCGGCCAACCGGAAAATACGAGCGAAGGCCATCCATCAAAAATAAAACGCACCTGAGCGCCTTTTTCGATGAGCGGCAAATCAATAGGTCTTACATACATTTCAACGGCCAGTTCTGTAATATTGGGCACTATGCTAACCACTGGTTCACCAGCTGTTATGGTTTCACCAACTCCGCTTTGCAATGCTCTGGTGATGTAACCATTTTGAGGAGCCGTGATGAAATACATGGAAGAACGAATGGTGTAGTTTGCCATCTCGTTAAGCGTTTTTGCCATCGTGCCTTCGGCATCGAGCATCGAGCTCAAGGCAGTGTATTTGTCGCTTTCGCTTTTAGCGATTTTGTCGTTGTATTCCGTTTGAATGGTTGTTAGCTGAAGCTTTGCATTGATAAACTCGTTTCGGCTGCTGAGGAGTTTGTTTTCCGCAGAGACATACTTGGCTTCAGCTTCACGATATTTTTGACGAAAATTTTCAACTTCCGTCAGCGACTTTAACCCTTGGTTATAAAGGTTTTCCATCCGCTTGTATTGTCGTTCTGCAATTTCAATATTTGAACTTGCAGCTTTTAAATCAAGACTGTCACTCTTGACGCTCAATTCTGCCTGCCTGATCTTATTTTGAGCCTGTTCTATTTTTAATCGTTGCGACTCTCTTAATGCCGCAATTTGCTGATCAAGTGCGTCAATCTTATTCATAAAGGCTTTTATGCCACCCTCTTGAGCGGCTAGCCTTTCACGAGTTCTGCCTAATAGATTGGGGTCAAAATATTCATCTTTTACTTCAGAAATAAATAAAATGGTATCGCCTTTTTCAACAAAATCACCTTCTTGCACATACCACTTCTCAATGCGTCCGGCAATTACAGAATTAACGGTTTGTGGACGCTGCTCGGGTTTTAGGTTGATGACACTTCCCGTTGCTTGTATGTTTTGGGTCCATGGCAGAAAAATGAAAATGAAAAACAGCACAATAAAAAAGCCAAGCCAGCCCAAGAGGTTTCTCGGAAACTTTGACGCATAGATCACCTTGTAGCTTTTGAACTTTGTCAAATCAGCCAGATGGTTAACGCTATTTGGTGAAATATTCAGCATGACTATTCGTAAAACAAATCAATCAATTCTTGGTGTGTTTCTAACTCGGAATAAGTTCCATGAAATATCATCTTACCATCTTCCAGAAGAACGATGTTGTCGCATTGCCTTGCCAGTCTTTTAGATCCGGAGTTTACGACCAATGTCCAAGGCTGTTCTCTAGCGATCATGCACTCCATGATCTGTTGTTTGTCCACCTCTGAGAAAACATGCAATGATTCTTGCCAAATCACCAGCGCTGGTTTTTCAACAATCGATCGCACCATTTTAATTTTGCGCACTATGTGCTCGGGAAGCCCACTACCTTTGGGTGTGAGAGGGGTCTGGAAGCCGTGATGCAATTTTTTGATGTAATCATATAAGCCGATGCGCTTGCACGCCCAGATCATGTCTTCTTTTGTTAACCACTCTTTGCCCAACAAAATATTTTCTTCAATGGTTCCCTCAAAAATCTCCTCTTCGCTTAGTGAATCTCCTATTTGACAACGCAATGATCTTAAATTCAAAGAGGAAGCAGGTTGGTCATCATACACGATCGAGCCTTGGTAGCCCTGATAAAGCCCGCTTATTAACTCGAGCAATTTTGTACGCCCTGAGCCGCTATACCCATGAACTAAAACACGTTCTCCAGCTTCAATGTCCAGGGTAATTCCATCTACCAGAGGTTGGTTGAGCATGCCTGTTCCATATTTTAGGTTTCTTAAAGAGAGGCTTATAGGTCCTTCTTTCGGCTTGTGAAAAGGAACGCCATCTTCTCGCTCCAGATCGAGGTCGGTAACTAAAGCGATTTTCTCCAAAGCTGTAAGCACATCATATACCGGCTCGATGGCAAGTATTAGTTTCTCAGAACTGTTGATGATCATAATGATGATGATCTCAGCGGCCACAAATTGCCCAAGGTTGATTTGTCCATCAAGCACAAGCAAGCTCCCAATCACCAAAAGCCCGCCTGCAACCAATCCTTTAAATCCTACAATGCTTAAATATTGTGTCATCAACACCTTAAAGTGATCCTTGCGGGACGATAAATAATTCGTCACGAGGTTGTCTGTGCGTTCTACGGGTAACGATGAGTTTCCCGCTAGCTTAAACGTATTCATGGTGCGGGCGAGTTCTTCCAGCCAAAACGCCACTTGATATTTGTAAGTGCTTTCGTCAATGCTTGTGCGAAGACCACGAGGTCCGGTGATGCGAATAACCAAATACAACACCAACACCAATGCCAGTCCGAATAGAATAAAAGATGGATGATAAAAGCTGAGCAAGATAATACCAAACACTATTTGCAAACTGGAAGTGCCGATGTCCAACATAAATTTTGAAAGGCCTTTTTGCAAAGACAGCGTATCGAAAAATCGATTGATGAGTTCCGGGGCATATTTCGATGTAACTTGCTCAAGTTGAATACGCGGTATGCGAATGGCAAATTCAAATGCTGATCTTTGAAAAATGCGCTCTTGAATGGTTTCAATAAGAGACAATTGCATTACCTGCATGATTCCTGCAAGCATCAACCCAGCAATTACTAGAATCACTAAGATCACCCATGATGTTGATACAATACCTCCACTTAAGTAATTTATAATCGCCTGCACACCAAGGGGTAGTGTTAAATTAATTCCTCCAGCCAACGCAGCGAATGTGAAAATACGGGTGATGTCTTTTCTATCTGCTTTTAAAAGCCGAAAAAAACGCTGTATCGGGGTGAGGTTTGTTTTCATGAATTCTGCACGAAGTCAACTTTTGAAACGGAGGCAAAATTAAGGGTAGAAGGTAAGTTAGGTTTCCAAAATCTTCTTAATGTCCTCATCCATTTGTGAAAACAAAGTCTTGTAGGTGTATCTTTCTGTACACAGATGCTTAGCTTGATCTCGCATGGTGGTTGATTGATCAACATTGTTTAAGGTTTCTGAAACGGCTTGAGCAAATTCTTCAGCTTTATTAACTATCAATGCATGCTTTTTGTTCAAGACGTCAATCCCTTCAGCGCCAATGGAAGTTGTAACCAATGGCAACCCTCTGTAAAAAGCATCAAACGTCTTAATTTTCATTCCACTTCCAAATCGCAATGGCACAATGGCACAGCGCGATTTTTTCATGATCTCATCAAGGTCTTCCACAAAACCATGATAATGTACATCTTTATGATTGCGCATGATGACTTTAAGTGCTTCATCAGCTCCTTTTCCGCAAATATTAAGTTTAGCCTCAGGACACAGGTTCTTCACCTTTGGCCAACATTCGCGCAAAAACCAGGAAAGGCCATCTCGGTTTGGCTCCCAATCAAGGGTTCCTGCATAAAACACTTCTTTTTCGTTCGCTTTCAGGTCGATCTTTGGTAGATCCAATAAACCATCGTTGCCCAGATGATATGTGTTGCGAAACGCACCGTCTTTGAAGCCGATTTCTTCCTGAATACTGTGTTGATCGTTGGGAGCGATGAAAGTGAAAACAGACTTTGAAATGGCGTATCGTTCCAATGCTTTAACGCGACCGGCTTCCCATTTGAGCATGAGCCTGCCTAATCCACTTCGCATGGAGGCAAATTCGCGCCAAAGCTTGAACTCTGCGTTGTGGCTGTGGTAGATCACCCTGCCTTTGAAGGTTTCGGGCAATAAGTGAAACGCTTCCAGGTGATCGATAATGACGACATCTGCTTTTTCACCCGACCACTCAATCATGCTGGTCAACTCCTTGTTTTCAATACGGTGCGCATTTAAGGTAGGTGAAAACATGAACGCTTTTATTATGGTGCCCAACGTGCGCGGTAAATGCCGCCTAAATGCCTGAAAACTTTTCAACGGTATGGCTTTTCGAAATGCCTCAACATCATCAAGTCTGCTGCCGCCATATGCGCAAATGAATTTTACATCATATTGCTGAGCGAGGTACTGAACCAGCCGAAACGTTTTTATGCGCCCACCACTGTTGGCAGGAAAAGGTAAATCGGTGGTTACAAAAAGAACCTCAGGGCGTTTTTTCTCCACTCCTAAAGCCCAAAAGCTGCTTTTATTGGGCCAATCATGTTCAATTCCTCCCAAGGAAACAACTTCACTTTTGTGACCATAGTTTCACCTGATCCATTTTTGAAAGTTTTCTCTACTTCGCGTGTTTCTCTTCCCATGTGCCCATATGCGGATGTTTCTGAATATATTGGTGAACGCAGTTTGAAACGTTGTTCTATCGCGTAAGGCTTCATATCGAACAGTTGGACTAGTTTTTTTGCAATCTCACCATCACTTAATTGAACTTTGCTGGAACCATAGGTCTCTACAAACAGCCCAACCGGTTCAGCTACTCCAATAGCATAAGCCACTTGCACCAAGGCCTCATTAGCCACTCCGGCAGCTACAAGATTTTTGGCTATATGTCGTGTTGCGTAAGCAGCAGAACGATCCACTTTACTTGGGTCTTTTCCGCTGAATGCACCACCTCCATGGGCTCCTTTTCCACCATAAGTGTCAACGATAATCTTTCTTCCGGTAAGCCCGGTGTCGCCATGTGGCCCACCGATTACAAATTTCCCTGTAGGATTGATGTGGTATTTTATATCGCTGCTAAACAAAGCTTGAATAGATGCAGGAAGTTGTGCCTTCACTTTTGGGATCAATATTTCGATGACATCTTTTTTGATTTTTTCAAGCATCGGCTTTTCAGCATCAAAATCATCATGTTGTGTAGAAACGACAATGGCTTCAATTCGCTGTGGGGTGTTGTCATCGGAGTATTCGATGGTTACCTGAGCTTTTGAGTCAGGTCGGAGGTAGGTCATTTCTTTTCCCGCTTTTCTTATCGCGGCTAATTCATAAAGCAAGCGGTGTGAAAGATCTGCAGCAAGCGGCATGTAGTTTTCTGTTTCATTCGTAGCATATCCAAACATCATTCCCTGATCGCCCGCTCCTTGTTCTTCTTTTGATTGCCGATCCACTCCCTGATTGATATCAGGGCTCTGCTCATGAATTGCACTTAATATGCCACACGAATTGGCTTCAAACATGTATTCGCTTTTAGTGTATCCTATGCGTGATATCACCTCTCGTGCTATTTGCTGAATGTCCAAATAAGTGCTGGTTTTAACCTCACCGGCTAAAATTACCTGACCCGTAGTCACCAGTGTTTCACAAGCAACTTTAGATTCGGGGTCAAAGGCTAAAAAATGATCTACCAAAGAGTCTGAAATAGCGTCTGCTATTTTATCCGGATGTCCCTCTGAAACTGATTCTGATGTAAATAAATATGACATGAATTTCTGTTTTGACGGTGCCAAATGTAAGTTTTGGGATTGAGATTTTACGCTTCTGTTTCATTTTAGCTTGAATTCATTTAATTCAAAATGAATTCGTGTTTTGAACAGATAAGGTACGTTGATCAGCGTCCTACCAAATCACATTCACCTGCCCTCTGATTTCTTTTTTACGCGCGTTGTAGGG
>JBBDRU010000336.1:0-14756 GCA_040905305.1 Salibacteraceae bacterium | reverse complement strand
ATATCATTGTAATATAAATTTTAAAACCATGAATAAAGAAATCAATGTAAAATCTTCCAGTGGGTATTTGATGCTTGCTGTAACGGTCATAATGTTGGGACTATCGATCACAGCTTTTGTTTTCAAGGTGATTCCAGCTGGAATAATTGCAGGCTTGCTGTTCATTTTATTAGTTCCAGGCTTTTTCTACATCAATCCAAACGGATCTATGGTGCTTACCTTGTTTGGTGACTACAAAGGCACCGTCAAGGCCAATGGCTTTTTCTGGGCAAACCCCTTTTACACCAAGCAACGCATTTCATTACGGGCACGAAATTTTGATAGTGACAGGGTTAAGGTAAATGATAAACTCGGCAACCCGATCATGATTTCGGTGATTTTGGTCTGGAAAGTCCAGAATACTTTTAAAGCTGCTTTTGAAGTGGATGATTTTGAGAACTTTGTGCGCGTTCAAACCGATGCTGCCGTACGCAAGATGGCAGGTTCTTATCCTTATGATGACTGGGAAGACAGTGAAGAGTATAAATTGACCTTGCGCTCTGGTGTAAATGAAGTGAATGATGCGCTCGAAGCCGAGTTAAGTGAGCGGCTTGAAATCGCTGGAATTGAAGTGTTGGAAGCTCGCATTGGTTATTTGGCCTATGCAGAAGAAATCGCGAGTGCAATGCTAAAACGTCAACAAGCTACGGCAATCATTGCAGCCCGGGAGAAAATTGTAGAAGGTGCTGTGGGCATGGTAGAAAACGCACTGAGCCAACTTAAGTCAAAAAATATTGTGGAGTTCGATCAGGATAAAAAAGCATCAATGGTGAGTAATTTAATGGTGGTGTTGTGTTCAGACAAAGAGGTGACGCCTATTGTAAACACAGGATCGTTGTATCAATAAGCTTAGTATTTCATTGGCTGAAGCAGCGTGTTGAACCCATTGAAATGAACAAGAGTTATGGCAAAAAAAGCATTTGCACTTCGCGTAGATGAAGAAATGATGAAGGCAATTGAGAAGTGGGCGGCTGATGAATTTAGATCTGTCAACGGCCAAATTGAGTGGATGCTCAGTCAACAATTGAAAGACGCCAAAAGATTGCGCAAGGAATAATTCGGTGCTCTTCCATCCACGAATTACGAAACAATAAAAAAGGCGATTCGGTTAAGAATCGCCTTTCAATGTTTTGTGGTAAAAGCTTATTTCTTGAACGGCATTTCGTCAGAAACAGTCAAGCGCTTTCTGCCTTTGGCGCGTCTTCGTGCCAATACCTTTCTGCCGTTTTTCGTGCTCATACGTTCACGGAAACCGTGCTTGTTCTTTCTCTTTCTTACTGAAGGTTGAAATGTCCGTTTCATTGTCTTTACTTATAAAAGGGGCGCAAAGGTAATGTTCTGTTTTAAAGTTTCAATCTTTTTATCGCTTTTCTTTTATGAAAGATAAAGCTACCCGGTTTTCACCAGTATTGAGTATTAAATTGTAAACGCCCGTGGCCAATTGATCGATGTTAATGCTCAAAATTTGATTGTTTTCCAATCCTATATTTTGCTCTAAATACACTGTTTTTCCCTGCATGTCAACAATAGATAAATTACCTATTGAAGGAGATGGAAGGTTTCTTAATTCAATATTCAATGTGGCATTAGCTGGAGAGGGAAATACTTTTAAGGTAAAATTATCGAGACCAGCAAAGCCCGTAATGATAAATGGTTCAGACCACAAACTCCAACATCCACCGTCAAAAATTCGAACCTTGTAATCACCATCACCGAGTTTAGCAAACATATCTGAGTTGCTAAGTGTGCTACTATCATTAAAACTCCATTTATACATTTCAGCACCGATGGTGCAATTTAAGCTATCCATAAGCAGTTGAATCGATGGTGTTGGAGGCAGGGGAAGCACAGACATGAGGCGTGTATCTGACCATGACTTGCAGTTGTTGGTATCGATGATGTGAACAGCAACGGAGTCTCCATCCTCTATTGTGGAGCTGCTCCAGGTATTGACGCTGTCTTCTTGCTCCAACAATCCATTCCTGTAAAATGCGTGCCAGGTGATCATGGCTCCCGTGTTGGTAAATAAAACAGTATCGCCATCGCAAAGCTCGTCTTCATCTGCGCTTGAGGTTAGCACGGAAGTAGGGCTTTGGAATAAATCGATCATTATGCTTTCTTCTTCGCTGCAGCCATTACTGTCGGTAACTATCACAGAAACCTCATCTCCGCTTTGTGGCGAAAACACAGAAACGGTATCGTTCAACCCTTGTTGTATCAAACCGTTGTTTAAATAAAACATATAGTTTTCATAGCCGGGTGCAGCAAAAATAATGGCCGTATCTTCCGGACAAAAGGTGTGGTTGTCCCTGACTGAACTTAATTGTGGATCGGGATTTTCAACTACAATATAATTGCTCTTGGTAATGCTATTGTTTCCATAAGCATTGGTCACCATGAGTGAAATGGAATAGCTGCCGTTTGATTGAAAACTTATTTCGGGGTTTTCACTGTTTGCGTTTGTTCCGTTTTCAAAGGTGAATGTAGAAGGTGTAATACTCCAGCTCCAACTGATTGGGTTTTGGCTTGATAGGTCTGACAACGTAACGGTTTGATCGATACAAGGTGTTGTGTCTGTTGCTGTGAATTGAGCAGCGGGTGCGGCCGTTAGTTCTATTCCGTCCAAAGCCATGTCTGCCTGCCACTCAGAACCACTCTCTCCAATAAATCTTAGTTTCACGCTTTCTCCGATGTAGCTTGAAAGGTTTATGGAATCGACCTGCCAATTATTGCCTTGAATTCCTGCTATCGACCAAAGATTGGCCCAACTTCCACCTGATAATATTTCAAGTTCCAGATCATTCATCCAGGCTGCCCATCCTTCTCGATGATATGCAAATTTTATTTCTGGTGCGGTCACATTCTCCAGAGAAATGCACGGACTTTCGAGCATTGCGATTTGATTGAGGCACCAGGACGACTCGATGTACATATAATTTCCGGTGCTTGTTCCGGGATCAAAATCAATGGTTGGCCCTGTTCCCCCTGATGGAGTCCCCCCAAAATCTGTTCTCCAGTCAATATCATCGCTCAAGCCGTTGGGTGCATTGGTCCAGTCATGACTGTTGCAAAGGCTTACGCATCCTCCTGTACTGCATGGTGTGTTGTCTTCAAAATCTTCAGATAGAGGCAAGCTTAAACCACCGCCAACCGAAATAGCATTATTAAAGGTGGCAGAATCACTTCCGTTGTTGTTTTCAACAAATAGGGTTACAGCATAACTGCCGGTTTCGTTGATCACAATTTGGGCAATATTAGAAGTGTCTGAAGTTCCATTTACGTAAGTTACTCCTGCACCGGGAACAACGGTCCAATGCAATGAATCAACCCCATAAGCACTATTGTTGTAGAGTAGAATGGTGTCTGAAGTACATATATCGGTGCTATCAATACTCAAATCCATGAATACCACGGGTGCGTTGGTGCCCGGATCGTAAAGGTCGCTTTCCCAAAGACCCCGACCATAAGTGCCAGCTCTGATACGGCTGCCTTCCCAATTGCCGTTTGGGTGAAATATTTCCAATTCTGTTACTTCAGCACTAGCCGGCAAGCCATCATCAAAAGTTACCCAATTGGTGAGCGTGTTATCGATGTAATAAACGCCCGCATCTGTGCCAAGGTACAGTCCGCCATCGCTGTAAGGATCAGCCACGAGGCAGTTTTTACCAATGTTGGGCAAATTGTTGTTGATATTGGTCCATGAAGCTCCACTGTTGGTTGATTTATAAACCACGTTGTTTCGGATAAGCCATATTGTATTGTTATTTTCAGGCGATGTTTCAATATCCGGAATAAACCATCCCGATGGAAGGTTAGTAGTAAGATCAGTCCAGGTCGGGTTAGGAGCCAGCGCATTGTCTGTTCTGAAAAGTTTGTTGTCTGACCGCAGTGCAAACAACCTGTTGTTGTTCACCTTACTCAAGCGTAACGCTCGCATATTGCTGCTGTTTGATCCGGCTAAGGAATTGCTTATAGCAGTGAACGTTGGATTAGCAGCATAAGCATCAGTGGTTCGCCAAACGTTTTTATAACCGATAAACATGGTTTCCGGGTTGTTTACGTCCACAATGAACGGGGTTACCCAGGCTCCTGATTCGGTAATGCCATTAACATTTTGGGCAGCGAATGAACCGAATGAATAGCCATTGTCGAATGAGCGAGCAATGTTGCCAAAATAGATCGTAGCATAAACTATATCATCATTGCTGGGGTCTATGATGCATTCCATTCCATCTCCGCCACGTTCAGTTCTGAATAGGTTGTTATCCCATATTGCTGTGCCATTGTCCTGATATCCGTTAATTGTGAATCTATTTGTATTTGCACTTACACCAATTTTATAGATCTGCGCTATTCCCAGGCTATCCGAGATCTCAGGCCATGAGTTTCCATCATCAGCAGTGTAATACAAACCACCATCATTACAGTTATAGAGTTTTCCATCATAGGGAGAGTACTCCAGCCAATGATGGTCAGCATGAACCGATGCAGCAGTGGCACTGCCAACCCAATGTGCTGAACAATCCCAATTCACCCCGCCATCCGTAGATTTGAAAATATTGACACCACCTACGCACACGGTGTTTTCATCGTCAGGATCAGCGGCAATGCACAGGTCATACCAGCCCTGCCCACCACCACCGTTTACCGGTGGGTTTTCGTTCCAGCTCAATATATTGGGTGTGGTGGATTGGGTAGTGAACGAATTACCTGAGTCGGTGGATTTATAAACACCGCCATAGGCTGATCCGATGGATCGAACAAGATAAACCACATCAGGGTTGTTTGGTGTAACTGCAATGGCATAGCGCTGTGCAGTAGCGGGAAGCCCGCTGGTGATCATGGTCCAGGAATCACCACCATCTGTGCTTCTCCAAAAATTGGCACCACCAGAGGTTTCGGTGGCATATACTACATCAGGGTTTCCCGGCTTAAACTTCATGTCTTTGAAATTGTCTCCGGCTGTTTCGAGCGTCCAACTAGCGCCTGCGTTTTGCGAACGGTAAACTCCTCCGGAAGTTGCTGCCAATAAGTAAGAGGAATTGGTTGGGTGCATCAGCATTTGCCCAACGGTTCTGTTTCCCATACCTGTGTTTGAAACACTCCATGTTTGTCCTCCGTTTGTTGATTTATAAACGCCCAGTCCCGGGGCATCACCGGCATCGCGGTCGCCCGTGCCCATATAAATAATGCTCGTATTACTTGTGTCGATCAAAATACTTGAAACACCGAGCGTAGGCATATCATCCGTGCTGGTTGTCCAGGATTGACCGCCATTGGTCGTTTTCCAAAAACCACCCGAAGGGGATCCAACATATATTGTATTGGTGTCGTTTGGGTGAAATGCAATGGCATTTAATCGTCCGTTTCCATTGGGTTGTCCTGTTCCATTAACGGGTTTTGGGCGCGGGCCGATTTCAACCCAATCTCCTGTGAGACTTCTGGATAGGGGTTGTGACTGACTGTTTGCCGTTCTCCAGGTTTGGTATGTTTTTATGGTTTGATCGGGTTCCGGAAATGAACCGTCTTCGTTGATCCGCTGCCCCCAAAACCATTCCCATCTTTTAAACACTTTATAGCCATCACCTCGGCTGCGCTCCCTGTTTTCCCAATACTTTTCAAACGCCCGTTGAGTCTCAAAAAAATTGGCGTCTGGATCTTGCATCAGACCTATCCATATCGGCACATTAGCCGTGTCAATGGGTTGACTTTTAGCGATGGAAATAAAAAGGACAAAGCTTAAAAGGGATAGGAATAATCTCATTGATCAAAGGTAATCATCACTCAATTATTACCGAACCAAAAAAGGGGCCATCGAAGCCCCTGTTAAAATGATTATCAGAAAAAAAATCAGTCATCTATACTTACGTGCGACCAGTTTTCGCCTGATTTAATGCGGTAAAGTTGCATTTCAGAAATGCCAAATTGTTTCGCCAAAATCTTCAAACGCGTTTTTCTATTTGGATCAAATATTTTTTTCTTTAAGCGTTTCACCTGAGTTGCATTCAATTTATGCCCCTTATAAGGCTTGGTTTCTTTTCTTTTTTCGCGTGCTTTCAGCACGTTTGGGTTCTTTTGTTGGTGGATCTCCATCTCACGCTTGGTGGCCCAGCGTAAATTATCAATGTGGTTGTTTAGCTTGTTGTAATCAAGGTGAATTACAAACCTCACCTCTTCGGATGACCGCTCACTGAAATATTCCGCAACCATCTTATGTACAAAGATTTGTTTGTTTTTGATTTTCGTCCCGTTTTCTGTTTTCAAAAACTGTTTGTACCTAAACACGGGGTATCCATCTACCAAACTCCCTTTTAGCAATCTTCCTTCTTGTACATTTTCGCTGTAACTTACAATCCTTCCATAATTCGAAATCGCATAGTTATACCTCAATTTATCTGTCCCGAAATCAATTTCTTTCCATACCTCGTCCCAATACGACTTTATCATAATTCCCCTATTTTGATGTGATTTTGCTACAACGATAATCAAAACTTCCCGGATACTGTTGCTGAAGTAAGCGGTTGTTATAGATGTTCGAAAAATGTATGCGAATAACACGCAAACAGCTGCATTCACCAAATCAAGGAAAGCTTTACCGGTTTTTGTGTCGGCATGGTCTCGATTTAATTAAGACTTTTGCCGACCCATGAAAGAAACAAAATCCAAGCGCATTTCTCGATCTTCATTTAAACGCTCTTTGCGTATTTTTAGGTATGTATTGCCTTACAAGGGTAAGTTTATCGTTGGTCTTATATTCTTGTTTCTGAGTGCGTTCACGTTTATGACCTTTCCGGGGTTGCTCGGTCGGCTCATCGGTGGGGAAGAAGTTAGTGACAGTCCGATCGATCGGTTTTTTAATCTTGAAAACATAGATCAAATCGCATTGCTGCTGGTGGCGGCTTTTGCATTGCAAGCCCTCTTTTCTTTTTTTAGAATTTATTTGTTTGCTGATGTAACTGAGCGAGCCATTGCGCAGTTGAGGCAAGATACTTATAGCCACCTCATCAAACTTCCGATGACTTTTTTCAACAAAGAACGCATCGGAGAACTCAATTCACGCATTAGTAATGATATTAGCCAACTGCAGGAAACCTTTATGACCACACTGGCTGAATTGGTCAGGCAAACTGTGATCATAGTTTTTGGTATTGGTCTTTTGTTCTTTTACAGTGTAGAACTCACATTGGTCATGCTTATTTCACTTCCTGTGATGATGATGGCCGCATTTTTCTTCGGCAAGTTCATTCGAACATTATCAAAAAGGACGCAGGAAGAATTGGCTAAAAGTCAATCCATAGTTGAAGAAACACTCACGGGCATCCAAACCGTAAAGTCTTATGCCAATGAATTGCTGGAGACGTTACGATATAAAAGAATCACGGAAGAGGTACGCCTGGTGGCTATGCGCGGTGCAAAATGGCGTGGCGCTTTTGCGTCATTCATCATATTCGGTCTTTTTGGTGCGGTGGTGTTGGTTATTTGGTATGGGGTGAAACTCAAAACACAGGGTGAAATCGGCCTGGACGTCCTTACTTCTTTTATTCTTTACTCCGCCCTTGTTGGTGGTTCCATCGGTGGAGTGGCCGATATTTTTGGTCGCGTTCAAAAAGCCATTGGAGCTACAGAAAGTTTGTTTGACCTAATGGATGAAGAACCCGAGTTGTTGCTGCAACAAGGCAGTAATGACCGCATTGAACTATTGGGGCACATAAACTTTGATAATGTTCATTTCGCTTATCCTTCAAGGCGAGATGTCCAGGTGCTGAACGGTATTAGTTTTGAAGTGAAGCCCGGAGAAAAAGTGGCCCTCGTAGGTCCAAGTGGTGCCGGTAAAACCACCGTTTCAGCTTTGCTCTTGCGCTATTATGATGTTAACAAAGGCGAGATCAGCATCGATGGTAAAAACATAAAAAACTTTGATTTAACGGCCATGAGAAATGAAATGGCCCTGGTGCCGCAAGACGTTATTTTGTTTGGCGGAAGTATTCGTGAAAACATCGCTTATGGTAAACCTGAAGCCTCTTTAAAAGAGATTGAAGAAGCAGCAAGAAAAGCTAACGCACTTGACTTTATCAATGGTTTTCCTGAAGGTTTTGAAACCCTTGTAGGAGAACGAGGCGTTCAGTTAAGCGGAGGCCAGCGCCAGCGTGTAGCAATTGCACGTGCCATCTTAAAAGACCCGCGCATTTTGATTCTGGATGAAGCTACTTCTTCGCTGGATGCCGAAAGCGAACGATTGGTGCAAACTGCGCTTGAAACACTGATGGAAGGAAGAACCAGCATCATCATAGCGCACCGATTGAGCACGATACGCAAGGCTGATACAATACTTGTTTTGGATCAGGGCAAGGTTGTGGAAAGCGGCACGCATAAAGAATTGCTTCAGAAGTCAGATGGAGTTTACCGCAACTTAAGCGAGCTGCAAATGCTCGATGTTCAAGAGTAAGGTTGCGATCAATGAGATAGCCGCTTTTCACGCAAATACATCACGCGGTATGTCCAGCCACAAATCAACCCGCCAAATCCTTGCTCAAATGTTTGCCATCCGAGGTCAAAAGCGATCATTTTTAGATCGATAGTGGCATTGAAACTTACTCCCAACAAAAAGGCGATGGCATAAATAAAAACCCCTGCGGCTGCTCCAATGGCAATGCCGTACTTAAATGAGTCCTTTATTTTTTTCAATACGTAGGTCAGCAAAGTAATGGCAAATGCGATTACGAAATATACGATGGCCGAAATGACCAGAAAGACATCTTTTGGATAGGAAATTTTTAGGAAATCGTTGAGCACTATTCCATGCCACACATAAGAGAGACCGTACATCGCGATGAAGCAAGTCAACCACGATATAAAAAATTTGAGATCGGGGCGCGGTATCAGATTGTTCATTTCGGCCACAAAGGTACATCTGTTTGTCAAAATTAAAACCCAAATTTTGTGATTGAATGCACGTTGATGGTGATGTCGGTTGTGATTTTTTTTCACTTTGAAAACCACTCTAAATGCCCGGCTGTCATACATCATTTTGGGAATAACACTCTTAATAAAAACCGCCTGAATCCTGAAGAATAATTTAACTGAGGTCAATGGTTCAGAAATATATAAATGACCATTCGTTCATTCTGATCGTCTGCCTTAATAGACATCTGTTTTTTTAACATCTTTGACCCAAATCTTAAAAGTGATTTGAAACAATTTTACGCTCTATTTCTGATGTTATGCGTGTTGCTTTCAGCATTTTCTTGCCGAAAGAAAACCGATATTGCTAATTGGGATACCGACCTTGTTGCTCCTATCGCGCAGGGAAGTGTGAATCTGGCAGACCTGCTGACAAACGATGAGCTGACCGCTGATAATTCTGGTTTGCTTCGCGTGAAGTTGCGAGACACCCTGTTCAGGGTTGGGCTTGATTCGCTCATCGGCATTCCGGATACTACTTTCAGTGATGAATTCGTGATTCCTATTGGTAATGTGCAATGGCCACCGGGTGTTCCTTTTTATGATTCTACTACCATTACCCGTTACAATCTCAAACAAGTGCAACTCACCTATGCAACGGTCAGAAGTTCATTATTCACGGTAAAATTGCGAAACACCACGCGCACCCAAATTTTAGCGATTTACACTATACCATCGGCCACCGATGCAAACGGTGACACCTTTCGCTTAGAGCGTTTGATCCCTGCAAAAACCACTTTGGAAGAAGACTTCAACCTGGATGGATACAACCTTGACCTCAGAGGCCGTGGCCAAAACAGTTTCAACACGCTCATTTCAGAAGTGGTAGCCATGATTGATCCTGCCCAAACTTCCAACTACACGTTTAAGGCGGGCGAAGGATTTAGGATAGAGAACACCTTCAAGAAAATCATCCCTCAATACGCCAGGGGGTATTTTGGATCTGAAAACATAAATTTTAGAGACTCAACAGCCTTCGATCTACTCAACGACATTCGTTTTACAGCTTTGGATATTTC
Organism: Salibacteraceae bacterium; assembly: GCA_040905305.1. Taxonomy (GTDB): domain Bacteria; phylum Bacteroidota; class Bacteroidia; order Flavobacteriales_G; family Salibacteraceae; genus SHAN690. Next base: position 4,737 of record JBBDRU010000336.1, on the reverse strand, counting down.
AGAGTTCGATGTCTCCCTTACGATCAACAATGGAGTAGGGGCAGACTTGGGGTTTAAGATTGACGAACTCGAATCGTATAATGATGCTTCCGGAATCACTAGCAATTTACAACACTCCATTATCGGGCAAAATCAATTTTTTGGTCGAGCCATAGACCTCGTAGAGCCTGCTAATCCGGTCAAATATATTTCAAAAACCTTTGAATTTAATGATGAAAACTCAAATCTTGATGAGTTGATCGAACTGAAACCATCAGGACTGATCTTCGACCTTGATTTGAAAATTAATCCTTTAGGAAATATTTCGCTGGGAAACGACTTTGTTTATTATGGGCATGATCTTTCATTATATGTTGATGTTGATATTCCTGTTAAAATTGGTCTTGAAGGATTGGTATTGCAAGACACTTTTGCTTTTACGCTTGAAGAAGAGAACCCTGAAAAGGGAGCTGATCGCATCAACAGTGGGTTTTTAAAGCTAGACCTTGATAATGAATATCCACTGGCTGCGCGCGTTCAGTTGTATGTAGAAGATGAAAATCGAGCCTTGCTGGATAGCTTGCTGCCTGCTCCACAAACCATAGAAGCAACAATGGTTGATGCGAATAACCGAGCGATTGGCAGTGCACAAAGCCTGATTGAAATTCCGGTAAACCAGGAAGTCGTGAACCTTTTAAGAGCAGGTAGTTTTATTCGCTTCAAAGCGATTATTGACACGTATAACAAGCAGGTTGTAAACATATATGATGATCATTCCATTCGTTTTAAGCTGGTGGGAGACCTCAATGTGAACGTGCAATGAAAAGATTATTTGCCATATCATTTATCCTTTTTTCAGTGCAAACGCTTTTCGCGCAGCGACTTCAAGGGCCGCTTTGGGCTCAGGGAAACCAACGCTCATTTGTGGGTGTTTATGGTTATGGCTCGGCAGTGAGCACCGGGCTTACCAACAAATTCGCATCAGAACTGCTGTTTTCAGATCAACTCAGTGTTGAGGGGCGCTCAGATCAACTGAATCGGTTGGGAGAAAAAAGCATTTTAGCCGGTGGCGATTATAGCCTGGCTATTCAGGGTGCATTGAATTTAAAAGGCGGATCGATGGCTTTGTTGTTTTCCATGTCTGATGAGGCATTTGCAGAAGCGCGCTTCAAACGCGATGCTTTTAAACTCGCATTTAATGGAAACAAATCGTTTGCCGGAGATACCGTTTTTATCGATGACCACTCCTTCCGCATCGGGCGCTTTCAAAAAATCGGTTTTGGCTGGAGCTACCAACCTTCGCTTGAAACTTCTTATGCCGTAATGCTATCATTTGTAAATGGCGAATCGGTTTTAGATGCACGCGTGAATGACTCATGGATTTATACATCATTGTTGGGAGACACGTTGCAAGCCAATGCACAAACGAGCCTTTTTCTGTCTGATACGGCCAATCAGGGTTTTTTAAAGCACAACGGTGCCGGGTTTATGCTCGATTTTTATGTTGAGCAACACTTTGAAGTGCTGGATCAGCAGTGGAAGGCATCTGCGATGATCATGAATGTGGGCGCGGTTCAATGGCGGCCAAACACAGAGCGCTATGCTTTAGACACGACCATCGTTTTCTCGGGCATTGCAGTGGATGACTTTAATACCGTGCAAGAACAAGTAAGTGCAGAAGCGTTGCAAGACAGCTTGATGCAGCCGATAAGAGACGGCTATTCCCGCGGGTCGGTAAACCAGTTTTTGCCGGGTTGGTTTCAGATGCATATTCAGCAACAACGCGCCAGAGGGTTTGTGATGGGCTTAGGGTTTTCTGCCCGGCTTCAGTCTTTGGCAGGAAATTATGGCTACATCGCACCGGGTTTTCGTTTCAATGAACGCGTTGGGTTGGATGCTGAAATAGGATATGGCGGCTTTGGCAGCTTTCAGGCAGGTGTTTCAGGCACGGTGCACTATGCACGTTGGCGGGCTCAATTGCGGCTTGGCAACCTGGAAGCATTTGCAGCACCTAATCGTTTTGGAGGCATCACCGCTGCCGGAGGATTTCAATACTTTTTTGGATTATGAAAAAACAGGTGATTTTTTATTTCTTGACGTTGGTGTCGCTTTGCGGAGTGGGGCAGGATACAGTTTTTCATTATTTTGTAGGTACTTCAGGGATAGAAACCTCTGTGGCAATTTTCGAAAATGGTGGTTATGTTGATGTCTTTGGCAGCACTGGTGGTGCTGGCTCTGGTCAGTCGGATATTTACTGTGTTCGAATGAGCTCCACATTCGAACCGTTTGACTTTGTGACAATCGGGAGTCAGGGAATTGAAAAGCTTGAAGCGGTGATTATGTTGGACGAACTGGAAGGTTATGCAATATTATATACGGCCTATGATGGATTTGGAGACAAGGGGTATTACGCTAGATTGGAAAAACTTGACAGTAGTTTGTTACCTCAACAGTCAGTGCCAATTTATGGTGAAGCAAATCATATACCTGTTGATATTGCGACTGACGGAGATAACATTTTTACTTTAACAGAGATCGAAACATCGGGTATGTATACGTATAAGGTTAGCATCTTTGATTTAAACCTCGATTTAGGCCACGAGTTCATAATAAGCAAAGTGGATTCAATGGTTCTTGAGTCAATTTTTATTAATGACGAGATTATTGTGGTTGGGACTCACAAATTCGCTGATTCAAGCTATTCAGATGTTCTAATATTAAAATATTCTCTAGATGGAGAGTTGCTTCAAGAATCCTCCTTTGGAACTGAGCACAATGATATCGGATCAAGTGTTATTTCGGTCGCTGACACTGCATACTTGGTGACTGGCTCTACCAACGGGTACTTAGGAGAAGACTTTGATGTGTACTTGGTCAAACTTGATACTTCCCTGAACATAATATGGGAACAAATTCATGGTCATAACCCATTTGTGGACAATAAAGATGAGTTTGGTGTGAACTCTTTGGTCGGATTCGATGGTAAAATCTACGTTGGACTAACAAGTTCCACTTATGGGGAAGGTAAAGAAGACTTTCATGTGTATCAACTTAATGACTCTGGTCAATATGAAATCGGAAATTCTTTTGGACTAGAATCTACAGAATTGATGAGTGAAATTGTTCAATTTTCAGATTCTACTTATACAATGATAGGGAGCACTAATTCAATTGGAGTTTTTGGGTTGAAGGACATTTTTGTTGTGAGCACTAGAGTTATACATAGCGGACCACCGAAAGTGTATACAAGCGTTAAAGATACGATTTCCCGAATGAATGTAACTGGTGTTAGCAAACACGAGGAGGTCAATCCTCTTGCGGAAATTATTCAAAAGGGAGCAGTTGTAGAGTTGAATTCTAATGTCAAATCATACTTAAACGGCCAGTTATATGACTTATCAGGTCATTTGATCAGCTCATTTCAGTTTAGTGATATTTATAATTTGGATATGAACAATTTACCTTCAGGGCTTTATGTTTTGGTTTTAAACTCTTTTGTGGAGGAGCCTCAGGTTTTTCGATTTATAAGGTATTGATGCCCTCAATAGACTCACTTCTTACAAACGGATACGAAATAGTGTATAAGGACTCAATTAGAAAGAGCAGGGCAGTTGTTTTAAGCAGAGTAGCTACTTTTTAAGTCTTGTTGCATCAAAGTGCAATTCCTGAAAGTTTCCTGAAGCATTTTTTTATAGTCAATCCTAAACCTGTAAGGATTTTTGTGACTCCAACCCTCAATGGGTTCCAACCCTTTCGAGTTTTTGCCCGGTTCGAAATAAAGCTGTGCGGTTTTGGGGATTCAAACCACAGTCTTAAAATGGTTTCGAATGTTTTAATGGTTGGTAGGGTGCACTATGGGCATCCCGCTGCATTTTCAAACTCCATATTAACAAACAAGCTGTAGGTGCCATCGGTGAATTCGAGGTTGGAGTAACTTAGTGTTTCTGAAAAGTCAATTTGTTGGGTTGGGTACAAGGTCACGGACACGGTGTCGTTTGTGTTACTCGAGTCTTCACTGCCCCAAAACGAAGCATATAAACTAAATTCTGGCTGGTTTTCATCAAGATAATGAAAGCAACATACCAAAGAACCGCCAAGCCCGTCCCCCGAATAACAATTCCCATAAATATAGGGGGCGAAAAAGGCCTTTTCATCTATGTCAAAATTCAGTACAGTACCATAAGGTTGTTCAAAACCCTTGCAAAACATCCGAAAAACATGGCTTTTATAGTTTTTGGAAGTTATGTTATCGCTTATTTCCGTTAGTTCAGCTTTTAGCAACCTGGGCAGGTACACAGGTAGGCCGTATTTACTCTGTTGGCTTCCATGTTTATTTGATACCGTATGGAATAACTTGTAATATCTGGCAGGTAATTGTGTTATGAAATTCCGCTCGTTCGTGGCAAAAACCGTATCCCATCCTCCCGTTGGAGTGTTTTGAGTATGGCGTTTTGTTACAATCGCATATTCATGTGTTTCTGCCCTTTCTGAGCAGTCAGTCACGGTAAAATCTTCCCCTGCTCGTACCTTTTTTGGCACGGTTGCACATTCTTCCGGTTTGCGAGAGCAGGCAACCATCACGATTACCACGACCAGAAAAATGGCGTTTGATTGAAGTTTTGATAAAGAGTTCACTCTGAATCCAATTGGTTGATAAACTTAGTGAATTATTGCGATTCATGAAAAAATCATTTGAAACTGATCCGAGGTGTTTGGATTCAAACTGGCGCATCCTTCGAAAAATTCTAGTGGCGCAGG
>JBBDRU010000335.1:6743-14771 GCA_040905305.1 Salibacteraceae bacterium | reverse complement strand
GAAGCAATTAAGATCGGATCGAATAGGCATCGTGATTTTTGCCGGTGAAGCTTTCATTCAACTGACCATCACCACTGATTATTCGGCAGCCAAGTTATTTCTAAACAGCATTGAAACCAACATGATCACTACCCAGGGCACAGACATTGGCAACGCGATCGATCTATCGATGCAGTCCTTCAATTTTGAACTTCCCACCTCAAAAGCCATTATCCTTATTTCAGATGGAGAAGATCATGAGCAAAGCGCCATAAAATCGATCAAATCCGCAGCTGAAAAAGATGTTGTGGTGCATTGCATAGGAATGGGTTCAGAGGCAGGATCTCCTATTCCGCTATATTCAAATGGGCAACGCATCGGGTTCAGGAAGAACAAGGAGGGCAACACCATCGTTACAAAACTCAATGAATCTATGCTCACCGAATTGGCTGAACTTGGAAAAGGGGTGTTTGTAAGAGCTTCAAACGCAGACAGCGGCATACCTTTCATTTTTGATGAGATCGAGCGAATGGAAAAAGTTGAAATCGGGAGTAAAGTTTACACCGACTTTGAAGACCGTTTTCAATACCTGCTCATTCCAGCGTTAATACTTCTAATTATAGAGTTAATAATTCCAAACACCAAATCGATGTGGTGGGAAAAACTGTTTGCTTCGTAGCTGAGAAATGAAATACCTCACCTTCATATTGATTCTTTTAATGCCATTTGCAGCAGCAGCTCAAGGTAAACTAGAGCTTTATTATGGTAACGATGCGTTTAAAGATGGAGATTATGAAACCGCTCAAAAGCACTATAATCAGTCGATAGACAAGCTCCCAAATGCTTTTGAGGGAAGGTTTAACTCGGGCAATGCGGTTTACCTAAACCAAGACTTTGAAGCCGCAAAAGGCCATTATGAACAATCCATTAGCAATGCACAAAACCCAATTCAAAAAGCGAAGGCATTTCATAATTTAGGAAATGTGCATATGCAAAATCAGAAGTTTAAGGAAGCTATAGGTGCTTACAAAAATGCCTTGCGTTTCAACCCAAATGACGAGGACACACGCTACAACCTGGTCTATGCACAACGAATGCTCAAAAAGCAAGAACAGCAACAGGAGCAAGACAAAAATCAAGAGCAGGAGCAGAAGCAAGAAGAAAAGCAAGATCAGGAGGAAAACGAGGGCCAGGACGATCAGGATCAGCAGGAAAAAGATGAGGAGAATCAGAATGAAAAGAATGAAGACGAAAATGGCGAAGAGGAGAAAAAAGATCAGCCGAAAGACGGTGATGATCAAAACGAAGAAGAACAGCCCGGAAACCAACAAGAGCAAAAACCCATAGAACTAACGCCTAGAGAGGCAAAACAACTACTTGAAGCAGCGAGAAATCAGGATCAGCAATTGCAAATGATGCTCAGAAAACAAAAAGGTGAGCAACGAAACATCGATAAGAATTGGTGAAAAACAGTCTGATCATATTAACTTTTATATTTGCCTTCTTTCAGGCAGAGTCACAGTCCTTTGTTGCAAAGGTGAGCCAATCAACCGTTTCAACTCAAGGGCATTTTCAGGTAAGTTTTCAGTTTGAAGGTGATGGTTCAGGCTTTAAAGCACCCGCTTTTGATGACTTTATGGTGCTATCAGGCCCCAACAAGTCTTCATCTATGCAGTTAATAAACGGTAACTTCTCAAGCAGTACAGCCTATTCCTACATTTTAAGACCAATCAAAACCGGTGAACTTACCATTGGTTCGGCTTCGATTACCATAGACGATCAATTGGTAAAGTCCAATCCTGTAAAAATTAAGGCGATAGGTAATCAGCAAAGTCGGAATAACAATCAACAGCAGCAAGGTCAACAACAGAAAAACAATCAAACACCATCCGATGACCTGAGCAGCGATGTGTTCATGAAGCTTTACGTAACCAAAAAAGATGCATACATCGGTGAGCAACTGGTCGCAACATACAAGCTGTATTTAAATGCACAGGTAGTAAGATATATACCAAACAGGCCGGCATATAACGGTTTTTACAATCAGGAGCTAGAAATCAACCCCTCCCAGGAAGTCACTCAAGAAGTCATCAATGGTCGTCAATTTACGGTGGCTACAATGAAAAAAGTAGTTTTAACACCGCAAAAATCAGGTAAACTTGAAGTGCCACCACTGGAGCTAGAGATGGTGGTGAGGGTTCAAGACAACCAAAGAAGAAGGCGCAGCCTTTTTGATCAATTTTTTGGAGGTCAAAAGGATGTAAAAATCGAGGTTAAAAGCAATCCGGAGTTAATCAACGTGAAGCCGCTTCCCAGCGCTAATCAACCGTCAGATTTCATTGGAGCAGTTGGAGACTTCTCCCTGACGGCCGAGGTTGATCGTGATCAATTAAAGGTGAATGAGGCTGTGAACTACACCCTCACACTATCCGGAAAAGGAAACATTGACCTGATCAACGAGCCCAAGGTGAACTTTCCGGTTGATTTTGAAAGTTACGACCCAAAAACAAAGCAAAACATAAAGTTAAGCCATGCCGGCACACAAGGAAGCAAGAGTTATGAATATGTGCTCATTCCCCGTCATGAGGGACAGTTTGACTTGAGGCCAGTTACGATGTCTTACTTTGACCCAAAATCAAAAACCTATAAACGAGCCAGCACGAAAGCTCTAAGTCTGCATATTGACCAAGGAGATGGAGCTTACGGCAATGGCAACAGCTACATATCTGCACCAAAAAAAGAAGACGTACAAATCATTGGTAAGGACATCCGATATATAAAAACTGAAAGACCTGATTTAAAAAGAAGAGAAGATCAATTTTTCAGGTCAACACTTTTCTACATCCTTGCAGCATTGCCTTTTGGAATAATGGGCGCTTTGGTGTTTATGTTTAGTTTCTTCAAGTCCCAATTAAGTGATGTGGCCGGACTGAAAAGAAAACGAGCAGCAAGCATCGCGAAAAAGCATTTATCAAAGGCTCGGAAAATGATAAATGGCAATGATGCCGAGTTTTATGATGAAATTTCAACGGCCTTATTCGGCTATGTATCAGATAAGCTAACCATCCCAACATCTGAGCTTAACAGAGAGATAATTCAAGAAACACTTCACTCAAAAGGAGTATCAGATTCATTGCTTACCAGATTAAACAAAGCCTTGGACGAATGCGAAATGATCCGTTTTGCTCCCGGTATTGTTCGTAGCAAAGAAGAAATGTTGACCGCAACAACTGAAATAATTGAATCATTGGAACATGAGGTTTAAGAAAACGCTCATATTGATATTGGCTCTTTTACCATGGATTGAACTCGTGGCAGAAGACGAGTATTATCAGACCTTGTTTGAGCAAGGTAATGCCGCATATAAAAGCGGTCAATACGATTCTGCGAGAAGCATATATATGGAAATTGCTCAATCAGGAATGGTGTCATCCAAACTGTTCTATAATATTGGGAATGCCCACTTTAAAGGTGGTAACATTCCTGCATCAATCCTCTATTATGAACGGGCATTGCGCTTAAAACCAAATGATGAGGACATCAAGTACAACCTAAACATTGCCGAAGGATTTATTACTGACAAAATCGAACCCATTGAGCCAGTGTTTATTGCAAAATGGTGGAATGAACTTGCGCTGAATTTTACCACAAACTTTTGGGCGATCTTTTTTCTGGTTCTAATGCTCATATCCGCAGCGCTTTTCACCGTGTTTTTCCTCTCTCCCAAACGCAGAAAAAAACAATTAGGACTAATCGGTAGTTTGGTAGCCATGATCGTTGCGGTGGGCATTTTCTTGTTGGGTAACACCTCCTTAAACAATTTGCAAAAGCAAGAGGCCATTGTCTTTGCACCAAGTGTAAATGTTAAAAGTGAGCCAGGGCTAAACGCTACCGATCAGTTTGTAATTCATCAAGGACTTAAAGTAATGCTTTTGGCTGAAGATGGCGACTGGACGCGCATTAAACTGTCAGATGGAAACTCAGGCTGGTTGCCTACCCAATCGATTGAACCCATATGACGGTCAAATTTAATCAAGGTTTCAAGTGTAATTCATCCAAATTCTGCGCGATATAAAGTAAATTCGCGCGCGCTCTTTCCATGGGAAAATAGCAGAACCTCAAGAAAATGTACCATGACAGACACTTTTGACATAGAAATCACTAAAACTTCAGCCTCTAAAATCTCAGAAGTAGATTTCAATAATCTCCCTTTTGGAAAGATCTTTTCTGACCACATGTTGATGGCCGAATACAAGAATGGTGCATGGCAAAAGACACAGATAATGCCATTTGGAAACATTAGTCTGTCCCCCGCTACATCAATGATTCACTACGGGCAATCCATTTTTGAAGGCATGAAAGCGTTTCGCGCAGATGATGATGAAATTCTTGTGTTCAGGCCTGACAAAAATATGGCACGCCTTAACCAGTCTGCTGAGCGCATGTGCATGCCGGAAGTGCCAAAAGAAATTTTCATGGACGGCCTTAAGCATTTGCTATCGCTCGATAGGAACTGGGTGCCAAATGGTGAGGGAAGTTCTCTTTACATCAGGCCGTTTTTGTTCGCAACCGATGCGATGCTTGGGGTAAAGCCATCAGAAAGCTACGTTTTCATGATCATCACTGCCCCGGTAGGCCCTTATTACAGTAAGCCATTACACCTTAAAATAGAAACCAAATATACCCGTGCAGCCCTTGGTGGAGTAGGCTTTGCTAAAGCCGCTGGAAATTATGGTGCTGCCATGTATCCAGCCATGAAAGCACAAGAAAACGGTATTGATCAACTTATTTGGACAGATGCCAAAGAACACCGATACCTAGAAGAAGCCGGAACGATGAATATGATGGTTGTCATTGATAACACCTTGATTACTCCACCGCTCACTTCTACCATTTTGCCGGGCGTTACGCGTGAAAGTTTCTTACAATTGTCAAAAAAAGCGGGATATCTCATTGAGGAAAGACCCGTGAGCGTTAATGAGGTGATCACCGCGATAAAAGAAAACAGGTTGCAAGAACTTTTTGGTGTAGGTACTGCGGCTACGACCGCTCAGGTAGAAAGGCTCACCTACGAAGACGAAACCTACATCCTACCCTCGATTGACGGACGCACCATTTCAAACACCATCGGCAAGCAGTTGATTGGCATAAAGAAAGGTGTTTTGGCTGATCCTTTCGGGTGGAATGTGAAGTTTTAGGCATACGTTTATGTTACCCACCTCAGTGATGAAAGGGGTCTAGGAAATGGTAAAAAAAGATGTACTTCTTTAGGGCACATTTAATTAAACACCATTGCACAACCAATGCATGAATCACACTTAATCACTAGAACATATTCAGACTGGATTTGCCAATACTGTTCGACCTCAACTACTCATTATAGACAACTCTTAAAGGTGCTTGTTGGCTTCAAGCACTCAATACTATCTTCTAAAAACAACTATCTAACAAGAACTCATTCACAATTTCAAATTTTGACGAATTGAGTTATTAAATCCCACAGACCTAAAATCTGTTGGTTAAAAACCAAATCTTGCTCAAAACTATTGTCGATCGACTTACATTCAATCTCGGCTAATTATGGATACCCATACAAAAAAGTTACCTAAACAGGTTGTATTTTACGATACAATAAATAGCTCTAAAACCGTCTTTCCAGTTGATTTTTTTTCCTTCGGAAAAGGTTCTCCCGTAGTAAGAAATACCAACTTCATAAATGCGAACTTTTTTAATTCGGGAAAATTTTGCGGTTATTTCCGGTTCAATTCCAAAGCGGTTTTCTTCCAGGGTAAAATGATCCAATAAATCTTTTCGGAACATTTTGTAGCACGTTTCCATGTCGGTTAGGTTGAGGTCGGTAAGCATGTTGGAAAGAAAGGTCAAAAATTTATTCCCGATGCTGTGCCAGAAAAACAATATCCGGTGAGGATTGCCACCGATGAATCTGCTTCCATAAACCACATCCGCAAAATCATTCACAATTGGCTTTAGCAACAGGTTATATTCTTCTGGATCATATTCCAGATCGGCATCCTGAATAATGATTAAATTGCCTTCAGACTCTTCAAACCCTCTGCGGATGGCTGCTCCTTTGCCCTGATTTTTCTCCTGTTTAAAATAGCGAATTCCCGTGTTTGGCGTTTTATCAATAAAAGCTTTTATAGCACTACCGGTATCATCCGTTGAGGCATCATCAACAATCACAATTTCCTTCTCGATGTTGTTGATAAGCTGCACGGCAACCACTTTCTGCAAAATGCGGTGAATGGTTTTTGACTCGTTATATGCCGGAATAACTACGGATAATTTCATAAAGTTGACGAATATAATACTAAGCCAGGCGTTCTAAACACCTTCTTATAAATTTGCACTATGCGTATATGGATCAAGACCTTGTTTTTTTGCCTGCTTACTTTAAGCTCAACCTCGTGTTACAAGTGCTATGAATGCACTGTGACCGTTACGCAGGGTGAGCTAACTCAGGAAGTTTGCGGAAGAAACAAGGAAATCGCTGCATTGATTCAAGAACTGGAAACTGACACCGTAGGAAATGGTCCTTGGCGTTGCGAATAAGGTATTAAGTTGATTACTAAATTACTCTGAAGGAGTGTTTTGATCCTAGTTGTGCTCTTCTGATTCCTTGAGTTTTTCTTCTTGATCTTCTTGAGCCAATTCCTTGATCGTTAAATCTATTCTCTTCTTTTTATTCTTAAGGGAATCTATTTCTTTCTTCACCGCATCAATTCTCTGCAAAAGCTCCTTCTTAAGCGGGTTGTCATCCTTTGAAAATTTAAAAAAGTCGAGCTTGCTTTCTTCTTGGGCCAGCGCTGTTTGGGTTTCTTTTATTTTTTGAATGATCGCACTTCGTTCACGAGCCAATTGATCGTCTGCGTTTTTTGCATTACTCAGGTTTTTCAACTTGCTTTTAAATTGTTTTTCTTTTAATTCTGTTTTGCTGATACCTAACGAGCGATACGCCTTTTCCATGGCGTTCTCAAAGCTTCCTTCTACTTTAGATTTCATCTTGTAGGGAACCTCGCCTAGCTCATTCCATTGCTTGCGCCAGTCTTCAATGGCCTTCTCGCCTTTGTCTTTAATTCCTGCTTCAATGGCCTGAGAAATCTCTACTAAAAGAGCTTCTTTTTTCTGAAGGCTCTCTTTGGCCGCTTTGACTTGTTCTTCGCTTGCGACCTTCTTCTTGTTAAAGAAAGCATCACAGTATTTTCTGAACTCCTTAAAGAACTTATACTCTTCGTGAGGCAGAAGTTTTCCGGCTTGTTTCCACTGTCGCTGCATTCCTTTTAGCTCATTTGCAACAGAATTAAAATCTTCAGTTTGATAAATCTCTTTGGCACGGTCGATCAATTTCTGCTTGGCTTCCCGAACTTTTTTCATCTCAGCATTGCTCTCTTCCATCAGTGAATCACGCTTTGCAAAATAGGCATCACAAGCTGCTCTAAAATCTGCCCAAACTTTGTCGTTGTGAGCTCTTCCCGCAAAACCGATCTTCTTCCATTCCTTTTGGATACCAATTACTTCTTTCGTGATTTTCTGCAATTTGGTTAAATCATCTAACTCTTGCTCAGCGATGGCTTTCACTTTTTCAACTAATTCGCTTTTCTGCTCAAAGTTTTGCTTATGCTCTTCTTTTACTGCTTTTTTATGATCACGAATACGATCAAAAACCTTCCCAACTTCTCCCCTAAACCGATCCCTGATTTCATCCCATTTATCTTTAAACGTGGGTCCGATTTCATCCCACTCATCTAAATATTTATGAATCAAGAAATCTACTTGATTCACGCTTTTTTCATCCTGAAGCAGTTTGATTTTGTCAATCAGGGCTTCTTTCAATTCCTGATTTTTCTTTAAGTCATTGATCTGTAATTCACGATAAATAGAGATGTTGTAATAAAACAACTCAATTAGACGACTGTACTCTGCCTGCAAGTCTCTTCTCTGTGCCCTTGGCACCGGGCCGGTTTCGTTCCACTTTTGCTTGATCGCATTGAAACGTGAATATGCCTTACCGATGTTTTCTTCATCCTT
>JBBDRU010000335.1:0-6643 GCA_040905305.1 Salibacteraceae bacterium | reverse complement strand
TTTGCTTGATCGCATTGAAACGTGAATATGCCTTACCGATGTTTTCTTCATCCTTAATGAGGATGTCCAACTCTTCTACCAAGGATTTCTTTTCGGCCAAATTGGCTTCTTCAGCTTCCTTTTTTGCCTTTTCTGCCTGCTTTCGCTTATCGTTATAGATTCCCCGTAACTCATCAAAACGAGCGTCTTCCACATCGGGCTTATATTCAAAGTCTTCTTCTTTGGCATCTTCTGCTGATTCCAAATAAGTCTTCAACTGGGCTTCTCGGCTTTGTTCCCTCAGTGTTTTAAACGAATCAGTGAGTTGATCAATTCGATCTCTATCTGGCGCAAACGTGTCTCCAGCGAGCCAGGTTTGCAGTTTATGTACGATTTCTTCTTTTGACATCGTTGGCTTGTTAAGCGCCAAAAGTATAGGATGAAGTTCGAATTTCTTCTCTTTAACTCCAAGTTCGACCGAATTAATGCCTGATTAACATCGTATCCTGCCTAAATGAGTGATTATCCTCGACAAATTTTAAGCATAGCACTACCTTTGTCGGTTCATGTTGATACTTCCCATTCATAGCTTAGACATTGCAGGAGACGAATCAAAATGGGCTGAGTTATTTGAAAAAACATGGCCCACTTATAAAAGGTGGTTCACCAAAGAAGGATTGCAAGCCCGACCCGGGTATTTATCCTCGTCTCGAGCGTTTGAGCAGTATTTTCAGGAGTTGACCCCGACTTATGAAAAACTTTGCCAACTGATCGGTGGCTCAGACCTAGCCTCGCGCTTTTTAAGCATGTATTGTCCCCCGCCCTATATGAGCGGCTGCAGCCAAATCGCTTGGATCAAAGACCACCCAGCATTGATCAGAAACTACGACTACAGCCCGCGCTATTTTGAAGGAGCGATTGTCAAAACCAATTGGCTCAAGCCCATAATAGGAATGAGCGATTGCACCTGGGGTTTGCTGGATGGTGTGAATGAAGATGGACTAAGTGCGTCCCTGACTTTTGGTGGCCGGAAACTCACCGCTGAGGGTTTTGGAATACCCCTCGTTTTGCGCTATTGCCTTGAAACCTGCTCCACTACCGTTGAAGCAATTCAGAAGTTAGCCAACATCCCGGTGCACATGGCTTATAACGTAACCCTGCTTGACAGGTACTTAAATTTTGCTACCATATATTTCATTCCCGGGCAGAAAAATCAAGTGAATTATATAGCTGTTGGAACCAACCATCAGGAAGAAATTTCCTGGCCGGATTACGCAAGAATGACGAGAACGGTAGAACGAAGAAATATATTGGAAAACACCTTGCTCAACCCCATGGAAACGCACCATAGCATAATAAATCGCTTTTTAGCCCCTCCGCTTTTTAATACTGCCTATGAGAAAGCTTTTGGAACATTATACACCGCGGCCTATTATCCTATCGATCGCAGTGTTCGGTTTATTTGGCAGGGAAAAGAAATTTACCAAAGCTTCGAACATTTTGAAGAAGGTAAGAGCTCCATTTTGCTAAAAACCAATGCCAAACGAAAGCTAGCCATGTAGGGTTTATCCGTGTATAAACTCCTTCTTCCCGTAGCGCTTCATCACATCTGCTTCAAAAACAAGAAAATCTTCCCATATGGCATCAACGTCCATTATATCTTTCCCAAAAGATCGGGCAAACCTGAGAAACATGGTATAGTGCATGGCTTCACTTTTCATCAAATCTGCATAAAACGCTGAAAGCTCTGGGTCTGTGACTCCTTCAGAAAGCACCCGAAATCGCTCACAGCTGCGCGCCTCGATCATCGCGGCCAACAGCAAACTGTGAACCAAATGATAGACGCGCCCGTTTCCTGGCTTATCTTTAAAAAAAACCTTCAAATCATGCACGTAAGGATCTTTACGCTCTCGACCCAAAACCAACCCTCGCTTCTTAATGTGATCATGAACACGCTGAAAATGCTCCATTTCTTCTCGCGCTAAATCGGTCATAGCATCAACCAAATCAGGATATTCAGGAAACTGCACGATAAATGAGATTGCCGAACTTGCCGCCTTTTGCTCACAAAAAGCATGATCCGTTAAAATTTCTTGGATGTTTTTCTCTGCAATGTTCACCCACCGCGGGTCGGTTGGTAGCTTTAGTCGCAACATGTTTTAAAATTTTGGCAAAGGTAACCGCTCCTCATTACAATAAATGGGCTACTTCCACGATATTTGCGTGATGAAAGTGCCTTTCACTTTTTTAATTGCAGGACTGATAATCAGTCTAAATGCGTGCCGAGATCGTTGTAAAACAACAGAAGGATCGAGGCAACGTTTTGAAGTACCCCTTTTTCAAGCCGATCGGTTGATTTTAAACAGCCCTGCTGAAATGAATATTCGAAAGAACGACACGGTTGATGGCTCGCTGGAGATTTTAGCTCAGCAAGAAGTTTTTGGAGACATGAATATTAGCACGAATCAAAAGGTTTGCGAAATCAATTTGGTGGGTTGTTTTAAAAATAACGAAACCACCTTGATTGATGGTCATTTTCAGCAGCTTAGAGGGGCTGAGCTTAACAGTGCCGGATATATAAAGTCTTCACGACTTATCAAACAAGACAGCGTTGAACTTACCAATGACGGCTTGGGAGATATTGATTTAGTGCTGAAAAGCAATTACATCGAGGCAAAAATTGCTTCTTCCGGCAATATTCTTTTGCATGGCGAAACCGATCACTTACTCATCGCATCCCTAGGCTCGGGAGAGGTTTCTGCGTTTGGCCTTTATGCAGATTCCGTAATCATCAGAAATTATGGCACCGGAGTTATTGATGTTCATGCTTCGAAATACCTTGAGGTGGAATTTGGTAAATCTACCACGGTGCAATACCGAGGAAATCCCGGTGAAGTTATTGTAATAGGTGAGGGGGATTTGATAAATGCTAATTTTTAAACTCGGTAATGACAAACTACATTTGGCACCTCACTTATGCGATAATTACCGCAATTTAACTTGATGCCATGAACACAAATCCTTTTCGGTCAACCGTTGCCTTTTTCATCATTTCATTTTTTCTCATTCCCCTCACCTATTTAGCACAGCAAAAAGAATTTACGCTGAAAAGTGCCGTGCTTGAACGCTTTTCAAAGTACTATCCGGAACGTCCAAATCAATTGCAGTGGCTGCCTAAGAATGCCCTATATTCAATAATTGTTGATCAAGCGGAAGGGGAGAAAACACTCACGATCTTTGATGCTGAAAAATCTGAAATTGTTGATGAGATGTCTCTTGCCTCGCTGAATAAATTATGTGAAAAATTGGATCAAAAATTTGAGTTCTTCCCAAAAGTACAATGGATAAGCGCCACGGAATTCATGATTAACAAAGGCAATAACTACTTACTCATCAATCGGGAAAAATCAACAGCCAAACATTTATTTGAGTTACCCGATGATACCGAAGAAATCACTTTCAACGAAGATTTTAGTGCATGCGCTTATGTGAAGGATCATAATTTGTATTACCTAAAATCCAACGGGATAAACATTCAGGTAACCGCAGATGGTAAACCCGGAATAGTTTATGGAAAGGCCGTTCACCGCAGTGAGTTCGGAATTCAATCAGGCATGTTTTGGGCTCCTGACAACCAAAAACTTGCATTCTATCGCATGGACGAAACCATGGTTTCAGATTACCCGTTGGTCAACATTTCAAATCAACCTGCCTCCCTAAACACCATCAAATATCCTATGGCAGGTAGCGAAAGTCATCATGTTCAACTGAATGTATTTGACCCGCTAAAAGCAAAATCAATTACATTAAAAACCGGTGAACCAAAAGAACAGTATTTAACCAGTGTAACCTGGTCGCCAGATAGCAAAAGCATTTATATCGCACTACTCAACCGCGATCAAAACCAAATGAAATTAAATAGGTACAATTCGGCCACTGGCTCACTTGAAAAAACCTTGTTTGAAGAAGCTGATGAACAATACGTAGAACCAGAAAACCAATTGTATTTTTTACCTCATGATGAAAGTAAGTTCATTTGGCAAAGCGAACGTGATGGGTTTAATCACTTATACCTTTACAACATTGAGGGCACGATGTTAAATCCATTAACCACCGGAGAATGGGTTGTAGAGCGTATAATAGGTTTTGACAATACAAAAAACTATCTTTTCGTAAGCGGAACTGGCGAAGTAACTCAAGACAGAACAGGCATTGATGACGAGCGAAATGCCACACAACGATATACTTACTTAGTTGATGTGGAAATGGGAGGTAAAAGTATTTTAGATGACCGCATAGGAACTCATTCAGCGTATATCTGTGAGAATGGTAAGTTCATTTACGAACATTTTAACAGCATTGAAACAGCCTGGCAAACTACCCTTTGGGAAGCCATAGGTAAAAAATCTGAAATGCTTATGGAATCGGTACACCCAACAAAGGACATTACCATAGGTAAAGCAGAATTACTGACCTTGGGGTTTGGTGATCATGAGCTGTATGCAAGGGTTATAAAGCCGTCCAATTTTGATCCCAATAAAAAGTACCCGATGCTGCTCTACGTTTATGGTGGGCCACATGCCCAGTTGGTCAGAAATACTTTTCTAGGTGGTGCACCACTCTGGATGTATTGGCTGGCAGAGCAAGGAGTTGTGGTTGCCACAGTGGACAATCGTGGTTCAGATAACCGCGGAATTGAATTTGAACAAAGCACCTTCAGAAACCTCGGTTCCGTTGAGCTTGCAGATCAAAAAGATTTTGTTGACTACATGATTCAAACCGGATACATCGATAAAAACAGATTGGCCATTCACGGTTGGAGCTATGGTGGATTCATGACCATAAACATGATGCTCACCTACCCCGGTTTATTTCAATCTGGAGTAGCTGGCGGCCCTGTGTGCGATTGGTCTATGTATGAAGTGATGTACACTGAACGATACATGGATACGCCACAAGCAAATCCAGAAGGATTTGCCAACGCCAATCTCATTGACAGAGCTAAGCACCTGGAAGATAATTTGATGATCATCCACGGAACTGAAGACGATGTGGTGCTTTGGCAACACAGCCAGGCGTTTTTAAAGGCGTGTGTTGATCACGAGGTGCAGCTTGATTATTTTATTTACCCCGGCCATGCTCACAATGTCCTCGGAAAAGATCGGTACCATTTGATGAAAAAAGTACTGGACTACACCCTGGAACGCATCAAATAGTTTTGGCGCCACTAGATGTTTGATCAAAGTAATTAGTTTCTGAAGAAAACTGTTGTTACTTAACTCTAACACGCTTATCGAATCTACATGAACTGTCGTCTAAACGAACTCACATAGCTTTCCATAGCCTGTTTTTTCTGTGCAGCAGGAAGGTGTTTGGGCGGCCCCTGAGGCGTATTGTTCGCGTCAACCACATAGATGAGTTGGTCATGGCAGTCGCGCAAAACATCCAGCTCACCAAATTCCAATTTGGCAAGGGCGCAAAATTTTAAAAGTTGAGACACTTCTTCCTCACTCAGTTGCTCGTGGATGTTTTGGCATAACTCAGCGCGATAAGGCACATTTTTAAAGCGTTGATCGTTCTCACGATAATTGAGGTAAAGGTGAGGAATCTCTTTACCCATGATAACCACACGCAAATCCATCACTTCCTTGTCATTTACGCTGCTATCGATAAACTTCTGATAAATAAATCCTGTTTCGGGCTTCGTTGGACAATGAATCAACCTTCCATCATGCACTGCATTCGTAAAGCTTTTACGCACCGCCTCACCGCTATATGCTTCAGGATCCACACGTGTAGAATACCCAAATGAACCTTGCATCCAATCATCTACCTGATCTTTAGCACTATTTCTATTGTAAAGGTTGATCACACGTTGTTCACTTTTAGCGGAAACCGATTCGAGCAACTCATACTCGGTTCTCTCCGTGGCATACTCCCAATATATGGCAAGGTCAAAAGAGCGAGAGGGTTTATTGGTAACTTCAAAACCCATTGAAATAGCGATGCGATAAATAGTGCTTCCCCTGCTCGGAAAGTGTGGATGAGCCAAAATACGTTTTGTCCTCTTTCCGGTGATAGCATTTCGAACCATTAAAAACAGTGCATTCAAATCCTTCAGCAGCATCTCTGTTGCGGGCATTCCCTTGCGATACCTATTAAAAATGCCGCGCCTATACTTCGCAATAAAATACATGCTTAAAGCAAAGATTTGATTTGATCAGCCACTTGGTTACTCTCCCAATCGGCTGCGCCCAAATATTTATAAATCACCTTTCCATCTCGGTCGATCACAAAACTTGAAGGAACTGCACTTGGATTAATTTGGCCCGGCAAAGGCGTTAATTGCCGATAAAAAGGAAGTTCATGTTTTGTCTTACTGATGTACTTTTTAAAAGATTTCGCGTCTTCCAATCCGATGATGGCAAATCTCACCTCCGGCAGTTTCTGAATGAGCACACTTAAAGATGAGAATTCGGCCAGGCATGGCACACACCAACTAGCCCAGAAATTAATAAAAACCACTTCACCTTTAAATTTGTCAAGCTGATGTACCGTTCCATCGATGTCTTCAATCCGAAGGTCGTAGCTGTAAATACTTACATCCTTAGTCTTTACGGGATCAAGCTTCTGAACTTTATCCAAATTGAATTTTGTAAACTGC
>JBBDRU010000334.1:0-2443 GCA_040905305.1 Salibacteraceae bacterium | reverse complement strand
GATAAAATGGGGCATGAAAGCACTGCAACTGTTCAACGGCATGTTTGCATTTGCCTTTTGGGATAATTACGAAGAACGCCTATGGATTGTGCGTGACCGCCTGGGGATAAAGCCTCTTTACTATGTGGAAGTAGGGCAGTCATTGCTCTTTGCTTCAGAGCTGCGGGCTTTGTTAAGCAGCGGTCTCGTTCAGCGAAAATTAAATGCATCGGTTCTTGCGGATTATTTGAGGTATCAAACGGTTCATGCACCTGACACGATCATTGAAGGCGTAAAGATGTTGATGCCCGGTACTTATTTAGAAGTTGGAGATAATGAACTAAAATCGGTGGTTTATTGGAAGCCATGGCAATCACCCCATTTGGATAGCGATCCTTTATTGATCCATAAAAACATCAGGGAAAAGCTTACCACAGGGGTTGAGAAACGGTTGATTGCTGACGTCCCTTTCGGTGCGTTTCTTTCTGGCGGCATAGATTCAAGCCTGATAGTTGGCATTATATCCGAACGTTTAGGAAAAACCATTGACACGTTTAACGTTTCATTTGATGAGTCTGAATTCAGCGAGGCTGTTTATGCAAGGGAAATCGCTCAGCGATTCAATACCAAACACCATGAAATAAATTTAAAACCTGCTGATTTTGTTGAACAATTGCCAGATGCATTAAGAGCTATCGACCATCCGTCTGGAGATGGGCCCAATACCTGGATTGTATCGGCCCAAACGAAAAAACAGGGCATTTCCATGGCTTTGTCAGGGCTTGGTGGTGACGAACTGTTTGCAGGATATGATGTGTTTACCCGAATTCCTTATATCGCTGAGCGCCACTGGGCGCTGAGTTTTCCAAAAGCATTGCGTTCCATAGCGGGTGATTTGCTTAAAAAATGGAAGCCCGGTTTTCCTTCATCTAAGACCAAAGAGGTGATCATAGCAGATTACTTTGACCTACAACACCTTTACCCCATTTTTAGAAAAGTGTTGCTTGATGATCAGGTTGCTGAGCTTCTCGCAAAACCATCCCTGCCGGCAAATCGTGTGGAGGAGGTTATCATCGATCTGGGAACCTACCATGATTTTTCAGCCTTGCCAACATTGAGTCGTATCAGCATCGCTGAGATGCAGACTTATATGCAAAATGTGTTGTTGCGCGACACTGATCAAATGTCGATGGCGCATGCTTTAGAGGTTCGGGTGCCATTTCTTGATCATGAACTCGTGGAGTATGTAATGCATGTCGGTGATCCTGTAAAATATCCCAATACACCCAAACAACTGCTTACCGAGAGTTTTAAAGACCTGCTGCCGTCATCCATCATCGACCGGAAAAAAATGGGATTTGTGCTTCCCTGGGAGCATTGGTTGAAGCATGAACTCAAAGCGTTTTCAGAAGCTTCATTGCAATGGTTGGCATCGAGTGCTTACTTTGATGAGAAGGCGGTGATGAACCTGTGGAAGCGATTTTTGAACGATGATCCGGAGGTGACCTGGTCACGCGTGTGGCCGTTGATCACCCTTGCCGACTGGATGAAACAAAACGATATTGAATAAGCCCAAAGTTCTGATATTGACCGATTGGTATGTGCCTGGCTTCAAAGCTGGTGGTCCCATACGATCTGTATATAATCTTTCTGAATTATTGAAGACGAAGTTGAGTATCAACATACTTACAAGTGACAGAGATTTGATGGATGAGAAGCCCTTTAGTAATGTTATTCTAAATGATTGGCGAAGTTGTGATGGAGTCAAGATTTTTTATGCAACAAAGTCTGAAGAAAAAAAGCAAATTAGAAAATCGATAGCATCCGAGAAATTTGATATCATTTACTTGAACAGTTTCTTTTCATTTCCATTTGCTATTTATCCTTTGATGATAGCACTTAGGTATAATCAATTGACTAAGGTTGTTCTGGCTCCAAGAGGAATGCTAGGCGAAGGTGCCCTGAAATTTAAGAAAGTAAAGAAGCAATTGTTTATTTGGGGTTTTAAAATAATAGGTATTCAAAACAGAATTCGATTTCATGCTACGGATAGATTTGAAAGTTTGTCCATAAAGAAGGCACTAGGTCAAAAAGTTGAAATTTTAGAGGTTAAAAATATTCCAGTCCAAGTTATTGAATCGGAAAAACCGAAATTTGATTTGGAGAATGCCTTCATATTTGCTTCACGAATATCGCCTAAGAAAAATCTTTTATGGCTAATTGAACGTTTTGAACGCATAGCTTCTGATAGTTTTCTTAATATTTATGGAGAGGCAGATGATATTGATTATATCGATGTATGCAGATCTTTGATCAAAACAGAGCGGATTGTTTTGCATGGAGCAATTCCTCCAGATGAACTTAGAGTAGTTTTTGAGAAAAGCGGATTCTTTGTTTTACCTACTCATAACGAAAACTTCGGACATGCCATTATAGAAGCCAAGGCTGCGGGCTGCCCGGTCAT
>JBBDRU010000333.1:0-2453 GCA_040905305.1 Salibacteraceae bacterium | reverse complement strand
TCAAAAATGTGTGGTTTTAACCAATAGAAAGCTTCATTGGCATAGGAATAGTAAATCCATGAGTCGGTTGTAAGCTTCCAATATAATAACTGGGGAATTACAGGAAGTAGAAAACAGCCAAGCACCAATAACAATCTTGGGTTCCACACGGTTTTTAGTTTAGAAACGTCAAAGATGAATGGGGTGATAAAAATAAAAGCCACGATCAGATTGGTCGGTCTGATGAGGGTGATCCAACCCAAAAGAAATGCGGCCACGAACAAATGTTTCCATCGAAAAGCTTCACGCCATTTATCATTCATATAAAGCAATAAAGCCAACAATGAAAAGCTATAAACATGCGACATACTTACTTCAGATGCTGCGTAATGCAACAAATTAGTAGCGAATATCAGCAGCATTAAGGTTAAAAAACTGATCAGTTTTGAAAACCGTTTCTGAAGTACTTGAAACAACCCCCAACAGCCAACAAGTACTAACATCCAGGCGGTGAAGACAATGCTCCATTGATACGGAGCGCTCCAGCCGTTCTGTTCATAGCCAAACCAACCTGCAATATGGTGAGCAGCAAACACCCCGGGAGCCCAAAAATAAGCCAACCCCATGGTCATTTTAGGAAGGTATGCTCCATCCTTCCCTTTATAAAACCAATAGCGCGAACGCCCCTCTTCATTCAAGTTTTCATAGAAGCCTCCCTTTATATCATGATGAATAATTAGCGCAGGTATATAGCTGTAATAAGCTAATCCATCACCCCTTATGTGATTATCATTCTTGTGATAGTTTAACTCAAATAGTTGAATAACTAATCCTATGAGCAATGTAAAACCTACTGCGTATTTGAATAAACCATTCATTGGTTGGTCAAATGTACATTCATCGTAGCTTCTAATGCTGCAAATTGTAATTTCGCCCGCATGTCAATAATAGAAGCACAAAACCTCAAAAAAAAATACGGGCAACTCGAAGTACTCAAAGGCATAAACCTCTCTATTGAGGAGCGTGAAGTTGTTAGTATTGTTGGAGCTTCAGGTGCCGGAAAAACCACGTTGTTGCAGATCCTGGGAACCCTTGACCGGCCTGACGAGGGCACGGTACGTGTTGCCAACACCGAAGTATTCAAGCTCAGTGATAAAGCCCTCAGTGACTTCAGGAACAAACAAATCGGTTTTATTTTTCAATTTCACCAACTATTGCCTGAGTTTACCGCATTGGAAAATGTTTGTTTACCAGCCTTTATCGCAGGTAAATCTAAAAAGCAAGCCGAAGCCAGGGCGAAAGAATTGCTGGCGTTTCTGAAAGTTGATCAACGCATGACACACAAACCTTCTGAGTTAAGCGGTGGTGAGCAACAACGTGTGGCAGTAGCGCGTTCCCTTGTCAATAACCCGGGTGTTGTGTTTGCTGACGAACCTTCCGGAAACCTCGATTCAAAAAACGCAGACGATTTGCATCGTTTGTTTTTTGATTTGCGTGATCAATTTGGTCAAACCTTTGTGATTGTGACCCACAATAAGGAACTCGCTAATATGGCCGACCGCAAACTCGAGATCATTGATGGAATCCTCTAGCTTACCACTTTCATGCTAAACAAGCCTCAGAAGGATATAAAAGACCAACTTGATCTGGCTTATGAGCGCTATGCCCGACCTGACTTTATACCGAATGACCCCATTCAAATCCCTCATCGGTTTTCTGGGAAAGAAGATATTGAAATAGCAGGGTTTTTAGCAGCAACAATCGCATGGGGACAACGCATTACTATCATCAATAACGCAAAAAAGTTGATAATAATGATGGACGGTGCTCCGCATGACTTTATCGTGCATCACAAGGCTTCTGATCGCAAAAGGCTTGCAAGCTTTGTGCACAGAACCTTTAATGCAGTAGATGCGATGTACTTCTTTGAAGCCCTGCAACACCTCTACCTTAAAAAAGGTGGGCTTGAAACCGCGTTTATCCCAAAAAGCGGTATCGGTATAAAAGAGAGGTTAATGCATTTCCATCAACTTTTTTTTGAATTAGAGCATTTGACGCGCACCAGAAAACATGTTAGTAATCCAGAAAAAGGATCGTCTGCCAAACGATTGAATATGTATCTGAGATGGATGGTTCGCAGCCCGAAAGAAGGAGTGGATTTTGGCATTTGGAAAAATATAAACCCTGAAGAGTTGATGATGCCGTTGGATGTTCACACCGGTACTGTTGGCAGAAGACTTGGTTTATTGAAAAGAAAACAAGACGATTGGAAAGCCGTAGAAGAGCTCACTTCTGCCCTGCGCAAATTTGACCAGGCAGACCCGGTTAAATACGACTTCGCATTATTTGGTTTAGGGATTGATCAGAGAATTAATCCATGATCTATAATTTATTTGGCGGCTTCATCCAGCCGAGGTGAGTGTGATGAAAATCGTCTTCATGTTTTAACCCAAAACCGAAAATCCGATCCATCG
>JBBDRU010000332.1:0-2464 GCA_040905305.1 Salibacteraceae bacterium | reverse complement strand
ATTAAACGCTTTATTAAAAACCAAAGTACGGCATTATTCATTCCTTATGCAGCAGTTGGGTTTAGTTATGATGAATATGAGGCAAAAGTGCAAAAAGCATTGGGTGCTTTTGTAGAAGTTAAAAGTATTCACCACTACACTAACTCAAAAGAAGCGGTGCTAAATGCCGAGGCGATCATTATTGGAGGCGGCAACACGTTTCAATTGCTCATGCTATTGCAAAACAACGACTTGATTGAAGTCATACAACATCGTGTCAAGGAAAACATTCCTTATATCGGATGGAGCGCAGGCTCAAACATCGCATGTCCTACCATAAAAACCACCAATGACATGCCCATCGCTGAGCCAAATAATTTTAATGCCTTAAACTTAGTGAACTATCAGATCAATCCTCACTATACAGAACAAACCTTGACCGGACATGGTGGAGAGAGTCGTTTGCAACGTCTAATGGAATATGCCGCGATCAACGATGTGCCTACTGTGTGCCTTCCAGAAGGCTGTGCCATTAAAATCGAAGCAGGGATTACCAAACTCATTTCTTCGGAACCATGCAAGTTCATCCAAAAAGGAGGAAAAATCACTTCCTTGCAGCATGGCGAAATATCCATCTGACCCACTAAAACGGCCAGAGTAACTAACGTTTTTTTGGATAACTCGCTTTTATACTATCGATTTCCTTCTGCTCTGGAGAACCATGAACGGGAGCTTCATGCTTTTCAACCGCCCGGAGAGTATCCTCTTGATTCTTTCCATCATCAGAAGAAGCTTTTTGAACAGCACCAGAATTCATGGTCGCAGCGGTTTTTGAAGATGCTTTCACCATTTGTGCTTCAGGATTTTCTGTTTTTTCACTTGCATTTTCATCCCCACAAGAGGCCGCCATCAAAATGATGGCCAATACGCTACTGAACAATAACTTTTTCATGTTGTACGATTTCTCCATTTCTGCGCACCTGCACAATATAGGTTCCTGCGGACATGGCTAATTTGTTAAAGGTGAGTTTGTGCACTCCAGGTTTCATGCGATCATTATACATTTTTCGCACTTCGCGACCTTGAATATCGATGATGGAGATATCCATGTCTGACCATTCGGGATTATCTATGATAATATTTACCAATTCATAGTCTAATACAGGGTTCGGAAACACATCCATTTCCACTTTTCGTGCTTTCTTAACCCTGATACCTTCAGGAATAATAGGCGCTGTGTCTGTGCTCAAAACATGGATGAAATCTTCCTTAGAAACGGTATCAACCCCAAATTGATTGGAGGCGATCAATGTAACACCAAAATAGCCAGTATCGCTATATCCAACCAATGGATTTTGATTAGAAGAAAAACTTGGGTTACCTCCTTCAAAAGTCCATGACCAGGAAGTTGGATCATTGATGGTACTGTCATAAAAATTGACAAGCAACGTTTGGTAACCTTCCTGCACGTCTGAAACAAAGTCAGCTTCAGGAAGAGGTGGTGGAACATACTCTCCCGTTATTTCAGAGACCCATGATCTCCAGCGGTTGTTAGAAGCTCCATAGCAACCTGAGGCCCAAACCGTTGGACTCTGAGCATTGTGCTTACGTTGCATGGTAGAATAGTCTCCCCATCGCTCGCTTCCTGAGTTAATCCAGGTGTCGATATATCCAAGTCCCGAGCGAAGTAAAACAGACTCAGACCAGTTCATATTGTTATCACAATTTACGACACGCATTTCGGGGAAAGTATTGGAAGCAACACTCAGATAACTGATCATAACATTTCGATCATTGGTTTGTAGTCCAAAGGATGCCATAGCAGGAAACGCCATGTCTGTCCCAACCTCTCCAAAGCGAGAACTTTGAACTGCTGAAGGATTAGCTGCCGGAATACGGTAATAAATCAAACCTGAGTAACCGGATGAGTAGTTTCCATGATGAATAGCGTGAATAATACCATCCAGATAAAACGCATGTTGCATTCTGCAATCGTTGGTGTTTAAGTTTTGGCTATTAACCGGTTGAGGAGCATCGGCAGGAACATCATAATTCTGAACATTAACGCTGGAAATATAATTTAATGAAGGGGTTGATAAAACACCACCAGTAACTTCATAGAGGTTTAAACGATTACTTCATCCTGAACGTGACCTAACCAAATAAATGCCCTGACCATATTCACCGTTCTGTCCATAACCCACCGGAACCAGGGAAAACGAACCGATAGAGCCCCCGGGAATATTGTTATAGGTGTTTAGTGGAACATTGGAAAACCCAGCATATCCTGCAGATTTGTCCATCTGAAAAACGATGGATTGATTGAATTGACCCGAATTAGAAAATAGGTTTCCTGTAATAAAAAGATCATTTTCAGAAATACCGATATGTGGATAATCAAACCACGAGGAATTGTTTAGTGGATTGCCTGGAAGCTCATAAACATTCCAATTACCCGCAGGATCGTTAGATTGTGAGAAACAAA
>JBBDRU010000331.1:0-15168 GCA_040905305.1 Salibacteraceae bacterium | reverse complement strand
ATTGACGGTTAGCTTATAGTAATTGGCATTATTAGGAGCATCAACCTCAACATACAAACCAGAAGCCGTGACATCAATTCCGCCAGCACAGCCGATGGTCAACTCATCATCATCTTCAGTATCTAGGTTTAGCATAATATCTGCCTTAAGCAATCCGCCTTTTAAGCCCATTGCTCCCGTCATTCCCGTTTCTTCATCTATAGTGAAGAGGGCTTCCAGTTTTGGATGCGATATATCTTTGGACGAAAGCAAGGCCATGATAGCCGCAACACCAACCCCATTGTCTGCACCCAGTGTTGTTCCTTCCGCACGAACCCAATCTCCATCAACATACATCTTTATACCTTCACGATCAAAATCAAAGTTGGTAGCTGCGTTTTTTTGATGAACCATATCCAAATGGCTTTGCAGCACAATCGTTTTTCGATCCTCCATACCTGTGGTTGCTGGCTTTTTAATGATCACATTACCCACAGCATCCTCGATGGTTTCAAGATTGAGCTTTTCTCCAAATTCTTTCATAAAAGCTATAACGCGCTCTTCTTTTTTAGATGGACGAGGAACTTCATTTAGGTCTGCAAAATGGTTCCATAAAACTTTGGGTTCTAACGATCTTACTGCGTCACTCATAAGTATAATATTCAATTAAATTTTGAAGCAACAAGTTTACGATTTAAGCAGTGAGAAACCGCCTTAATTCTTAGTTTTCCATGGAACAAAAGCATCAGCTTCTTGCTGCCAGGCGATTGTGTTTGGACCGCAGCGATGGGTTTGATATCGGAACGAATGCAGACGACTGACACATTCAGAATAATCCTCTTTACTCAAGTGCATGTCTTCAAACACAATAACCGTTGGCAGATACTCATCAAGATCAAGCATTTTAATCACTTCGGCATCAAAACCTTCCGTATCGATCATTAATAGATCGATATGGCCAACGTTTAACTCTAGAAGTAATGATGAAAAGCTGCGCACGCGAACCTTAACTTCTTCAATCCAGTCATCTGGATTTGAAGGTAACTTTATATTGTTTCGTCTTATTCGCTTATCAAGCCGGCCATCATCTATCAATTTTTGAAGCAAGGAACGATTAAAACGCGTTAAACCACTAGCCCATCGATCATTGCTAAACGATAATTTATACATCGAGGCCTCGCCATCCTCATGACCTATAGCCGCATTGATCACGTTGATTCCCTCATCTTTTTGATACATTTTTTTTGTAAACCGCTCAAAAACCCATGTTTGTGGTTCCAGCAAAATTCCTCTCCAGTGATCACGCTTTATGAATTTATGAATCGGGTCATGCGTGATGCCATCATTGGCACCAACCTGAACAACAAAAAAATCGTTCTTCGATTTCGAAAAGCGATCAAAAAAAACCGCTAAGGGATCATCAGTTGGTCGATACAGCGACAAATACCACCTGTAAACCAACATGTTGTTGCTGGCTAAAAAGAATATCGATTGCCTGTAAAGCCAGCTAACTATTTTTTTCATAGTGATGATTAACTGTTTGTCTTCTTTATTGCAGTCAATCGTCTTGAATAAAAAACCAGTGCAATAATGATCAAGAAGGATGATATAAGCTGGGAGTGGCTGAACCAGCCATCAAAAATATAACCACGCGCCTCGTCCCCTCTGAATTCTTCAATCACTCCACGTCCCAGGGAATACAAAATAACGTAGATCAAAAAGAGCTGTCCGTCAAAGATTTTTTTATTTTTCTGAATCCATTTAAGAAGAAAGAATATAGAAGCGAGAAGCACCACGGCATAGAGTTGGGTAGGATGCAATGGTGTATTTAGTAATTCTGCCTGGCATGCCGGATCAGTATAAACCACCCCAAGCCATGAGTCGGTATGATTTCCATGGCAACATCCTGCCAAAAAACAACCTAAACGACCAAAAGCATGCACTATCAGCACGGAGAAAGCAGTAATATCAAGCATTCCCCATACATTCCAGTTATTTTTCTTGAAGAACCAAATTACTACCGGAACACCAAAAAGCAGTGATCCGAAAAACACAAATCCGTTGCCCAAATCATCCCACATAGCACTTGGGTTTGACACATAATAGCCTGGGTCTTCTAAATAAAAAAGCACTTTACCTCCTATAAAGGCCATAGCGATAATCCAAAGCAGAAGCGTGCTTATTTTTTCGGAATCGATTCCGTATAATCTTTTCGCCTCCTTGGCCATATGAAAATAGGCTAATGTGGCTCCTAAAACAATAAAGAAGCCATAAGAATAAATGGTAAAATCGCCTATTTCAAACAGTTTTGGAAACATGACTGCAATTTAATCTTTACATGGTTTGTCGTCTTCAAAGCACTCATACTTTATGCTTGCTTTCACTAATCTATTTAATGGTGTGGAACAACCTAAATTTTCTGGATTGGGATAGAAATGCCAACCAATAGAGTCCATTGCTCCAATAGGCGTTTCGCAACTTAACTGAGCCGTCCATTTCTCTTTCAAGCTTTCTTCACCACATCGCTGATTTTCGAAGCTGGCATGTTCGATGGATTTTTCGAGGCACTTTATGGCCTTCTTGCCAGCCAAATCACCCAGTTGAAGATGCCTGGCGAGTTCCCAGTCTCCGGCATAAAAGCGATGTGTCTCCTGAGGTTTGTCAACAATATTTCCCTTCATAAAGCGCATGTTGTGGTGGTTAAACGTAGATAGTTGATGATCAGGAAAAGAAACAACATCGATAATGATGTCAGACATGAAAGCTGTGTCACGAAGATTCTTTTTGGTCAGTCCAATACGGGAACATAACATGGAAAAAATTTGTTCATCAGCCATTAAATCTTTCATTTCCAGCGCATCAAACCGACTTACTACTTCAGTATTTTTTCGATCCATCTTTCCCCAAAGGTCTGAAGGCGGTTCAAAAAGCTGTGCCATAGAACGCTTCAGGCTATCTGACCTATGATCATGAAAAACAGGATAAGCATGTGCCATAAAATAGAGCGAGTCATTGCCCTTATAAATTCTAGCGTCCATTTGATAGGAAAAATTCAAAGGCGACTGTGCTTGAGAAAAAGCAAACAAACCACACAACATCACAGTTAACAAATTACGCTTCATCGTTCAAAAATAACACAAGCAAAATCATTGCTTAGAGCATTATTAAGTATTCTATTTTCGCAGCGTGAGATATCTTCTAACCCTATTTGTTTCAATGCTTTGCTTGTTGGGAACGCTGATAAGCCAACCAAAAGATATAACAAGCGAAAAAAAGTCAATTGAGTTCACCCAAATAAGCCCTTTGGTTGTTGTGAGAAACATTGATCAACATCTTTCCAAAACAACGATAGAGGCTATGGAAAGCGGTGAAGCAAGACCTTATAAAGACCAGATCAATATTGCCAAAAGCTTCGTTCATGCGGGAAACTACGAAGAGGCAAAAAAAGCCTATGATGAAGCCTTAAGGATGGTTTGGCAGAACTCAAATTACACGGTTGTTTCTGAAAAAGTAGAACTAGAATTGAAAAAGGCAAATCGATCCTTTTCGAACGGATCAAGACCTGCGGGACTTGATGAAAACTACCAACCTGAAAACACCAAAAGAAACAGCAGTTTTGAGCTTCAGGAGTCTTACACGCCACATGGCGCTGCCAACAAAATTGATCAAATGCTATCGTTTTTGATGTCATCCGTATATAAAAGAAGGGATGAACAATTGACTTTAGAAGGTAAATTAAATGATTGCCGGCAATTAGTAATTATGGAATCATTTGACGCAGCAAAATCCGCCTATCACTCAACCATTATCGCATATCTGGATCCAAAATGGACCGGCCAGCTGTTGGAAGATATTTATTTGATCATCGACCGAACGGAGGCTGTAAAAACGCCATCAGAAATAAACCCCGGTGTACAGCTCAATGCACAAGACACCAAGGATGAGATCGCATTATTACTGCAACCTATGACCGAGTATTATAGAGATAATCAACAAATGAAATCGCATCTAAAAGCATTCTGGGAACAAATCGATCAAGGAAATAAAAAAGAAGCCCTAAAACTCATTTCTGAAAACTTTGATTTATTCGCGAATAGACAGTGGATTGATAATCGGCTTAAGCGCATAGAGGCGATTTTGAATAGAGAAAATGGCACGGGATTAAGCACCAGCCCTACCGAAGCACCGATACTCTATTTCAAAGAAAATGTAGAAGGAAGGAGCATTGAACGTTTGCGCATCATTGAAAAACGAGAATTGGTGACCTACAAGAAGGTTAGCCATACATGGGGCGGTCATTATTATTTCAAAAACGATGAGCCCACAAAAGATACCGAATGGCTGCGGGTGTGGAAACTTTATAAGGAGCAGGAAAGCGCTATGAGCAACAATAAATAAGTTTGAAATAAAAAAAGCCAGCAGATTAGCTGACTTTATAATCGTTTATCCTGGTGATTGTTAATCACATTCCTTTAACGGAAAAATGCACTCCTAGTTTTTCCCAATGCAGCATAACCTTGTTGTCTTCTATAACAAACGCCATTTGCTCCTGCATAGCTCTGGTTTTAGGTGTTGCCTTTACCCTTAACGCATCCTTGGATTGGTCGTACTTGTAGGCACCCCATTGTTTCGGTTCTGAATTAAAAATATAAGTCCACTCATCTTCTCCCGGAATGGTAAATAACGCGTAAGATCCCGATGGAAGCGCCTGACCTTCGATCATTACATCTTTGTCAAACGAGATGGTGGTGGCTTCGTTGGCTCCCGTGCGCCATACTTCATTAAAAGGGACAAGCTTACCCCAAATTTCGCGTCCGCGAACGGAAGGCGCGTTATAAGTGATGGTAACATTCACACCGTCTATGGTTGCTGAAGTGGATTGAGCAGGACTCTTCGGCTTTTCTTGAGCATCCGCAACCATAATGGAAGCCGATGCTATGAATAAGGATAAAAATAAGCGTTTCATGATGTGTATTTAGTTTATTGATTCTTGAACACTAAAGACGCACATTTTTGCGAAGCATTACCCAAAAGATCACAGTAAACTCATAAAAAGACTTAATCTCTCACTCGCCATCCTCTTCCTTCTTCATACGTTGGCAGCTTTATACCGAACCTGTAGGTCACATGCCTTATTAAGAAAATCAAGACAATGGTTAGCGGAACATTAACGCCCTCGGGCACATCGATTAACCTCAAACCGAAATAAATTAAACCGCCAGTTGCCCCTGCGAGTGCATAAATTTCTTTTCTGGTCAATAACATGGGTTGATCTCCTGATAATAAATCACGAATCAACCCACCAAAGGTGGCAGTGATGGTTCCAAGAGAGATGCAAACAAAAATGTTGAGATCATAATCAAGGCCTTTTTGAATTCCTGCCATGGTGAAAAGACCTAAACCCGCAGCATCAAAAAGATAAACAAAGTAGTTGAGCTTATCCATATATGGATTCAGCAATAATGCAGCGAATGCCCCAACAACAACGGTAATTATCAAGGTGTTGTTTGCCATCCACTCCACCGGGGTATTGCCGATGATCAAATCCCTTATGGTGCCCCCGCCCACGGCTGTAACAAACGCCAGAACAAAAACGCCAAACAAGTCAAAGCGTTTTTTTATGGCCAGGGTTGCTCCCGAAATAGCAAAGGCCAGCGTTCCTAAAATATCCAACACTCCCAAAAGCGTAATTTCCATCGGGCAAAATTAGGTAAGTAATGTTGGCTTAAAAAGATACTCGTATCCAATGCAAACTCATCACTTATATTGACATACTCATATTTCAATTCAGATCAGATATGGCTCGCAGTCTAACTCATCACTCCAAACCTTTACCAAAGAAATAACCAATGCCCAAACGAAAAGTTAACAGAGTTTTTGGTGTGCCTAATGGATAACCAGAGTCGGACTGTAATACCTTTATTTTGTGTTATCAGATATGCTAGAATGTACACAACTTCACTGCTTCACAAACCGCGCGGTGAACGTTTCGCTGCCTGAGTGCACAACAAGCACATACATGCCTTTTGATAGTGCGGAAATATCAAGCTGCACTTTATCTTTACTGGAAACGATTATTGATTGTACCACGCATCTACCGTCCACGGCATAGATGTTTAGCCCTGCGGTTTGTTGTGCCCTTTCAGGAAGTTGAACGGTGAGCTGGTCTGTTGCCGGATTGGGATAAACCAGCACTTCATCATCGTTGCTTCCTAACTCGGTTGAGCCATTTGGCCATTGCACACCGCACGTGTCAAATTCGCCTTCTCCTGTCCACTTGGCGAGGTAAGAAAAACTGTCTCCATCTATGGTTTGGAACCCACCACCAATGAACAAGGAATCATTGTACACGGCCAAAGGCCCCGGCCAACTGCTGAATTCATTGCCCGGAACACACCACTCTTCACCATCCCACACGGCTAAACCATCGGCAGGCATTCCTGCTGCAGAGGACATTTGCCCCGTAACCCACAGTTTGTCTTCAAACACAGTTGCATAACCGGCACTGCTCATCAAACCACCGCCACATGGCAACCATTCTTCACCATTCCAACGCATGATGTTGTTGTCTGCGTTTCCGGCATCGGATAAGAATCTCCCCAAAACATATAAATCTCCATGATATTCTATAAAGTTGTTGACGAATGAAAATGTGTGCGGTTTAATACCACCGCCTACATCTGTCCACTCAGTGCCGTTCCATTTTGCAATCTCATCCATTCCGGTTTCAGCGTTGTTGAAATTGCCTCCAATGTATATTTCTCCCTTGTATTCAATAACAGCACTGATTCTATTGGGGTTACCCCACGGATCAATTGTTGGCAGGTCATAGGCGGTTTTCCATTCTTCCCCGTTCCAACGCGCTAATCCATTCGTTTGCTGGTTTCCAATTGAATCAAAATAGCCCGCAACCCATAGTTCATGATCAATAATTTCTAAATCGACTATTTGACCATTTATCTCTTTGCCGCCAACTAGTACCCAATTTGTACCATTCCATTTCTTCAAAGATCCCAATTGGGAACCTCCAATAAAAACAGAATCGTGAAATACTATAATATCCTGTACCTGACCTACAGCAGATACAGTTTCACTAAGCCTGTCCCACCCCCCCTCATCATATACTAGAACACCTGGTGTTTGGAGCTCATTAATAGATCCAAAATGACCACATGAATACAATACATCATTCAAAATATCATTATAAAAATTCATTATAGAGCCATTGAGCTTTGTTTCAAACCTTTCCCAATTGAGTTGAGCAATCGAAGATGTTGAGAGCAAGAATATGCCTATCACAATCAGGCATATTCTTGCTTTTTTTTCAATTTTGCAGGTCACTGTTTTACAAACTTAGCAGTATGAATCTTTCCTGATTGATTTACTTTAAGAATGTAGACGCCTGGGGCAAGGTAATGGGTTGGAATTTGCACCGCTCCATTGCTAATTATATTGGAAGAGTTCCAAATTAATCGACCGTCCAAAGCTAATACTGAAAGTTCTACATCACTTGCATCGTTGCCTAGCTGAACAGATAGCATGTCACCGGCAGGGTTGGGATAGATCAGTATTTCTTGATGATGTGCCCGTGCCTCTTCAATTTCGGTAACAAGCCACTCAATATTGAGTGCAGTTACAAAGCCATCTTGGCTTAAATCACTCAATGCCAGTTGACAAAAACTGGTAGGAGGACAAGCCAAGTAATAGTCTAATGAAGGTGTTGAGCCGGTAATAATTATTTCTTCATTGCCTGCTGCAACAATATCTTGGCTGTACTCATTTCTCTGCCAGGCATTCGGGCCTGAAGCTTGTTCCCCACCCAGAAGTGTAGCCCATTGGCGTTCATTGCTATCATCAAAGGCAACAATCATTAAATCCCGATCTAAAGAGTCATGATTTCCAACCCCCCACTGCTGGTAATATCCCGGGAAATAAAGTCCGGGAAAATTTCCATTGGGCGGAAAGCTTGGGTCATTTAACAAATCGCCCAGCACATAAATGTTGTCATCATCATCAACAGATACAGCAGATGCCTTTACATTACTCCATTCACCATACGGTGTTGACCATGATAAATGGCCATCCTCTGTAAATCGTGCAATAAAAAAATTCTTCCTTCCAATGCTATCACCGGCATAGGTTTCAGAATACTCAAGTGCTGTGGCACAAACTGGAAATGAATTTGTTGTCGGTGCATTACACGTGTTTGTTGTCGCATTTCCAAGATTAACGGAACCTACAATAATCAAATCATTTGAAGAGTTAAAATCAAAATCACCTATGCTACTCTGGTATCCAAAGAACGTACCCCATTCGGTTTCTAAGTTATCATTAAACCTTAAAATAAAACCTGTTGGATTGTCATCTTGAAAATAAGCTCCATTTCCATAGTCACAGAGCGGAAATTCACCCGAACCTGGCACACCGCATGGTGACGAAACATTGGAAGGAACATTTCCACTATTTGTCCGACCTGTGATCACTAACTTTTCATCGTGTGATAGGCCTATACTAAAAGCGACATCGTATCCGTTTCCCCCAATATATGAGCTGTGGGTCAAATCACCGGCATTATTAAATTGGGCGAAAAACGCATCATTACCTCCGCCCCCAAAGGTGCTTTGAAAATAGGCTGAACCACCACCATCACACAATGAAAGCTCATTTCCACTGGCCACAGCACACGTTTGACTTCCGCTTGAAGATGTAGTGCCTGTGATATAAACGTGATCTGCATCGCCTACAACAGAATAAATACGTTCTTCTCCTTCACCGCCAAAGTGAGTTACCCATTTCAAAAAGCCATTATTGTTAAATCGCAATAGAAAACCGTCATAGGGATCACCATGACTTGTCTGTTGGTAATTCCCCTCATTCACGAAAGGCGTAGGTGGAACCATAGTTTCACTCGAGGTTTCACCCACTACATATATTTTCCCATTGTCATTATGGTCTAGGTCATAGCTTACATCATTTCCTGTGCCACCGCAGAAGCTTGACCACAACATGCTCTTGGTTCCTTGATTGAAACGAGTCACAAACACATCAGCCAATTGAGCTTCATATGTTGACTGACCGTTTTGTAGAGGGAACTCTGCGCTGGAAGTTGTACCGCTAACCAAAAATCGACCCTGTGGGTCGGTATCGACTGCGCTTCCATTATCGCTTTTATTATCACCATAATACGTGCTCCAATGAATATTGTCGTTGGGGTCATCTGTTTCTAGCCCCTGATCTCCCGGGTCACCGCCAATTTGAATAATCAGTGGTTCGGATGTATTATATGAGCCTGTTGTCATGTTCACCATGTCATTATTTTGCCCGACCAAATTCCATGTGGGCAACCATCCAAGTGCTGTGGGAGTTCCGCTCACGTCTTGCCAGGCAAAGGCTTGAGGTAGGCTCATGCTTTTGTTGGACAAGTGCATGCGCACTTCATTGGGAAACGGTGTGGTTATTTGATCCTGCCCCGAGAATTTCAGCAAAATATCATCAGGATCTCCGCCCGGCCGCACCACAATATATACCTTGAGGCTGATGCGATTGCTATAAAGATGGAAGTCCGTATAAGGCCATACATCTTCATACACCACGCGGTGATATCCTTCAACGTTTTCTAAACCGGGCCCGGTGTGGGGTAAATAATAATTTAGATAGGCCGATTCTTTTTCGTGCGCACTCAATATACCGCAGTGTGCAGGCTCGCTTTCGCCTACTTCGTCAGGGTCAGGATATTCATCCGGGTTACACACAAACTGCAAGTCAATGCGCCAGGCCGTATCCTCGGCCAGTGTAGTGTCAGAATAATAATGCGCAAAGGAGACTTTGTCGTCAAAGACAAATAGTTTCGGCCCTGTGCCGATGGTATAATATCGGAGGTCTTCAACAGGAATTCCTTCCGAATCGAGGATTTGCCCGTGTGATTCCCAAAACGTATGTGCCGTTTGTGATGGCTCGTCTGCGAAATCATCCGGTATAAAAGGTGACTGACCGAAAAGTGCCGCTGAAATTAAAGCGGCTGCTGTTGTTAAATAAATGTTCTTATTTTTCATTTGTCAATAGGTTTAAATAAAGGTTTGTATCCGCTGGTTATTCCCCGTAGCAGCGAATTGATATGGCAACATTAGGCCATCGCGCATAACCAGCCAAGAAAATACACTGCCAATTTCTGAAGTATTTCTTCGTAATATTGAAGTTAAATTCTAAGAAAACCATGCTTGACGCACATACAAAAATTCGCCAACTGCGCACCATGAAAGGGTTTTCGCAAGATTACGTGGCTGCTGAACTGAACCTATCTACACGTGCTTATGGAAACATTGAAAGCGGTGAAACCCAGCTCACTTTTGAGCGATTCGAAAAAATTTGCGGCATTTTGGAAGTTGATCCAATGAAAGCTTTAGGGTTTGATGAGAAGTTCATATTCGAACAATGTCATGACTTACATTATACGGGAATCAACCATCACTATTCGAATCCCAAAGAGCGTGAACTCTATGAGAATCGTATTTCACATTTAGAAGGTGAAGTCAATTATTTGCGTTTGCAGCTTGAAAAACTTTTAAGCTCAAATCAGTAATCCTGCTCAGTTTACTACTGAAAGCGGTTTACTCACCACACCCCTCTCCGTAATTAATTCAAGCGTGTATAAACCCGCTGCCACATTGCTTACATCGAGTTGACAGGTGTTGTGATGCAAAGGAGTAGCATTCAATCCAATCAACCTTCCATCCAACCCACGCAATGCACTCGACAGAATGGAAGATTTGGCCACAACGGTTATCGCATCGCGAGCAGGATTTGGAAAAACGGTCAGTTCGTTTTCCGCTGTGGTACCCTCAAGTCCGGTTGGCCAGTTGCTTAATTCTACATCCAGTTGTGTGAGTTCACCATTATTCAAAACCACATTTTCTATGATCTTATCATAGTATCCATCTGCCGAAACCTTTACGGTGTAAGTGCCAGCATTAAGTGTTCCCATAGCGTAGTCCCCTACAATGCTTCCTTCGGTGCTTAAATCATCTTCGAACACCTCGATCAAAGGAAAAAATATTGGCCCACCCGTGTGCTCATCGGTCACCTTTCCCTCCAGGTAGCATGCTCGCGGATAGGTTGAACTGAGAACATACAATCCTTTTTCAATATCGGTTGCGATTATGTTTCCCGAAGGCAACCAGGGATAAACGCCCCAACATCCGCTAAAGCCTTCATAATGATAATCTGGTGAAGTGTCATAGCGTGCAACCTCCACCATGTTGTGCGGTCTCGACACATCCAATATGCTAACGCCAATGGTGTAATGAGAAGTAACCAAAAAATCATTGATAAAATGCGTGTTATGAGGAATTATTCCAGTGTCATTCGGCATCCACACATCTATGCGGGTTGGATTGAACGGGTTGGAAACATCATATGCACCAATGGCACCATTTCTCACCTCATCTGTTGTGAAAAGAAAGCGGTTGTCATCAGAAAACCACAGGTTATGCGTAAACGCGTTTGGCGTTTTCCAGGAGGTGAGGAGCATTGGATTTTCCTTGTCAGACACGTCAATCATCTGAGCTTCACCAATATTGATTGCGGCACCCCAAAGGGTATCACCTCTCACTACCCCATCGTGCAAATAATGATCATTGTAAAGGCCGACAACCTTGGGATCCATGGGGTTGACATTGAGGTCTAAAATAACCGCTCCACCTTCTTGAAGGTTTGCACCAAAAATGTAGGCGAACCCATTCTCATCAATAAATAAATTATGTGCGCTCTGAAATGTCAGGGTATCACCATACCAAAAAGTATAGCTCAAACTTGTGTTTTCCGGCAAAGGAGACATGTCAATGATCAACAAACCATTATAGCACTCACAAGTTACATAGGCATAATCACCAAAGGTTTTTATATCCCTCCAGGTGGTTTGCAAACCAGGAATTCCAAAAACGGTTGTCATGTTTGAAGGGTCAGTAACATCGACAATTGAAACACCGTTTTGGCGACCAACAATGGCGTATTCGTTTCCTTGTTCATCAACATAGCCCCAAACATCGCTTAATTCTGCCGCGAATTGCATGTAGCCAACATAACTCATGTTGAAATTTGCTATTGGTTGCGCATTCGTCCCAAACGTCACCAAAAGTGACAGCATCATCCCGAAATAAATTTTGTACATATACTTAATAAGCTATAGCTCAAGTGTTATCTGACTTCCCGCACCAAACGAATCATTGTCATCTCCTTGATTGGGCTTTTTTTTCTCGGCCTGGTTTTCATTCTTTTCTTCCTTCACCACTTTTGATTCCTTTGCTTTGGGCTCAGGTTCATCATCAGGTGCTTTCTCTTCTGCGTTAGACGCTTCTCCTTTGTCATTAGATGGGCTTGATTTTTCTTTTTTTGTACCACTCGACTTCGCCACCTGCTTTTTTTCAGCAGATATTGACTCGGGTTTAGTGTCGGGTCTCACTTCTGTCTTCGCCTTGAATGTTGGCTTTTGTTCATCATCTTGATGTTCTTCTGCTTCAGACGAAGAATCATCTTGAGAGGCTGTTTGATCGCCATCTATATCTTCCGGCTCATCATGTGATTCATCTTCAGAGACCTCATCCTCTTCATATGGCAATGGATCCATTTTCTCAATGGTTTTAACCTTATGTTTTGTCAACCGGTTGCCCAAAGCCTTTATCCCCTTGATAGAAATAAACTCTTCAACGTCCACCACTTCATCTTCTCTATTCGCACTGCGCTGATCATATTTGATCTTGAATTGAGGTCGCCAATCGGTTGAGATAAAGTCCAAACGAGCTCCTTCTGCCTCCGAAATAAAACCAACTTGTTTATCGCTTTCTTCTGCCAGAAATCGTTTGATATACAGATTTTCTTTCTCCGGTTCAAAATATACAGCACTAATTGGTTTTTCAGGGTTCCATTTTTCAATAATGACCATATCCTGATCAAACTTTGTAGTCGGGTCGATGCCTGTCATTCTATAATCACCTGATTGCATAATGGTCAGGATTCGGTCTTCACCTGAAAACGAACCGAGCAAACGACCACGTCCCTCGTAATTCAATCGCATGACGCTGTCATCGAACCAGACTTTACGTGCACCGAGCGTTGATGCGCCCTTCTCTTTGAGTTCAATTTTATTTACGGCATGCTTGGTGAGAATATTTCCATTAGCTCCACGGCCTTTCACGGCAACATCTGCAAAATCAAAATCAAATTTCAATTTTTTCAACTTTGCCTTAGCCCGATGAACTACCGTCACAACTTCCGCCTCACCATTTGGATTTGCAGTTAGATGCAGCACTTTTGATTTGGGAGAGCCCTTTGTAAGATCGTATTCACGATCACGAATAATCGAGGTAACATTAAAACGTTTGACCATGATGTTTCCGGCAGCACCATCTTGGTAAATCATGTTGTAAATGGTTCTCGGATCGTTTTTCTTCCATGTATTTACATAGCGAATGCCTTTACCAACAAAAGATTTATCGGCCATTTTGGTGACCATCAGCACACCGTCATTTCTGATTATAATAACATCATCCAAATCCGATGCATCTTTAACAAACTCTGCTGCAGAGCGCTTTAGACCAAAACCAACAAACCCTTCAGCTCGATCAACATATAGTTTTACATTGCTGGCAGCCACCATTGCCGTATTGATCTGCTCTATTTGCCTGATCTCTGTCTTGCGCTCACGTCCTTCACCATATTTCTTTTTCAGGTTTTTGAAGTAGTCGATGGCATAATCGGTAAGGTTAGCCAGGTGATGTTTTACTTGCTCTATTTCTTCTTCTAACCTGGAAATAAGGTCATCAGCTTTAAAGCTGTCGAATTTTGAAATCCGCTTAATCCTAATTTCGGTAAGGCGCGTTACGTCTTCATCGGTGACTTCTCTTATAAGATGCTTGATATAGGGTTTTAATCCTTTGTGAATGGTTTGAATAATCTCATCCCACGTTTCGCATTCTTCAATGTCACGATAAATTCGATTTTCGATGAAAATCTTTTCAAGGGAGGCAAAGTGCCATTGTTCTTCAAGTTCACCTTTCTTGATTTCAAGCTCCATTTTGAGCAAAGACTTCGTCAGCTCAGCGCTTTCAGCGAGCATTTGGCTTACCCCCATAAAACGCGGCTTATCCTTCTCAATCAC
This sequence comes from Salibacteraceae bacterium, assembly GCA_040905305.1. Classification (GTDB taxonomy): domain Bacteria; phylum Bacteroidota; class Bacteroidia; order Flavobacteriales_G; family Salibacteraceae; genus SHAN690. The sequence goes on along the minus strand of JBBDRU010000331.1, from coordinate 1,037 downwards.
CACCGCATTGGGGCTAACGGATACTTCACAATCGGTGAATGCATAAAGCGCATCAATGGTTTTATCGGGAGAAACATTGCCGGTAAGATGAACCATAATCTCAACCTGCTCTGCGGTGTTGTCTTCTACCCTCTTTATCTTTATTTTTCCTTTATCATTAGCTTTCAGAATAGATTCGATGAGAGAAGAGGTGGTTGTGGTAAATGGAATCTCTGTTATTTTGAGTGTGTTCTTATCTTCAATGCCAATGCGAGCGCGAATTTTAATACGACCACCTCTTAAGCCATCGTTGTATTCTGAAAAATCGGCAATTCCTCCCGTGATAAAATCAGGATAGATTTTGACTTTTTTCCCCTTGAGGTTACTAATTGCACCATCAATGATTTCGATAAAGTTGTGCGGGAATATTTTACATGCCAAACCAACAGCAATGCCCTCAGCACCTGATGCAAGAAGCATTGGAAACTTAACCGGCAAGGTAACCGGCTCCCGGTTTCTACCGTCATAACTTTGCTGCCATTCCGTGGTTTTCGGGTTAAACAGAACCTCTAAAGCAAACTTAGTGAGGCGGGCTTCAATGTATCGCGGAGCGGCAGCGCTATCACCAGTTAAAGTATTACCCCAGTTTCCCTGGCAATCGATCAACAAATCTTTTTGACCGATTTGCACCAAGGCATCACCAATTGATGCATCACCATGAGGGTGATACTTCATAGTGCTTCCAATGATGTTTGCTACTTTGTGATAACGACTATCATCCATTTCACGCATGGCGTGCAAAATTCTTCGGTGTACCGGCTTGAAGCCATCATTAATATGCGGTACAGCACGCTCTAAGATTACATACGAAGCATAATCCAGAAACCACTCTTTATACATGCCACTGACATGAATGACTTTTTCCAGTTCAACCTGTTGATCTTCCTGATCTGAAAACTCTTCGTCTTTTTCTTCTATGTTATCGTTTTCTTCGCTCATTTATCTGAGTGTAAATCTAAACGGCAATTTGTAATAAACTTCTACTTCTTTTCCTTCTA
>JBBDRU010000330.1:0-15224 GCA_040905305.1 Salibacteraceae bacterium | reverse complement strand
TATTTGAAAGCCTCAGCGCATCCCAGTCTGGTGATAAGCTCCTCACCTCATCTTCATTTTCAAAAACAACTATGTGCTTGTTCTCAGATGTATAATAAGCAACTGCTTTTCCATGAAAGCCTTTTATAACATGCTCAGGCAGTTCTGCCCGGGTTGGTTGAATACGCTCACCTTTAATGCTAACTGCTCCGTTTGTCTTTTTATATCCGGTAAGGCTTTGGTTATTGCCATATTCGAAAATCACTTTGTCGTATTGATTCAAGTGCTGGGTTAGTAGCCATGTGGAAGCCATAGCACCATGACCGCATAAATCAATCTCAGATTCAGGTGCAAACCAACGAATTCGATATTGGTTATCCTGAATTTGATGCAAAAATGCCGTTGCTGGTTGATTAAATTCCTGAGCTATGTTATGCAACCTTCTCGAATCGGATAAATCAACATCCATGACTACGGCACAACCATTGCCGCTCGCATTATTGCCAACAAAAGCATCGATGATATGGAATTTTTGTTTCATAAAAAAAGGGAACAAATGTTCCCTTTTAATAAATCTATAAAGCCCAATCGGGCTGTCCAAGTTTACGCATGGTTCGTTGATGAATACCCAGGGCTTTTGCCCAGGTATCAACACTGCGGTATGGCAAACCAAATTCTTCTGCAGTTTCCTTCACTATCCTGGAAATATCCGGGTAGTGAATATGAGAAACGCTTGGAAAAATATGGTGCTCAACCTGATAGTTCAGACCGCCACAATACCATGTGAGCCATTTATTGCTCGGTGCAAAGTTTGAGGTGGTTTTCAACTGGTGACTTTCATACGTATCTTCAATCACTTCTCTATCACCTTCAATAAAGGTGTGATGATCCATGATATGAGCCGGCTGAAAAATCATAGCCAATATCAAGCCTCCAAGTAGGTGCATAAGCACAAACCCACCAAGGACAAGCCATACGTTGTAGCCTAAATAAAGCGGCAACACAAGCATGTAAGAAATGTAAACCACTTTAGAGACAAACACCGTAAGTATTGCTTTGGTAAATGTTGTTCCCTGCGCTTCAACCAAACCTAATTTATGATAATTAGAAATACGCTTGAAATCCTTGATCAACACCCAACTGAATGTCATCAGAGAATAAAGCATCCATGCATAAATATGCTGAAGCTTATGGTGCTTTTTCCAGGGTTCGTTTGGCGTAAATCGCATGATGTGTCCACCTTCTAAATCTTCATCAACGCCATGAACGTTGGTAAAACTATGGTGAAGCACGTTATGCTGGATTTTCCACGAAAGGGAGTTACCACCGATCACATTCAGTGAGTAAGCCATGATGTCATTTACCCACTGTTTGCTTGACAGCGCTCCATGATTTGCATCATGCATAACAGCAAGGCCAATACCAGCCATGCCAATACCCATGACAAAGGAGGCTAAGAAATACTGCCACACATCAAGCTGATTGCTAATGATAATGGCATAGGGAATGAAAAACATCGAGAACATTACAACGGCTTTTATCGCAACGCGGTAATCACCTGTTCTCTTAACATTTTTCTTTTCGAAATACTCATTAACTCGTTTGCGCAAAGTCTGCGAAAACTCTCTTCTTGTGCGCCTTTCAAAACGCGGAACTGCTTTAATCAAACTTTCCTATTTTAGTTAAACAAATGTCAACTTACTCTATACCAACGACCTTAATATCAAAGGTTAAATCTTCACCTGCAAGCGGGTGATTAGCATCTAAAGTAATGGTCTCTTCCGTTACTTTGGTCACAGTGACAGGTATTTGCCGTCCGTCTTCCAAGTTAGACACCAAGCGCTGGCCTTCCTCAGGCTTTAAGTCTGCCGGAATGGAAGTTTTTGGCACTTCGTATAGCAATTCCTCTTTCACATCACCGTAAGCTTCATCAGATGGAATGGTAAACTTTTTTGACTCTTCCATTTTCATTCCTCTTACTGCTTTGTCAAAACCAGGGATGACTTGTCCACTACCCACTTCAAATGTCAATGGCTCGCGACCCTCAGAAGAATCGAACTTCTCGCCATTGTTAAGGGTTCCTGTGTAATGAAGTGAAACATTGTTATTTTCTTCTACAACTTTCATAAAAACTACTTTATCTATTTAACGGCCGGTGCAATATTTTACCTGCCTTTATTTTGATTTAGCTGCAAATGTAAGGTCTATCGTTGAGTTTTCAACCATGAGATCTATCAAGAACTAACATAATAAGGTTAACTTCCGTTAATGTATTTAGTTCATTTTCAACTAAAATGGATAATAAATCCGTGTGTGCCACTTGTTTGTGTCCGGCTCTTCCGCAGGGCCGGTGATGTATTCTTCTATGGCAATTGTGCTGGTTTTTATTCCATGCCATTCAATGTATTCTTCGATTGCGAGGTGGGCATTCATGGTAGATGAATAGTCTCCATAGTGATCTACGACCATCGCTCGTCCGGCTATACGATCGTGCTCAAATTCATCCATGCCTTCAATATTCTCTTCCATTACTGGTGCGCAGGCTAAAATCACGGCACTGCGATCAGCTTCATCCCAGTCATAATAGACGGCACACGGTTGACCAATTACCCGCAATCCTTCTTCTGAAACCTTTTGAAAAACGCTACCCAAATTTTCATTAAAAAAAGTTTCCATGGCATCCCAGCTCACCTTTTGTTTAAAACCAACATAGGTTCTCGGCTCCAGTTCTTTTACAGCTACTTCATAACCCTTAAACTCCGTTCGGTTAGCCACTTCTTCTTCAACCAGCACTTTCAGTTTGTTCATGCCCGCTGAAAAATCAGGCCCCAGTGTTTTTTCTATATCAAATAATAAGTTGAATACATTGAGCGGATAGGTCGTGTAATCTTCATAAATCCATGTTACTTCAACGCCCTCATCTAATTGTTCTAATTCCGTGATGGCATCGGCTTCTATTTCCCAGGGCCGAATAAACTTCAACCGGGTTACTACTTTGTTATCTGTCATCTCAGTAATGGTTTGACTGCCGGCTCCAACCAACGTGTCAACACCGTTCCATTCATATAACGCGCCCACAGCACCATCGTTTTGAATGGTTACTTTTTGATTTGGATCACGCTCGGCCCAGGGTGACCATTTTAACATTTGCTCAAACGAGCTGACTTTGCCCCGCACCTGCTCAATGGGTGCTTCAATGACAATGGATCGCTCCAAATGGTTTTCATTTGGAACAAATAAGGCGATGATGAGAATAGTCAAAACCAACAAGGCAACTATTCCTCCAATAATTTTAAGTGCTTTCATAATAATAGTGGTGTTTTATAAATCAATAATAAGTTTTTCTTTCGGATTGATTGATACATTGCTTTTGTGTTGATTTGAAAGCTAATTCCAAGTTGATGAAAAAACTTCTATTTGTCGGGTTGATTTGTTTCCTTGCAGCCGCGTGCAACGAGCGCGAAGCCATAACGCAACTAAGAACTGTTTTTGAAGACAGTGACTCTCTTTCATCGGCATCTTATGAAGAAGCCATTGCATGGTGGAAAAAACTTGAAGAGACCTCGCCTTATGTGTGCATGCAAACCTTTGGGAGGACGGATGTAGGAGAACCTCTTCACGCGGTGATCATCAGCAACGATAAAAATTTTAATGCTGAAAAAATTCGCGAAAGCCAAAAGGTAAAATGGATGATCAACAATGCTATTCATCCGGGAGAACCGGATGGTGTGGATGCTTCAATGCTCTTCATTAGGGAGTTATTAAGTAGCGAACATGCACAGGAGCAACTGGAGCAATGCATTATTATTATTGTTCCATTCTACAATACTGGTGGAGCAATCAATCGCAATTGTTGCAGCAGGGCCAACCAAAATGGACCGACCGAATATGGCTTTAGAGGAAATGCCAGAAACCTTGATTTGAATCGTGATTTCGCAAAGTTGGACAGTAAAAACGCTCAATCCCTTGTTGCGCAATTTCATATTTGGGACATCGATGTTTATTTAGAAACACATGTAAGCAATGGAGCAGACTACCCTTACACTATGACCTACTTACTTTCTCACCCAAACAAGCTAACTCCTCCTCTCAACAGCAGCATCGTTCAAGACATTGAGCAGCCTTTGCTAGATTACATGAAAGATGCTAACGACCCCATGATTCCTTATGTTAATGTATTTGGAACGTCACCAGATTCCGGATACGCTGCATTTTATGATCAACCGCGGTATTCAACCGGGTTTACCGCATTATTCAATGCCTATGGTTTGCTCACTGAAACACACATGCTAAAGCCATTTTCCAAAAGAGTTCGTTCAACATGGCGTTTTTTTAAGGGATTGCTGCATACCATTAACACCAATCACGAATCCATTAAAAATGCACGAATAGAAGCTGCCAAATACCTTGCTGATCAAAGTGAGTTTGCGCTTGACTATAAAACCGACCGACAACATCCAACCAAATTGCTATTTAAAGGATATCGCGCATATTTTGATAGCAGTGAGGTTACCAACACCAATCAGCTTTATTATGACCGAAGTTCTCAATGGGAAAGAGAAATCGACTACTTCAACAAACTGATTCCAACTAAGCGTGTTCAGGCACCATCCTATTACCTTGTTCCCAGAAGCTGGGGAGAAGTTATCGATCGTTTGAAACTAAATAATGTGAGCATGCACATTTTAAAAGAGGACACCAGCATTGACGCAACTACTTATCGAATTGCTGATTTTGAAACCAAACCCTCGCCTTATGAGGGTCATTATCATCATTTTAACACGAATGTTGAAAAATCATTAGAAAACATTGAATTGCGCAAAAATGAATACTACATCATTTCAACACAACAGCCTTCGAAGCGAATGATCATAGAAATGCTTGAGCCCGAAGCACCCGATAGTTATTTCAATTGGAATTTTTACGATGAAATATTGCAGCAAAAGGAAGGATTCAGTAGCTATGTTTTTGAACCGGAATCCAAACAGATGCTAAGCGAAGAAAAACACTCACAGGCGCTTAAGCAATTTATTTCAGAACACCCTGAATACAGCAATAACGCATTTGCCAAACTCAATTTCTTGTATGAACGGAGCAAGCACTATGAAATAGACAGATATATGATTTACCCGGTGTATCGCATTGAATAAGCCCATCGACATATTGAAAAAGTACTGGGGGTTTGAGTCATTCAGGCCGCTGCAGGAAGACATTATCAATCACGTGCTGCATGGAAATGACACCACAGCGCTGCTGCCTACAGGCGGTGGAAAATCGATTTGCTTTCAGGTTCCGGCTTTATGTCAACCTGGTATATGCATCGTTATTTCACCATTGATCGCGTTGATGAAAGATCAGGTTGCTAACCTGGAAAGCAGGGGAATCAAAGCGCTGTGCATCACCTCAGAATTTGACCACAAGCAGATTGATGCCATGTTTGATCGATGTATTTATGATAAAGACATTCGCTTTGTTTACATGTCTCCCGAACGATTGAAGACCGATATAGCTCTGGCACGAATACCTCAGATGAATGTAAGTCTAATTGCCGTAGATGAAGCGCATTGTATCAGCGAATGGGGTTACGATTTCAGACCTTCCTATCTGGAGATCGCCTCCATAAGGTCGCTTCTACCGAAGGTTCCGTTGCTCGCTTTAACGGCAAGTGCGACTCCGGCAGTGGTAGATGATATTTGCAAAAGACTGGAGTTTGGAAAGAAAAGCAAGGTTTTTCAAAAGAGTTTTCAGCGCAAAAACCTGGCATATTTTGTAGATTGGGACGAGGATAAATTTGGAAAAGCAGAGCGGATTGCCCGGAAACAAAAAGGCAGCGGCATCATTTACATGCGAAGCAGAAAAGGAACAGAGCGCATAGCGCGCGAACTAAAAAAACGTGGGTTGAACATTGACTTTTATCATGCTGGACTCGATAATGAAGTAAGGAGTAAAAAGCAAGAAAACTGGATGAAAGGAAAGCGTCAAATCATTGCAGCAACCAACGCTTTTGGAATGGGAATAGACAAACCGGATGTGCGGTTTGTTATTCACATGGATATCCCGGACACCTTAGAGAATTATTATCAGGAGTGTGGAAGAGCCGGCAGAGATGAGAAAAAGGCTTTTGCGGTTTCATTGCTGACCGATTCAGATGTGGAACGCTTCAAAGAGAAATCCATACAAAATTTTCCCAGCAAAGAAGAGATAAAGCGCACTTATGCATCCATCTGCAATTACCTTCAACTAGCTGTTGGCAGCGCTGAAGGTGAAACCTTTGCCATTGATCTGGAAAAGCTATGCAATTCATTTGAACTGGATCAAAGAACCGTGTTACTCAGCATCAAGTTTTTGGAACGTGAGGGATATATTCAATGGCATGAAAAAGGTGAACTCTATTCCAGCGTGAGCGTGATTACAGACAACCAAAGCCTTTACAACCTTCGATTAAAAAACTATGGTTTAGAACCTTTGATAGAAGCGCTTCTTCGCTCCTATTCCCGTTTATTTGAAGAAAACACGCGCATAAGCGAATGGACTCTGGCAAAGCGTTCAAAATGGCCAAAAGACAAAGTAGTAAAATGCCTGGAGTGGTTGCACAGCGCTGAATATATACGCTACACCCCAGCCGGTTCAAACCCGAACATTACGTTTACAGCAGAACGAAAAGACAGCAAAAAACTGCGCTTATCCAATGAACATTATAACCTTCGAAAAGAGGTCGTGCAGAACAAAGCCGAAGCCATGCTTCATTTTATCAGTGACTCCAGCAAATGCAGAAGTCGCATGATCTCTGAATATTTTGGCGAAAAAAATACGGCTGATTGTGGGAAGTGTGACTTTTGTTTATCCTTGTAACATCAAACCCTTGATGATGATGATTCATTTAATGATTCGGCCTGTTGTGATTTATGGCTTTGCCATCCTATTAACTGCATTTCATTCCTATGCTCAGGATCCGGTTGTCATCGATCGATTGACCAAAGAAATAATTCCATTTTCAACCTTGATAAACACATCAACAAACAGTGGGTTTGTTGCTGATAAGCTTGGTCGTTTTGAGTTTTCGGAACTAGATGAGAAAGATAGTTTTGAGTTGAGATGCATCGGTTATGATGCCGAACGACTAACAGGTAAACAAGTTGTGAATTCAGACACGTTATGGTTAATCCCTTCCTCTTTAGAGTTGCAAGAAGTTGTCATAAGACCTATTTCTGCACACGAGTTTTTGCAAGAAGCTGTAAAAGCCATTCCCGACAACTATCGGGCAGATTCATTTTACTCTCAACATTATTATCAGGAATGGCTGAAGGAAGATCATGAGTTCTTGCGCAATACACAGGCATTCCTTGAAGCCAACTTACCTGGTTACTCCCTTGATAAAGATAGTTTTGATTTAGGAATTCGTGCAGGAAAATGTGCTGACGAAGCCGATCTGAATTTTATGCAAAAAGAAATTGAAAGTAGCCGGAAAAAAGAGCTAAGACGCGCAGAAAGAAAGGGTGAGGAACTAGATGAAGAAGAACAGGAAATGAACCTCGAGATCGGAAATCCTTACCTGATGTTGATCGTAGATCCGATCAGACATCCAGAGCGTTCGATGCAAGTGCAGGGTCAAAATGCAGCATTCTTGGAAAATGAGGCAATAGAAACGTATGATTTTTGGTATGGAAAACCAATCAGCTACGGTGATCAACAATTAGTGGTAATTCACTTTGACCAAAAAGATGACGTAAAAGAAATGCTGTTTAAGGGTACAGTTTGGATTGAACCAATAAGCCGCGCCATTGCAAAGATTGAGTTTGGATTCAGCGATAAAGCGGTGAAAAAATTAGTACCTACTCACCTTAGGGCTTTAATGTGGGTTATCGGGTTAAATTATGATCTTAAATCAACATTATTTCAATTTGAATACCGACTTTTTCAGGATAAGTGGATTCATGCCAGCTCGAGATTGAAAGCAGATATTGCTCTTGAGAAGCGCAGAATGTTTTCTGAAGACGAATACAGTTATTTTGAATTTGAATGTGAAATGCTTTCATCCAGATACCTTGATAAAACACAAGAAATCAATACAACATTGTTTGATCGCAAAGAGCGCCTTTCTATTCAGGTGGAAAAACTAACGGATAACCGATGGGCCGAAATGGAAAAAGATAGTCGAAAATTTCAATAACTCATACGTCTAGCTCACCCACTACCCTGCCCTGCGCTCTACCTTCTAAACTGAGTATATTCCACAACCAATGACTGTCATGTTTCAGCAGAATCAACCCCCAATATGTTTATTTCATAAATTGTACAGGGCGCCTATGAGGTTGAGGTATTTACCCTGCAAAAGAAAACATCAGCAAGATCCTTTACCTGCCCACCTTCAATGCGCTGCTTCGGTCTATCAAAATCTATTTCATGGAATTGTTGTGGATATTAAAGTCGTAATTGCTTTCATTTCACATTCTTTTTTCAACAATTCAAGCCAAGTTTGCATACCTTTTTCAAGGTTCTTATTGAATGACTTTTTTAAAAATTTTGCAAAAAAACCTTCCATGCTTTCGTCAACCGATACTGTCGTTTGTCCATTGTTTTCAGTTAATGTCCAGTTGTGTATAGCAAACATACCAAAAGTCTTTCCTGTCCAACCGAAATCATTAAATGGCTCAACTGTATGAAGTGTTGAATGAATTTTGGCTCCACCAGTTTTCCAGTCAAATGTTGTTTCTGGTTTTAATTCTCCATTTAGTTTTGGTTTGCTAATGTCGGTCTGCCAATTTGCCCAATTGTCAATATCGGTCATTACTTGCCATACTTTTTCAGTATTTGCATTGATAGTGATTGTCTTGCTACACTTTACTGGTGCATTCTCGTTGATACTTTTCATTTTTGAATTGTTTTGTGCAAATAAACCTGCTGCAATTGTCAAGCAAATTGCGCTTAGTAAGATTGATTTTGTAAACATTATCGTTATTGTTTTTAATTAACGATACAAAGGTCAATACAAAACCAAGGCTTACTCTTGACAAAAATCAAGAAGTTTAGCCAGCCGCTTTTTTTCTGATTCTGCTTAATGTTTCAGGTGTCATACCGAGCATTGAAGCCAAGTATTGCAAAGGCACTTGATTAAACAATTCTCTGTTAAAATCAAAAAGTTGATTATATCGTTGTTCTGCTGTCATTGAAATGTGTTGCAAAACACGGTCTTCCAAAACAGTAAAGCACTTTGCTATAAAAAGTTTTTCTAGTTCTGTCCAGCGTGGAATTACTTGCCCAATTTTTTGATATTCTTTACTGTCAATAACGTAAAGTTTACAGTCTGTCAAAGCTTGAATATTCCAACGAGCTGTTTGTTGAAACACAAAACTTGATAAGTCCACAACAAAATAGCCTTTCGTTGAAATCCACTTCGTTACTTCTTTGTCATCAATGAAAACAAACTCTCTAATTATTCCAGTCTGAACAAAACCAAGTCGGTCGGAATGTCTGCCAGTTTTAAGAAAATAGTCGCCTTTTTTCAATGTCATAGGTTTGAAGAACGAACTTATTTTTGACAAGTCGTCTTTGTTAACACCGAAGTAAGTATGAATATATTTCTCTAATTCTGTCATTGTTGTTGGGTCGTCCTAAAATGGCATATAACGCCAGTTCGTCTCACAACCCATCTTTTAAAAACACAAATTTGGTTGGTGCTGCCGCTGAAACGAAAGTGGGAATAAAATTTGAAAAGGGATTTTGATAAGTTTAGCGGCTTAAAAATGCGATATATGAACTATTTTAAGATACTTGTTGGCAAACAACAGCGTTTTACATTGTCGAATAACCCCTATATCTCCTGTGGGCTTAAGATTGCTATCAGGCTCTTGAGGCTGTAGGTGATGAAAATGAGTCCAACAGCAGCAGCATTTTTTGATCTATTTTTTACTCATAACGTGGTCAAAACCCTACTTGGTTCCAAAAGGATGGGTGTTCAACTATTGCCTGACTGCGCTTGATTGCCTTGCGATAATACCATCAGAACTTGATCATTTGGCTGGGTTGCCCGCTATGCGTTACGGTTAACTGATGCATGGCCCTGGTGCACGCCACATATAGCATTTGTCGATCTGGTTCGGTGGCATAATTCTCTTGTGTGCAAAAAGGAACAATCACATGATCAAACTCCAGGCCTTTAGCTAAATGGGCTGTTGTAATAACAACTCCACCGCCAAAAGCCACGCTTCCGGCATCCAGCAACTGAACTTTATGCCTTGCTTTCAAAGCATCAGACAATGCCTCGGCCTGCTTTTGAGTTTTTGATATTATGCCCAGAGAGTTGAGCCCTGATTTATCAAACGTGGTAATAAGCTCATCTATACGCTGTAGTTCTTCCTGGCGTGATTTAAACCGCTCAATTGCCGGTTCTGAACCGTGCCGCTCAATAGCTTCTACATTAAACTTTGCAGAAATCTTTTTGGTGAACATGGTGATCTCAAACGTTGAGCGATAGCTCTTCAACAAGGTCATTGTTTCTGCATTGGGTATGATGCTCTTTATGGTTGCAAGATCAGATGAACTAAATGGGTTTACCGATTGATTAATATCGCCCAAAACGGTTTTTTTACATTGAAAAAGTTGGTTGATTATTTTGTATTGAACCGCTGAGTAATCTTGCATTTCATCCACAACAAGATGCTTTACTTTATGAAATGGCGTTAAACCTTCCAGCTTCATTTTTAAGTAGATCAGCGGATAAACATCGGCAAACTCATATACAGAACCTTTTTTTAACTTTAAGAGTTCTGGTGCTTTTAACCACTCATAAAAACCCTTGTATAGCATACGAAGGTTAGTGGATGGAAACATCTTACGAATGGTCTTATGCAGCTCTGTTCGCTCCTTTCCCTCAACCTGATATTTGTAATGAATAAATACATTATTCACCACTTCTCTAACGATTTCATTGAACCGTTTCAGCAATGGTAATCGGCTGTATTGCTTAAATTTTTCTTCGATGAACCATGATGGCACAGGCAGGCCGTTTATAAAAATATCTTCCGGCTTAAAAGCATTGTTCTCCAGATGAAGAAAATAATCGTCCATTTTTTTCAGCAATACCCCGGATGATTTGAACTGAATCCTGTCTATGAACTTTTGCTCTGGTTTTTCGAGTAGCTCGGCCACTTGATCAAAAAAGCTTTGAAATTTGAATTCATGTTCCAATAATTGGTTAGCCAAATCCTCCATGTTGGTTTCGGCCACCGTTTCCTCACCAAGTTCTGGCAGTACGTTGCTGATATAGCTCGCAAAAACCTTGTTTGGAGAAATAATAAGAATGTCATCCGAACTGATGGTTTCTTTAAACTTATAGAGCAAAAATGCAATGCGGTGCAATGCAATTGACGTTTTTCCCGAACCGGCAACCCCTTGAATAATAATATTTTGCGCATGCTCGTTTCGGATGATCGCATTTTGCTCGCGCTGAATGGTGGCAACGATGTTGCGCATTTTATCTGTTGAGGCCTGATTGAGCTCTTTTTGTAACACCTCATCCTGGATGGCCACATCACTTTCTATCATGTATTCCATCTCACCCTTTCTTATGCGGTATTGACGTTTTAACGAAACAGTGCCGTGAATTTTTTTATCGATGTTTTCATACCAGGCATCGCCATACTCAAAATCGTAGAATATGCTAGAGATAGGTGCGCGCCAGTCATAAATGATGTTTTTATTCTTTTTCTGATCTTGAAAATTATGAACACCAATATAAATCGGCATTGTTTTCGATCCGTTTTTTGGAGTAAAATCAAACCGACCAAAATAGGGCATGCTGCTTAAGCGATATAGTTGCTTGCGTCTTGCCAGTTGATTATCTCCTACAAGCATCATATTATCAACCGACTCTCGCACATTGTTTTTCTCAAGATGATCCATATCTCTTTTATGCTCCTGCATGTGCCGTTGAGCTTCCCTGATGTTTTCCTGCTGACTGTTTAGGAGGTTGTTTATTTCCTCAAGGGCTAAATTTATTTTGCTCAGTACTTTTTTTAAATACGCTTTTTCGTCCATCGCTTATGTCTTTTACTTTCGATCTTCATCAAGATAAAAACGGCATCAATCCGGCTTAAATGGCTTTATCACATAAACCAGTAATTGACCGCTTTAGTCATTCCCCAATCATTCAATTGCTGCTCAATCTCCACCTGGCCATCCGGTGAAGCAACCGCGATCAAAACCTGTGGATCTTCCATTTCCCTAACTTGGCTATAATGCTTTAAGGTTGTGCCATAGATATCTTTACCAATTTTCCGCTCATTATCACATATCCAACAGGGGTTTTGTTCATATTTCAAAACTACTTTCATCAGGTCTTTTCCATTTTTTCCGGCTCCCCAAATCACCAATGGGCGGGAATACTCACGGTCGATCTCAAAAAAATAGCGCAGCTTTAATTGATAATATCGGTTGTCTTTGTATTCTTCCCAGGTTCTGGAAATGCGGTTGGACCTGTCGCGCCATAAATGCAAGATTTTATCCATTCCGATCACTTTTAAACCTTTTTGATAAAAGCGGAAACACAGATCATAATCTTCCGGATAAACCTCCGGCTCAAAACCTCCAGCACTTTCAAGATCATCTCGGTGAATAAGCCAGCAATGGGATGGAATAACGCATTCTTTATAAATCTCTTTCCAGTGAAGGTTCTTTCGCGCTACTTCGTTTAGCCACTGCTCATAACGCAGAAACCCACCACCAACCTCACCTTCATCTACAAAGTGTTTTGTTCCACCGGCTATGATGTGTCCCCTGCCCCATTTTTGCCACTCTGCTACCATGCTCTCAATTTTATCCACCGGCATTTTATCATCGCTGTCCATCCTATTGATCAGGCTTCCTGTAGCATGTGGATATCCTTCTTTAAGTGCTGGAATAAGTAATTCTCTTTTGCTGTTGACTACTTTGATGCGTTTGTCCTGACTGGCATAGGACTCCAAAATTTCCAAAGAGCCATCGGTTGAGTGGTCATTAATGGCGATTAACTCCCAATTTGGATAGGTTTGGGCGCAAATAGAATCAAGGCAATCATGCAGGTATGGCGCGGTGTTTCGCGTTGCCATAATGATAGAAACCAGCGGCATTTTGGGCATCCTGCAAAGCTAGAAATCTAGCCTTCCTGATAACCTGATCTCGATTATTAAATGAAAATTCAGATTGATAGCGTTTGATTTGCTCTACTGATTAAACCGGCTTTGCAATTGAGTTATATCTCCTTTCAAAATGGGTTTAGTAAAGTATTCTTTTACCAATGGAAAGGTGTCCGCTTGTTGTTTGTCAAAACCATCGGTAGATGATGTAATGATAGCCACATCTGTGTTGGATAAATTTGCGAAGGAGGCTAATTTTTCCAAAAACTGCCACCCGTTCATTTCAGGCATGTTTATATCTAAAAATATAACAAAGTGCTGATCGTTGTTGTAGATAGATTTCAGGTGTTTCAATGCGCTGACTCCGCTCTCAAAGCTTATAGGTTTTGGATGAAACCCTGTGTTTTTTAGAAGTTTTTCCATGATTAAGATCACAATAGGATCATCATCTATAATGATTACATGCTCCTTCATTATTTGGGTTCAATCACTTGTATTTGGTTCGATTTTCTCACAACATCCTGAATGATTTCATCTAACTCCTTTGCTGATTGGTCAATGTATTGAAGTACTTGTTCTTTTTCTTCCATTGATGTTTCACCATCAGTAAGCAGATTAACCAACCCCATTATTCTTGCCAGTGGAGCGCGCACAACGTGTGATTGAGTCCAGGCTATTTCTTTTAGTTTATCGTTTTGCTTCTCAATGGCAAGGATGTGTTTATAGCGCTCTGTAATGTCGTGGCACAAAACAATTTCGGCTTTCACTCCATCAAAATATATGATGTTACTGGTAGCTTCAACGATAATCTCTTCACCATTTTTTTTAGTATGAATAAACTCACTCTGATAGGTAAGTTGGTCATTTTTCCGAGCTAACTCCACAGATTCCATAAGCCTTGGAACTTCGGACTCTGGTCGAATCTGCTTTGCAGTCATGCTTAAAAACTCTTCTTCGGAATATCCGTAGTGCTTTATGGCTGCGTTATTTACATCTAAAAATTGAAGGGTCTGTAAATCATATACCCACATGGGTTGAGGACTGAGATGAAAAAGATCAGAATACTGCTGCTTAGACTCTTTGATCTGATTGAAATAGTTGTTCCGCTCAATATTGTAAACAATGCTCTTGTATAGCACCGTGCTTGTTAAGCTATCCTTGAGCAAGTAATCAGAAGCGCCCAAAGACAAAGACTTTATGGCGAAATGGGCGTCTGAGTAGCCCGTTAGGATTATAACCGGAATACCTTTGGAAAGGTTTAAAACGGCATCCAACAACTCTTCACCGTTTTTATCAGGCAAACTTAGGTCGAGCAAAACAATGTCGATATCCTCATTATCCTGTTCCAGGATCACTGCTCCGTCCCAGTAGCTCTCAGCATGCAAAATTTTCGGAGAAACTATTTCTTCATCCAAATAGTCAGAAACCAACAAAAAGTCTCCCGGGTTGTCCTCAAACACAAGTATGCGATATGGTCTGGTGTCTTTATTCAATGAGCGATGATTATTCTGGCAGTGTGACTATGTTTAGCCAAAAATTCTCGATAGAACTGATGGCTTTTATAAACTCACCGATTTCAACCGGTTTACTGATGTAACAATTGGCGTGGTGTTTATAAGATTTGCTGATATCCTGCTCTGAAGAGGAAGTGGTGAGCATAATAACAGGAATATGCTTCACGGTTTCATCGTTTTTAATGATTTCCAGCACTTCATGGCCGTTTTTCAAGGGCAAATTAATGTCTAGGAGAATTAAATCGGGAGTTTCAGCTTCAGCAAACTCACCTCGATTATATACGAAGTCCAATGCTTCTTTGCCATTGCGCGCAACGCTTATTCTATTTAGCAACTTACTATCTTCCAGCGCTTCTGTGGTTAGCAAAATATCGCCTTCATTATCTTCTACCAATAAAATGTGAACTACCTTCATGATTTATGTTTTTGGTATGTTAAACCTAAAAACCGTACCGAAATCCCCAGATGAATGTACCCAAATTTTTCCACCTATTCGCTCGATGGACTTTTTTACGAAGGCAAGCCCTATTCCGTTGCCTTGATATTTTGATTTACCATGCAGCCTAAAGAAGTTTCTGAAAACGGATTGGTGATATTCTTCTCCAATTCCAATTCCGTT
>JBBDRU010000329.1:0-2492 GCA_040905305.1 Salibacteraceae bacterium | reverse complement strand
TCTCTAAAAACTTAAGCCACCCAATTACAAACACAATCAACCATTTTGGCACCTCTAAGCGAGGCTGTTTCGCATTAAACTGTTTCGCTGCCATAGAGAATACATTCTTAAAGTTCAGGTTTTCACCGATTAACAAGTGTCTTCCGTTGGTCTTCTGTGATGACAACGCTAAACTTATTTCTGCAACATCTCTTGCGTCCACAAATCCATTTCCTCCAGAAGGATAAAACCGCATACCTTTTTGTCCTGACAAAAACAACGTTGTACTGCTTTGTCCCCAGTTTCCAGGGCCAATCACAACTCCGGGATTTACTATCGTTGCATCTAGCCCTTCCTGAATTCCACGAAAAACCTCCAATTCTGCATAGCGCTTGCTCAAAGAATAAGGAGACCTTCCGGAATCGGTTGTCCAAACGCTCTCTTCAGTAAGCAAACCCTCAATCCTAACATCGCCAATGGCAGCGGTAGAGCTGATATAGGTTAGCGGAACATTCTCCCTAAGGCAGGCATTCACTACATTGGCCGTGCCTGTTACATTTACCTGAAAAAGCAGCTTTTCAGAGGCGCGATCAAAAGAAACCATAGCAGCACAATGAAATACTCGTTGACAGCCCTCCAATGCTTTTTTTATGGATATTGGATCATTGACATCTCCTTCTGCATAGGATAGTTGCAAATCCTGAACATTATGATACTTCAATAACTGATCAATTGCTATTGTGATGGAGTCAGGCCTTTTTAACGCTCTAACGTCCTCACCAGCGCGCAGTAATGCCAGAACAATGTGTGATCCTACTAAGCCTGTGGCTCCCGTAACTAAAATCATATGCCAGTTTGAAACATGGATTTGGTTTAATCCTTAAGCAACTCCAAAAATCAGCGGTTATAACCCCATCTCGGGTACGTCATCATCAACGATCAAGCGGCCTTCTGTAGCGGCTTGTATTTCATCTACCGAAACCCCTGGTGCCCGTTCTATTAATTTAAATCCTTTTGGTGTAATATCTAAAACAGCAAGGTTGGTAACCACACGTGTAACGCACCCTACACCTGTCAGTGGCAATGTGCACTGTCTTAGTAGTTTTGATTCTCCGGCTTTATTGGTGTGCATCATCGCTACGATAATATTTTTAGCTGAAGCGACTAAGTCCATTGCCCCGCCCATCCCTTTAACCATCTTTCCGGGTATTTTCCAGTTAGCAATATCGCCCTGGTCACTTACTTCCATCGCCCCCAAAACAGTTAAATCTACATGCTGACCTCTTATCATGGCAAAGCTGGTTGAAGAATCGAAAAAAGCCGCTCCCGGAAGTGCCGTAATTGTTTGTTTCCCTGCATTGATCAAGTCAGGGTTCTCTTCTCCTTCAAATGGAAATGGCCCCATACCAAGCATTCCGTTTTCAGATTGAAATTCTACATCAATACCTTTCGGGATATAATTTGCAACAAGCGTTGGAATTCCAATTCCAAGATTCACATAGTATCCATCTCTAAGCTCCTGAGCAATGCGTTGTGCAATTCCATTTTTATCTAGTGCCATAGGCTTCAAATTTATAGACTATCGTTTAACATGGTGAGGCTTTCTCGCTTATTCTTCATGGAAAAATAGCTCACTTCTCCTCTTTGAATGTGAATCGCCAGTCGGTCTGGGTTCCATAAATAAACCTTTGCTCGACTTGTCTCATGATCGTAAATCCTTGAAAACTGAAAATCCTCTTCGCCCAAAAAGGCTTTAGAGGTGGAGTAGTCATACAAATTGATTTGACGATAGCGTTCTGTTTTACCAACCCATTCCACGAAAATCAAAAATAAACGCTTACCCTCAAGGGGCGGTTCGATGGATAAACTTGTAACCACCTTCTCAACTTTATCATTAGAAATGTCGCTCTTATGGAAAAGGTTGAGGTACTCCTCTTGCAACACACCTGTTTTCAAAACCCTTCGGTTGGAATCTAATTGCCAATCAAATGCCTTTGATCTCAATAGCACAACTTTTCGGGTTTGATCAATCGTCTCATAGCCTTCAGGTTTCCGGTCGGTCTTTTCCATAATTAAAAAATCAAACCCTGAAATTTTTTCACTCTTGTTAATGTGTTGCGTGATAATTGCTTGATCATTTAAAACATTATAGTACTTCCAAACATCATCAATAAACAAGGTTGTGGCAACCGTTGAAGGATTCGGAGCACTTGCTGTCTCGTTTTTCACACATGTGACAAACGACTGAGGGACAACTTCCTGATCCCAAAGTGAAGACCTGAGCTTAATTGACTCCATTACGAAACCCCCGGTCACAAGAACGGAAAAACCGAAGACAAGGTTCTTTATCCCTGACTTTTGCGCGTCAGCGGCAAACACAGTTGCAATGACCATCAAGACATAAAAATGGCTGGCCGTGCGGTCTTGAGGCAGGGGTGTTTTTAGCAGCCAAACTTGAACCACGGTGCCCAAAACAAGCATCACAAACAGAGCGTAAATAATACCAACAAACG
>JBBDRU010000328.1:0-2499 GCA_040905305.1 Salibacteraceae bacterium | reverse complement strand
CATGCCTTTTTAATACCGGTTAACTCAAAATGAGCTGATTCAAACAGTTTTATGCTTGATGGATTCGTCACTAAAACTTCAGCGTATAAGCTGTTTAAATCTAATTTTTCAAAACAGAATGTCGCCAACAGATTGATCGCCTCTAACCCAAGCCCTTTTCCCCGAAATATCGGATCGATTAAAATACCGATTCCTGATCGTTTGTTTTTTGGGTCAAAGTCATATAAATCTACACAGCCTGCAATGCGCTCATCTTTGGATTTGATCATCAGTCGTAATTGTCCCGTTTCATAAATATCCTTGTTGTTGAGCAAAAATGTTTCAATTTGTTCACGCGTATAAGGCACCACAGTATTACTCACAAGCCAATAGTCTGGGTCATTTTCCCATTGATAAATCACATCCAGCTCATCAATTGTTGCCGGTTCCAGAACAACTTGCTCTCCTTTAATTACCATATCAGTAGCTTCCTTCAAAAACAAAGGTTGCAGGCCCTGTTTTCCAGATGTTTTTATAATGACCGTTTTTCTTTTCAAAACGCACCGTCAAATTGCCTCCAACGGCTTTCATATTAACCTCACCCTTAGCGATGCCCCAATAATC
Source organism: Salibacteraceae bacterium (assembly GCA_040905305.1). Classification (GTDB taxonomy): domain Bacteria; phylum Bacteroidota; class Bacteroidia; order Flavobacteriales_G; family Salibacteraceae; genus SHAN690. The sequence continues at coordinate 1,896 of JBBDRU010000328.1, read as the reverse complement.
AGATGCAATAGCAGCAGCGGTTATTCCAGTTCCACACGCCAGTGTTTCGTTCTCTACTCCTCTTTCATAGGTTCTAATTTGCATTACCCCGTTCTTAAAAACCACAAAGTTTACATTCACACCTTCCTTTTTAAATCGCTCACTGTTCCTGATTTTGCGTCCATCCACAACTACATCAACTTGATCAAAAGCCTCCACTCTTTTAATTACATGTGGTGATCCTGTATGAAGATAAACGGTTTGTTCATCCAGAAACTCCACGCCATCCACATCACCCATTTGGAGTGAAACCTCATTATCCGATATGATAACAGCCTGATGCGCTCCATCCACTGCCAAAAAGTTTGCCTTGTGATTGATCAAGCCTAAGTCTTTTGCAAACAAAGTAATACACCGACCTCCATTTCCGCACATGCTTGCCGGCTTGCCATCCGAATTAAAGTAAACCATCCTAAAGTCATATCCATGAACCAGCTGTAATAACATAAGGCCATCAGCCCCAATGCCAAAATGTCTGTCACACATTCGCTCAACCATTGAATGATCATCCATGGGAAATGTGTTTTTACGATCATCGATCAGGATAAAGTCGTTGCCAGCTCCCTCGTATTTTCTAAATGAAATCACAATACAATATTGTGAACTTCTTATGAAAGCTCGGTAAAATTGTATAAACAAGTCTTGATCAGCTAACATTAATTAACACACATACAGCAACGATAGCAAGGGATTGGCAGTTATTTTGATAAGTGATTAAAAAATTTAAAGCCATGAAAAATTATACAAGTCTTATTGCAGCTGCGTTAATTGGAGGAGTGTTAAGTTTCTATGGACTGAAACATTATATAAATGAACAGATCAATGATTTGAGAGCCGTTCAGGCCTTAAAAGATGAATATGCTGAGAAGAGTAACATTAGACAAGTTGCCTATGGTTTGCCATCGGAAACACTGGACTTTACAATAGCCGCAGAAAAAACAGTGAATGCAGTTGTTCACGTTAAAACAACCTACGAGCTCGATGGAGGGCAATATACATTTGACCCCATTCGACATTTCTTTTTCGGTGATGGAATATATCAAAAACAACCACGCATAGGAGCAGGTGCAGGATCTGGTGTTATAATGTCAGAAGACGGATACATCGTCACCAACAACCATGTGATTGATGGCGCTTCAAATATTGAAGTTGTGACCAACAACAATGAGAGCTATAGAGCCGAAGTAATCGGTCAGGATCCATCAACAGACCTTGCGTTGTTAAAAGTAAGTGGTGCCAACCTACCAAAAATCGATCTTGGTAATTCAGATCATGTTAAAGTTGGAGAATGGGTGCTGGCGGTAGGCAATCCGTTCAATCTTGAATCAACCGTAACTGCAGGCATCGTTAGTGCGAAAGGAAGAGACATAAATATATTGGCCAATGGTCCAAACGGAAACAGCGCTGTGGAGGCTTTTATACAAACCGATGCAGCGGTAAACCCTGGAAATAGTGGTGGTGCCCTGGTAAACGCCAAAGGTGAGTTAATCGGAATCAATGCAGCAATAAAATCAAACACGGGATCCTACGCTGGCTATTCGTTCGCTATCCCTGTAAACATTGTGAGCAAGGTGGTTGAAGATTTATTGGAGTTCGGGGCTGTGCAACGTGGCTATTTAGGCGTAAAGATTCAAAACATCGATCAGGAATTGGCAGAAGCCAAAGAGCTGGACAGCAAAGACGGGGTTTACATAGCTTCAACGCTAGACCTCGGTGCGGCCAAAAAAGCCGGAATTAAAGAAGGTGATGTCATTCTGAAAATCGCAGAGAGAAAAGTTAAGAATGTTACCGAAATGCAAGAACAATTGAGTAAATACCGCCCAGGCGATGAGATTCTTATCACGCTAAACAGAGACC
>JBBDRU010000327.1:0-15434 GCA_040905305.1 Salibacteraceae bacterium | reverse complement strand
TATTGACTAAGCTCTATGCTTATTTGAATTTACCTAAGCGAGCAGAAACATCAACAGTAGTTGTTGACATAATGAAACCCATACCCAAGATAGGAGCTACCACTTTTGTTTTATACTGCGGATAAAATATCACATCATAACCTTGATTAGCCTCCATTAAATTGTAAAGGGCATAACCAGCTGTTGGATCTGCAATAAGATCACCGATAACTGGAACTGAAAAGTTATAAAGCGATATAGATGTACCTCCGTCCTTATTAACACTTCCTGATTCCTTTTTGAACAAACGGGCAAAGTCAATCAATAAGATACGTGTTGTTTGCGCTGAAGCACTCACTTGTTGAGACAAATCAAAGTCATCAGCATAAAGTTCAACACGTGTCATTGGCTCACGCATAGATTTATTTACTGAAGTACAACTTGCAAGAAATAAACCGCCAATAGCGATCATTAATAAGATAGATTTTTTCATGGTTAAAGTTTTAATTAAATTTCAGCAAATCTAGTCGTTTATTTCTATGTACAAAAACCTTTTTCGTTTGTTTGGACAGCAAAGTATGAATCGTATTTTAATTAGACCATATATCTAATTAAAATTCCAATTTCATCTACCTTGCTCCTCTCTTCTTAAAAAGATAGATCAACGCAGGAAGTAAGAACAGATCAGCCAACACTGCTGTAAATAAGGTAATACTTACCAATAACCCAACATAAAATGTGCTAGTAAAGTCAGATGCAATGAGCGTTGCAAAACCAGCGCACAGAATCAAGCTTGTCAACAAAATGGCCTTTCCGGTTGAAATGGACGTCCTCCTTAACGCCCAAATATCGGACCTGTTTTTCCCCTTTTCCAGTCTAAATTTACTGAGGTAGTGAATAGAATCATCCACAGCAATTCCGAAAGCAATTCCAAAAATAACCGAGGTGGCCACTTTCAAGTCAATTCCAAAAAAACCCATAACCCCGGCAACGGTAAGTAAAGGTATAATGTTAGGCACCAATGATATAAGCGCCATTTTAAACGATCTAAACATCAACCCAACAATACATGCCACTACAAATAATGCGAGTAACAGCCCGCTCAACATGTCCCGAGATAGGGTTTCATTGTTTTGGTCTATAAGCAATGCCATGCCTGTTAGCTCAAAACGTAAGGATTCAAGTGGGTTTTGGTTAAAGTATTGAGATAATTCTTCATTCAGTAGTTTTGTTTGCTTTCCTCCTCTATCTTTCATCTTTCCTGAAAAACGTGCCGACCTTCTGTCTTGGGTCATTATGCTTGTAAATTCGGGTCGGTTTTCGATTTTCCTGACAATGGACTTGACACGTTCTAAATTTTGGGCATCTGTTGGCACCGTGTAAGCTGATTCCAAACCTCCGTTTAATGCTTGATTTGCCGTTCGCAAAACATTTAAAGGTGAAATTAGAAACCCAACTCCATATTTTTCATTGAGATAGGATTCAATGTTCAGCATATCATTTACAGACGATTGATCAAAAATGGTTGCATTTGAATCTGTGACCTCAATGTATAGCTCGAAAGGCCTGGCTCCAGCAAAGTTGTTCTCAAAATATTCAAAACTATAGCGCATCGGGTCGTCTTTCCCAACATCCTCCAGTAGGTAATTATTTACTTCTACCTTGCTTATTCCAAACACCGAAAGCCCAACTAAAACCACGGTTAAACCAATGATTGGTTTATGATAGCGTAAGGAAATAAAGAAGAATCTACGCACTAACTTATTCCAAAATAATTTTGACGGTTCTTTATATGCCAACTTAGGCACGGGGTTGAGGGTGAGAATTGCAGGCAAAACGGAGAAAGCTAAAACAAACGCGATAAACACCCCAATGGCTGCAAAAACACCTAGTTCTCTGACTGGTTTAATTCCGCTGCTTATCAAAGTAAGAAAACCAAGCGCGGTTGTAAAAGAAGTTAAGAATGTGGCTAAACCTACTTGCCTATACGCCACTTTTATGGCCGCAAATTTCGGGTGGCCGTTTCTAATTTCTTCAAAAAAGCGACTGAGCAAATGAATAACATCACTGATACCAACTACAAAAAGAATCAATGGCAATAACACGGTCATGATATCAATGTTCTTCCCAACAACTCCCATCAACCCGAGCAACCATATCACTGAAAGAAAAACAATAGCCAACGGCACCACTACTCCCCAAAACGAACGATAAACCAGCGTAAGGATGATGATAACCAGGAGCACAGCCAGACTAAAAAACAGAGCAAACTCATATTGTATTTGCTCTATGTAATAAGCCTGCCCAATGGCCTTGCCGGCAAGGTGTATCTCATCAAAGGTATATCGATCAACTACCTCACTCAAGTGAAGAAAAGCCGTGTCCGTTTGCAGTTTTGAAAGGTTGGGTTCTACTTCTATCAGCATTGAAATGCTTTTGCCGTCTTTTGAAAACAAGCTTCCTACCTCCTTATCATGCTTAAAGATTTTAGTGCTGTCTGCTTTATACCTATTAGGTTCTGAAGGGTGAAGCAATGGAATTCCTATCGGTCCGAATGGCCCAAGGGCATAACTTCTAAAGGTAAATGGAGATATTACCCGCTTGATTTTTGATATACTCTTTAAATCATTTTGCAGTGATAAAGCTCGCTCCAAAAACGCCTGATCGAAAATACCCTGGTCATTTCTTAATGCCAGAAGCACAAAGTCAACATCGGTATAAAACTTTTCTTTATAGGAATTATAAAAATCAAGCATTGGGTCTTCAGAGGGAAAAAAATGCTCAAACTCATAATCAAATTGAAGCTTCGAAATATTATAGCCAGCGGCCAGAGTAACGATGGCAACGAATGCAATAATTATTTTGGCTAATGATCTACTCATGGTAATACCTGCAAAGAAAAGATGCAGGATTAACAAAGCATAGATCAAAATAGTTTGTTGCAAAAAAAAGGGCCGATTGCTCGACCCTCTATCGTTTTCTCGATGAAAACTATTACTGAATGCTCAGGATTTATTTATCTTCCTTCACCTCTTCGAAATCTACATCAGTCACCTCATCATCTTCTGATTCTGACTGTTCACCACCTTCAGCAGCAGCACCATCGGCTCCTGCTTCTTGCTGGGCACTATACATCTCCTGAGAAGCTGCCTGAAAAACGGTATTTAATTTCTCCATTGCTCCATCAATTGCTTCGATGTTTTTCTCTTCGTGTGCCTTTTTCAGCTCAGTCAGGGCTTCTTCAATCGGCTGCTTCTTGTCTTCAGGAAGTTTATCTCCAAATTCCTTAAGCTGCTTTTCGGTTTGGAAGATCATATTGTCTGCTGTGTTCAGCTTATCAATAGTTTCCTTTGCCTTATTATCAGCGTCAGCATTGGCTTCTGCTTCTTTTTTCATTTTTTCTATTTCCTGCTCGCTAAGCCCGGAAGAAGCTTCAATGCGAATACTTTGCTCTTTTCCTGTGGCTTTATCCTTTGCAGAAACGTTTAGGATACCATTAGCATCAATATCAAACGTAACTTCAATTTGAGGAACCCCACGCGGAGATGGCGGAATACCATCCAGGTGAAAGCGTCCGATCGTTCGGTTGTCTTTCGCCATTGGTCGTTCACCCTGCAACACATGTATCTCAACTGAAGGTTGATTGTCACTTGCTGTTGAGAAAGTTTCAGACTTCTTCGTTGGAATGGTTGTGTTTGCTTCTATGAGTTTGGTAGAAACCCCACCCATGGTTTCGATGCCTAATGAAAGTGGCGTTACATCTAAAAGAAGTACATCTTTTACGTCTCCACTCAACACACCACCTTGAATTGCAGCACCAATAGCAACTACTTCATCAGGGTTAACACCTTTGCTTGGGTCTTTGCCAAAGAACTTTTTTACTGCGTCCTGAACAGAGGGAATTCGGGTTGATCCACCAACAAGAATAACCTCATCAATGTCACTAGCACTAAAACCACTTTGTTTCAACGCGCTTTTGCATGGATTGATAGTTCTGGTCACCAGACTCTCTGTAAGCTGATCAAATTTTGATCGTGACAATGTTCTAACCAAGTGCTTTGGAACACCATCAACAGGCATAATGTAAGGTAAGTTGATTTCTGTGCTCGTAGAACTCGATAATTCAATCTTTGCTTTTTCCGCTGCTTCTTTCAATCGTTGAAGCGCCATTGGGTCTTTACTCAAATCAGCACCTTCATCGCTTTTAAACTCTGCAACCAACCAATCGATGATGGCCTGATCAAAATCATCTCCTCCTAAGTGAGTGTCACCATCCGTAGCTTTAACTTCAAACACGCCATCGCCAAGCTCTAATATAGAAACATCGTGTGTTCCTCCACCGCAGTCAAAAACAACGATACGCATGTCCTGCCCTTTTTTATCCAACCCGTATGCAAGCGAAGCAGCGGTTGGTTCATTGATGATTCTGCGAACCTTCAATCCAGATATTTCCCCTGCCTCTTTTGTGGCTTGACGTTGAGCATCATTAAAGTAAGCTGGAACAGTAATAACTGCTTCAGTAACTTCTTGCCCAAGGTAATCTTCTGCTGTTTTCTTCATTTTCTGAAGAATCATAGCGGAAAGCTCTTGTGGGGTGTAAAGCCGATCATCAATGCGCACTCTTGGCGTGTTGTTATCTCCTTTTTCAAGTTTATAAGGCACGCGATTTACTTCCTTCTCTGCCTCAGCATAACTCACTCCCATGAAGCGCTTAATGCTGTGTATTGTTTTTGTAGGGTTTGTTATGGCTTGTCTTTTTGCGGGATCACCCACCTTACGTTCGCCACCTTCAGTAAAGCCAATCACTGATGGTGTCGTTCTTTTTCCTTCGCTATTTGGAATTACAACCGGTTCGTTGCCTTCCATTACGGCTACACAACTGTTGGTTGTACCTAAATCTATTCCTATAATTTTTCCCATCCTGTTATAATTTTCGTTTTCAAGTTTGACAACCTTAGGACAAAGTATATGCCACTTGACCTTTTATAAAAAATCGTGCAGGAATGTCAGCGAATAGGAAAATGAATGAAAAAACTGTGTCATTTATTGTGACATCATGTCACATTTACCTACAAGTTTGGGTTGTTTGATTGCATCTACCTGGAACTATAAAGCCCTTTTGAACCGTATTGTAGCTACCTTCATCTACTGAAGTCGAATAAAGCAATTCTTCTATAGTTGCTTTTCTGAAGACCCGTCCACTGTTTTCAGGGTTTTCAAAATTCTTGGTAGAAGTTATAAAGCGACTTGCGAAAATGCCGATTCCATTGGTTACATTGGTATATTCAGGTTGTTCCTGAACTACCTCAGTAGCTGGTTGGTTTACTTCGATGTAGGTAGCTAAGGTGTTGTCTGCAACCTCAAGAAAGAATTGCAACGTATCACTTGCAATTCTTTCAAAATCTGCATTGGCAAAATCATAGTCTTCCACATTTCGATCAACTTGAATAAAGAATTCTTCGGGGTTGATCTGAAATGAAACTGTTCCTGTTTGCCCTTCAGTAACACGCTCTGTACCCACTGAAAATGTTAGGCTATCGCGAGTGCGCTCTCCAGTAGATTTATTTACATCCGTATAATAAAATCGATAGTAGGAAGTATATGAGGCGCCCCCGCTGGTATTCGACCATTCTACCTCAAGGGCATTGGAATACTCACCCTGAGATATGAAATCCACTTCAGCCCGATCACCTCCCTGACTTGTAGTACCGATAAATCTTGGTTTTAGTAATGTCACCGCTCCCTGATTACTCCCGATTACTCGAGTAGATGCCTTGACTTCTTTTAGATCTTCACCTTCCACATCGATGTTGCAAACCAATTCATATTCCTTATCTATAGCCAGATCCGCATCAAAATAATACACCTTATTGCTATCGCTGAAGAAGGTTCCGTCTTCCTTGGATTTAACATAAGTAGGATTCAGTTCCCAATACGCACCGGTTTCTGTACCGTCAAGGTTTTTTTCTCTAACAAAGGCAGACAATTCGCTGTCAGAATACTCATTGATCCCGGGCTCTGCCGCAAGCACTTTAGCAGAATCTTCACCAACAAAGGCTTTATTTATCCTTATGAAATGTCTGGTTTTATTTGATTCAAGCAAACCATAAATAACCGTAACATCCTTTTTTGGTGCAATTATTTCGATGTCTGTCTCACAACCTGGCGTAAATAAAGCCAGCACTGCAATGATTAGAAAACTTCGATAACTCAAGTTCGACATAAATTTCTCTTACGTTTGCGTTTGAAGGATCAAATGTACATTCCTTATAAGCACTAATGGGAATAATTTGGTTTTCGGTAGGATTTCTAACATTAACGGTAAATAATTATGAAGACCTTTGATGAAACGCTATCACCAATTGGTAGCACAGTTAAGAAAATAACAACCAATGTTTTGTTGCAAATGAAGCAACAAGGAGAGCCCATAAGCATGCTCACTGCTTATGACTTCAGCTTAGGGCGGTTGGTTGATATGAGTGGAATTGATGTAATCCTGGTCGGGGATTCAGCTTCGAATGTGATGGCTGGACATGAAACCACCTTGCCTATTACCCTGGATCAGATGATTTATCATGCTGCATCGGTAATCAGAGCAACCTCTCGTTCGCTGGTGGTAGTTGACCTGCCATTTGGAAGTTATCAGGGAAATTCCAAAGAAGCGCTAACGAGTTCTATCAAAATAATGAAAGAAGCTGGAGCCCACGCTGTTAAATTGGAGGGCGGCCGTGAAGTAAAAGAATCCATAGACCGAATTCTTACTGCAGGAATTCCGGTTATGGGGCATCTTGGGCTTACCCCTCAATCCATATATAAATTTGGGACCTATGCAGTTAGGGCTCGTGAAGAAGAAGAGCGCGACCATCTGTTAGAAGATGCGAAAATTCTTGAACAGACTGGTGTTTTCGCCATAGTGCTGGAAAAAATTCCGGCAAAATTGGCTGGAGAAGTTGCCCGTTCTGTATCCATTCCTGTTATTGGAATTGGGGCTGGTAACGAAGTGGATGGGCAGGTATTGGTTTTGCATGATATGCTTGGCATTAACCATGAGTTTTCCCCTCGTTTCCTGAGAAGATATGCCAACCTACACACGATCATCACCGACTCCATATCAAGCTATATCGAAGATGTGAAGCGAAGAGACTTTCCGAATGAAAAAGAACAATACTGATCACTTTAACCCCATAGATCAACGTATTTTATACGAGGATAATCACCTGATCATTATCAACAAACAGGCCGGGGAATTGGTGCAAGGCGATAGAACCAAAGACAAACCTTTAGTTGATTTGGTCAAGGCATTTATCAAAACTCGAGACCAGAAACCCGGTGAAGTTTTTGTTGGAATACCGCATCGAATAGATCGTCCGGTAAGCGGAGCAGTGGTTTATGCCAAAACCAGTAAAGGACTAAGCCGCATGAGCGACCTATTCAGACGCAAGGCCATGAAAAAAACATACTGGGCTATTGTTGAACAAGCACCTGAGAAAAAAGAAGGCCGTTTGGAAGGATGGATGAAAAAAAATGAGAAGCAAAACAAATCCTATGTGAGTGATGAAGAAAAACCCGAACATAAAATAGCCATTCTTCATTATAAACTTTTAGCCACAAGCGACCGTTACTATCTCCTCGAAATAGATTTGGAAACCGGCAGGCATCATCAAATCAGGGCACAACTAGCCCACATGGGCTGCATCATTAAAGGTGATTTGAAGTATGGAGCAGCGCGTTCCAACCCAGACGCAAGTATTTCTCTTCACGCAAGAAAAGTAGAATTCATGCACCCTATAAAAAACAAGGAACTGGCGATAGTGGCTCCTTGTCCGTCCGATGCCCTTTGGCAATTTTTTGAAACGACAACTCAATAAGGATCCACGTCTATTTGGATCCTGACCTTTCTATGGTCAGGATGCCCTTCCGCTTTATCAACGCACATCCAAAGAAGCTTTCGCACTTCTTTCATCGATGAAAGAGGGTCGATTTTCAAGAAGAGATGTCTCAAATATTTCCCCCTGATCCTCGGTATAGAAGGCTCCTCAGGACCCAAGACGCCCGACTTGAAATAATTGCGCACTTCCCCGGCAAAAAACTCCGCTGCATCTCGTGTCATTTTAGCATCAGGATGTGCAAATTGAAACCGAATCATTCTAGCGAATGGCGGGTAAGCAAATTGCTGGCGCTCGGCCATTTGGTGTTCATACATCGCCAGATAACTGTTGTTGATCACAAACTGTAAAACCTGATGATCCATTTTAAAAGTTTGAATCAACACTTCGCCACGAGCGTTTTTTCTACCTGCTCTGCCCGCCACTTGAGTGAGCAATTGATACGATCTTTCAAACGCTCTGAAATCCGGTCTATTCCATAACCCATCGGCATTCATCACTCCTACCAAGCCCACATTATGAAAATCTAACCCCTTGGTTACCATTTGTGTACCTACCAATATATCAACTAATTGTTCATCAAAAGCGGTGATGATGTTTTGGAAAGCATTTTTCTTTCTTGTGGTGTCCAAATCCATTCTGGCGATTCGTGCGTTTGGGAATAAAATTTCCAATTCATCTTCGAGCTTTTCGGTTCCAAAACCACGCACGCTGAGTTTGGCAGAGGAACAGTTTGGGCAGTGCCTCGGTAACTTAAGGCTATAGCCACAATAATGGCAAAGCATTTTTTCAAAAAACTTATGATAAGTTAGGTTCACATCGCAATTAGTGCACTCAGCACTCCACCCGCATGCTTCACAAATCATAAAGGGCGCAAAACCGCGCCTGTTTTGAAAAAGAATAATCTGTTTTCTCCTGGCAAGATTAGCTTTCATCGCCTCGATGAGTTCAGCACTAAAGCTGGCTTTCATCATATCCGCTTTCTTACTTTTGGTCATATCAACCAATCGGATCAACGGCATTTGAATATCATCAAAGCGTTTTTGGATTTCTGCAAAACCAAATTTTCCTCTTTTGGCATTGAAGTATGTTTCTACTGAAGGAGTTGCTGAGCCTAACAGCACTTTAGCACCGACTTCTTTGGCCAACCATATAGCCGCATCACGCGCGTTGTAATGTGGATCTACTTCGTGTTGTTTATAGGATCCTTCGTGTTCCTCATCCACAATCACCAAGCCGAGGTTATTCAGTGGTAAAAACAAAGATGATCTCGCACCGATCACCACTTCGCTTCCTAACGAATCAACCAGTCGAAGCCAGGTGGTGAGCCGCTCTTTGTTGGAAAACCGAGAGTGATATACCAAAATTTCAGCTCCAATAAGTTTTTTCACCCTCTGCACCAATTGGGTGGTTAACGCTATCTCCGGCACCAAAAACAAGGTTTGTTTTCCCGCCTCAATATTCTCTTTGATCAACTGTGCATAAACCAGTGTTTTTCCAGAACCAGTGACCCCATGCAAAAGGGCAACTGATTTATTTTGAAATGAGTCTTTGATCTTTTGTAGTCCGGCTCGCTGAATATCATTCAAATGAAAGCTTCCCGGATCGTCATTTAAACCTTCATAGCGCAGCAATTGAATCGATTCGAACACGTTTTTTTTTATCAGTGCAGTGATCGATGAAGTGGATACCCCCAACCCCTCGGTGAGTTGCTTTTTCTTGATGGGTAGTGTCATGCTACCGCTTTCTTGCAGTCCCAAATAACGCATAACGCATTCAAACTGCTTTGGTGCATTTCCCAAATCTTCGAGCAAACCGGCTAAAGTCTCATCGGATGCAAAGTCGCGTGCCAATACAATATGTTCTATGGTTTGCGGTTTAACCTCGGCTTTCAGCTCTTCGGTAATGAGTATAACACCTTTCTTTAGCAATTGATTAACGGCACGTTGAATCGCACGCTTCGTTCCTAGTCCCTCTAATTGATTAACCCCCATGCTATCGCGGCTTTGAAGTTGCGCTATCACCATCCTTTCATCATCGGTGAACTCCTCGTATTCCTCAAACTCAGGATTCAGGCTAACGGTGGTTTGCGAAGATATTTTCATGGCATTGGGCAGTGCAGCGTTCATAATAGCACCCATTCCTGACATATAATAAAAACCAATCCACTCCCAAAAACGCAATTGAATATCCGTGACCACCGGCACATCATCGAGCACATAGGAAATATCTTTGATGGATGCGCCTCTCGGTGGCTGCACATTTAGCTTGTAAATAATAGCTGCGTAATATCGTCTTTTTCCGAAGGGAACCACTACCCTTTTTCCAATCGCCACCTCTTCAACCTGCTCATTATGCACACGATAAGTGAACGCACCACGCAAAGCGAGAGGCAATATAACCTGTATGTAAAAGGCATCACTCACCAAATGCGAATGTAAATGGGTTGAAGTAGCGAAACATCATCTGTTAAAAACTCGATCTGCCTTATGTTACAAACTGGTAAATCAGGAAGTAGTATTGTGATACAAATGCTCAACATACTCGACTGGTCTATAATTATTGGTTTTCTATTGCTTTCGTTAGCGATCGGGCTCTATTATCGAAAAGGTGCAGGCAAAAGCATAGGCGATTTTTTTCTAGGGGGTAGAAACTTGCCGTGGTATATCGCTGGAATATCGATGGTCGCAACAACCTTTGCAGCTGACACACCACTCGCTGTCTCTGAATTAGTAGCTCAAGGAGGAATTGCAAAAAACTGGTTGTGGTGGTCTTTTTTATTCGGAGGAGCGCTTACCACCTTCTTTTTTGCTATGCTCTGGCGCAGAGCCAACATTCTCACCGAGTTAGAATTCATTCAGTTGCGTTATGAAGGAAAACCCGCTTTTTATTTGCGTTTGTTTAAATCGGTTTATCTAGGTTTATTTATGAACGCCATCATCATTGCCTGGGTAAATCTGGCGATGATGTCATTGATTGAAATATTTTTTGAAACCAGTTCAAATACGGCTTTTTGGATTACAGCAGGCATGATGGTTTTAGCCATGAGCTACTCTGCCCTTTCAGGATTAAAAGGAGTTGCAATAACTGATACTGTGCAATTTGCAATTGCGATGATCGGTTGTATTATTCTTTCCGTTATTGTGGTTAATAGCGACCGGGTTGGGGGAATAAGCAATTTAAAAGAAGCCCTACCGAACGAAACCTTTTCTTTTTACCCAACAATTGGCAACACAACTATTGAAGGAAGCGATCTTCTTCATGGTTTTGGGTTAACCATTGGATCTTTTTTGGCCTTTATTGGTATTCAATGGTGGGCCAGCTGGTATCCAGGAGCTGAACCAGGCGGAGGCGGATACATCGCGCAGCGCATGATGAGTACCCGAAGCGAAAAAGATGCTGTTTGGGCGACATTGCTATTTCAAGTCGGGCATTATTGCTTACGTCCGTGGCCATGGATCGTTGTTGGGTTATGTGCTATTATGCTATATGCACCTCAAGACGGACAATTAAAAGATGACCTGATCACCTTTTCTCAACCATACGACATCAATCAGGTGCAGCCTGAAAAATCCATTGAAAGTTTGGAAAAAACCGGAGCACAAGACAAAGAATCTTTTTTCAAATTATTTCCATCTTATGAACATTCACCTTTAAAGCAACAAGTCATCTATCATTACGAGCCGCGAATGGGTTTTGTCATGGCCATGCGAGATTTTCTTCCCAACGGATTAATCGGTCTTTTGCTCGTAGCATTTATTGCAGCCTATCTCAGCACCATTTCAACGCAAATAAATTGGGGTGCGAGCTATATCGTGAACGATTTGATTTTACCGATATCAAACTCATCGAATGAAAAAAACCTGGTACTCTACAGCAGACTGACATCTGTCGGCATTATGATTCTTGGTGCTATGGTAACACCGTTTATAACTAGCATTAGTGGTGTCTGGGAGTTTATTTTACAATGCGGGGCAGGCTTAGGGTTAGTATTGATATTGCGTTGGTATTGGTGGCGTATCAATGCGTGGAGTGAAATTGCGGCTACGATAGCTCCGCTCATTGCCTATGGCTTTTGCTATTTCTATTTAAACGATTTTATGGGGGAACGATTTGTTCGTAACAACGGGAGCTTCTATATAACCGTTTTGTTCACCACCATCGTTTGGATTTCGGTGACTTTTTTGACGCCAAAACCGTCTTCAAGTTTTACAAAAACTTTCATAAAACGGGTGAAACCAATGGGAATTTGGCCAAATTTCGACCATCAACCAACCGACAACAGGCAAATTAAATGGTTGTTTTTAAATTGGTTATCCATGATTTTGTTTATCGTCAGTTTTTTGTTTGGAACAGGTAGTCTCATTTTGTTGGAAATGGACGCTGCATTTATCTACTTTGCAGTGTCAATTTTATCCGCATTCGCACTTAGAATGTTTCTGAAAAAAACCAATATATTCGGACGCAATTTATTGTCTTCATGAAATCAACTCAACAATTAATTTTCGCCATTCTACTAGGAGCTAGTGTTAGCTTGGTTTCATGTGGAGGCAGCGATTCGGGAACTAGTGAAAATCAAGAACCTGAGGGAAATAAATCCAAGAAAAAAGAGGCGCCACATTCTTCACTTTTGAAGGTTGGTGATAAAATATTCAACCTCCCATCCCCATTAGAAACAGCCATGTTGTTGGAGGAGGTTGGCGGGCACTTCAATGAATCTATTCTTAACCCTTCAGTTGATGCCTCGCAATATTCGACAAAAGAAGCACAGGCAATGAATCTTGGTGTTTATGGAGCCGATCTCGGATATTGTCTTATTTACAACCAATCACAAAAAGCCTTTCGCTTATTGGCAAATTGTAAAAAACTTGGTACTGAACTCGGTATTTCGCCAGCTCTATATTCAGATTTGATGAAGCGATTTGAAGGAAACATGGAGAATAAAGACTCCCTGCTCATCTTCGTTTCAGAATTGAACAGGCTGAGTGATCAGTATTTGAAAGAAAACGAAAATGGTGATATCAGTGCACTAATCCTATATGGAGGCTGGGTTGAATCACTTCATTTTGTAGGTGAGCTCACCAAAAGTTTAGAGAATGATGAGCTTAGAATAAGGGTAGGTGAACAAAAAAATACCTTGCAAAACTTGATCGGTCTATTAGAACAAGAAAATCGTGAAAACAGTTTCGATGATCTTCTCAGCGATTTGAGGGATTTAGAAAAGACGTTTGAGAAAGTTGAAACTTCTTATACTTATGTAGAACCAGACACTAGACCTGAAGAACAATTGACCATTGTAAGAAGCAAAAGCGCTGTCAATCTTGACGATGCATTGCTGGATGAAATACTAGATAAAGTAAATGCTCTGAGAACGAAAATTATAACCAGCGCAGCAACATGAAAAAATTAAGCCTTCTATTCCTTATTTGCATCATCACTTCGAGTGCTGTAGCACAATGTGAGATAACAGCAGATGTTTGTCAATCTCACATTACAGACCGCTACCTTTCTGACGGACAACACTATCGTGCGCTTTTGTTAAATGACCAAGTCGCTGAGTTTAATGCTACGCTATATGGTGGCACAACATATAGGCTTGCCGCATGCAGTGGAACCCAAGATGGGAATTTAATTTTTAGGATGTTTGACAAGGAAAGAAACCTTATCTATAAAAATGATGATTTTCAAAATGCACCACATTGGGATTTTCAAATGGAGTCAACGATTGATGTAATCATTGAGGCAGAGCTAGACCCTATTGCAGGCGCAAGCGGTTGCGCTGTCATGCTCATGGGCTTCAGGAGATAAACATTTAGTGTCAAGCTAGGTTTTTACAGTATGAACATTGGTGATAAAATCCCTTCTTTTTCTCTACCCGATCAGGATTGGAATGAGTTAAGTGATAAGGAAGTTCTTGGACAACCTTTTATTATCTATTTCTACCCAAAAGACGATACCCCGGGATGCACAAAAGAAGCGTGCTCTTTTAGGGATTCCTACCAAGATTTTGAGGAGGCAGGAGCAAGAGTAATCGGTGTGAGTTCAGACTCTCCGGAAGAACACAACCGCTTTAAGTCGAAACATGACCTTCCATTCACATTGCTAAGCGACCGTAAAAAAGAATTGCAAAAGGCTTTTAATGTTCCAACCAACTTCTTTGGAATGATACCCGGGAGGGTTACTTATATTTTTGATAAAGAAGGCACACTCATTCATAAATTCAACAGCCAGATGAAGGCTGAGAAACATGCAGCAGAGTCTTTGAAAGCGATCAATGATCTTTCTTAGTTACTTTGCCCGTTTATGTTTATTCCGATTCGATAGTTCCATCTTGCGGCAATGCTAAAATCAAATCATAAAGAACTGTTTGACTGCACCTATCCTGTGCTCATGGCACCGATGTTTCTTGTATCGAATACTGCCATGATAAAAGCAGCTCTTGACAATGGCATCACCGCAGCATTCCCCGCACTCAACTATCGCACGGATGAGCAACTCCGTAAAGCAATCGATGAAATTAAAGCCTACTCCAACAAACCATTTGGAGTTAATCTGATTGTGAATAAAAGCAACCTCAAATACAAGGCTCAACTTGATATATGCCTGGAAAAAAAAGTTGATTTTATCATTACCTCATTGGGCAGCCCAGAGGAGTGCATTACTAAATCAAAGCCATTAGGTATAAAAGTATTTTGTGATGTAATAGATTTGAAATATGCCAAAAAAGTAGAGGATTTAGGAGCAGATGCTGTAATTGCAGTGAATGCAGAAGCTGGTGGCCACGCTGGTAATATTACTGGATCGGAATTGATTAAATTACTCGTCAAGAACCTCACCATACCCGTGATTTCTGCTGGCGGGATTGCCAGTGCCTCAGATGTCAAAGATGCCCTTGAGTTAGGTGCAGAAGCTGTTTCCGTAGGTACTGTTTTCATAGCAAGCGAAGAAGCGGGTGTATCAAAAGAATACAAGCAGGCATTGGTTAAATATGGTGAAAAAGATATTGTACGTACCACCAAAATGTCAGGAAGCGCATTGACTGTGATCAATACACCCTATGTTCAATCTATAGGCACGGAAGCTAATTGGTTAGAAAAGCTGATGCATAAGAACCGATTCTTGAAAAAATTCATCAAAATGATAATTACGCTAAGAGGGATGAATATCATCGAGAACGCAGCCAACAAGGCTACTTACAAAACCGTTTGGGTTGCAGGACCTAGCATTGAGCATGTTCATGCCATTGAATCGTGTCAAAAAATCATCAAAAGGTTAACCAAAGGTTTATAATAATCGAGCTTAGATTAAAAATACAAGCTAATATTTCTGCAACTTTGCTGACTTGCTTTTAATGAGAGTTTTTTTTTCAATAGTGATTTTTTTTAGTTTGATCAGTCCGACAATTGGTCAATCAGCCATTGACGATGTTGTTCTTGAAAACGTTCCTTACAGGAAGATCCGCGATTATTTGATCAAACAAAAAGAGGTCGCTAAAATCAATCACTTTGAGGACTTAAAAGCATCTTGCACTGAAATAGATGATTTTACTGGTTTTTTTAAGTACAAAAA
>JBBDRU010000326.1:0-2530 GCA_040905305.1 Salibacteraceae bacterium | reverse complement strand
AGAGTCTTGCATTTTTAAGGTTCCGCTTGCGGTATTCCTGGGGTTGGCAAAAAGCTGTTCACCGACCTCCTGACGCTGTTGATTCAAAGCTTCAAATTTTTCAAGCGGATAGAAAATTTCTCCTCTTATTTCAAACTCTTCCGGGAAGCCGTCTCCTATCAAATTGAGTGGAATGGTACGAATGGTTTTAACATTCGCGCTGATGTCTTCGCCCTTAGTTCCATCGCCACGCGTTACTGCGCGCTCAAAAGCACCGTTTGTGTATTTGATACCGATGGCCACCCCATCGTATTTGAGTTCGCATACGTATTCGATCGAGCCATCGGCAATTTTTCGGATTCGTTTCTCCCACTCAACAATCTCCTCTTTTGAATAGGTGTTGGTCAACGACAGCATCGGATAATCATGCACGACCTCAGGAAATTTTTTGGTGATGTCTCCTCCAACCCTTTTGGTAGGACTGTTTTGTGAAGCCCATTGAGGATATGTTTGTTCGAGTTGCTCTAATTCTTTAAGCAATTGATCAAACTCGTAGTCACTTATCACCGGACGGTTGAGCACATAATACCGATGATTATGCATTTCCAGCTCATCACCAAGTTGTTCTATGCGCTTTTTAGCTTGCTCAGGAGTCATGGGTTGAATTTAGATTTGAGGTATTCGATGCGTTTCTTTTTTCTGTAGTCATAATACATTTTTTCCTCTAAAATGCTTTCCGGTTTAAAGATGGAACGATACGCATACCCGAGATAGACTTTAAGTTTAAATTCAAAGTAAGGGTTGTTAAAGGCATCAAACAAATTCTGATCATTTAGGTTTCTCAAACTTCTTGAACCTGCTCCTGCTCCGATTCCCAACCACGGAAACATCTTGAAATAGGCCGTGAAACCGAGGTCAAACACATGCACATCTGCAAAAGTGTCTAGCCGAACAAATGAAGGAATGGCAGATAGGTTGTCAAAGGTATTTGCAGCAATATTACCCGATCCATACGAACCGATCAGGGAGACATCCCAGTAGTAATTCCGAAAAACGACCATTTCTGTGAATGCAGTAACATAACTAAAGCGCGCAGTTCTAAACAACGAATCTGATCCTTGAGCAGGCTCAATGCGATAGAAATCATTGTTGGCGTAAATCCCTAACCCCACCCGAAATCGTTTGTAGAACTCTACTCCCAATTTTAGTCCGTTCATTCTTCCCCGCATGTTGTAATAGCGTTCTGATCGGTTGTCAAACTGAAAAACTGCATTCGAAAGCAGGCTCACCTTGGGCTTTTGAGGAATGGAAATAGTATCAATGGAGTCTTGAGCAGAAACGAAACGTGTACTCACCATGATCAGCAGAAAAACGAAAAGCATTTTCACGCCATAAAATTCACCATAAAGCACTTATCTCGACATTGGAAGGCCGAAAGATTTCAAGAAATTTTGTTGGCAGCTTTGGTCAGAATTTCAAGCAAATATTTTGGTGGATTTATCGGCTTTTTACTCTTAAAATCAACGAAAACAAGCGTGGTAGATGCTGCATTGATTTGTTCATTTTGCTGGTTAAAGGTTTTGTATTTAAAATAAATGCGCGCTCCTTTCACCTCTTCAATCACCGTTTCAATGCGCAGCATTTCATCATAATAAGCCGGTTTGAAATACTTGATTTGATAATCGAGCACAGGCAGAATAACACCATCGTCTTCCAGTTTTCGGTAGGTAACGCCTAATTCGCGCAGCGCTTCAACCCGCGCCACCTCAAAATAAGCCGCAAAATTCCCATAATAGCAATACCCCATACGATCGGTTTCGGCATAGCGTACCCTCAATGTTGTCTCAAAAACCATTTTATCAGATTTGAGCCAAAGGTGGGAATTGCGATTATAATTTGGCAACATGGGCGGACACTATTCTCCGAACCAGCCGAAATACATTCCGAATAAAAGGGTAGGCGAACTTACGTCCCGGTTATCGACAAAGTCATTATTCAACCCGAATATATTTCGATAACCTCCTGATAAGTTAAGTTTCAAAAAAGGCAATACATTCATCTCAACATGCAATTGAGAGGTGGTGACAAAAAAGCCATCATTGACAATCGGGTCTCCATTCAAATTGGTAAAGGCCAGGCCACCAAACCCCACTCTGGCGCTTCCTCCAAAATGAACTACTTTTTGAGGGTTGTGATGATAGCCAATCCAAAGCCCTCCATGCCCCATCTCTAAAAGTCGAGGATGACCATTGATGGAAAACGTTGAAAACTCAACCAGGTTTCCCATGCCATAACCTCCTATAAAAAAACGTTGGTCGATCAACGCTCCACCGCCCCCGCCAAAAGATAGTATCGCTTGGTTATTCACTGCTGACAACTCGGTCATCAACCCTCCAAACCCGGAGATATTATGAGTATCACCCACCAGGTAATCTGTCTTATCCTGAGCTTGAACTGTTTCTACAACAAACAGGATCAATGCGAGTAAATAGATGAATTTTTTCATGACGGATTGATGTATTGATTGAGTGATTTGACATAATTATTGAAT
>JBBDRU010000325.1:0-2570 GCA_040905305.1 Salibacteraceae bacterium | reverse complement strand
CGCTTATGCTTGAGTTAGATATTAGTCACGAGGTGTGTATTGGTGATTCCAATGGCGCCATTGCTACTTCAGTATCGGGAGGTGAGATGCCTTACGTGTACGCTTGGAGCGATGGGCAATCTTCGGCCAATGCACAAGACCTCAGTCCCGGAACGTACGGTCTCACACTCACAGACGACAACGGCTGCATCATTATAGATGAAACAGAGATCGAAGCGGGCAAGCCATTGCCCGAACCGGATTTGGGTGATGACATCACCAGCACCAATGGCGATCCCGTTGAACTCAATCCGGGCGCGTTTTTCAGCTATGAATGGCAAGATGGATCCATCCTACCCACTTTCACCGCTGAAATCACAGGAACTTATTGGGTTGAAGCAAGCGACTCCATTGGTTGTTTGGGAACTGACACCATTGTTGTAACAATTTGGCCAAGCGGTATCGACAATCAAGTCGCATTAACCGAGATCAAGCTTTTCCCCAATCCCGTATCCAACGAACTCACCATCGACCTCGGTAGCAACGAAAACCTACGCATCACCGTGACGGACTTTACCGGAAAACTTGTTGCGGAAGTCAACTCCACCGAACAGATTACGCGCATTGACTTCAGTCGATTTGCTGCCGGAGTGTATTCAATAAACCTTCAAAACGATCATGGCTTTGAAAGCCGGAAGGTCGTGAAGCAATAAATCAAATGCTCTATTTAAATCTAGGTTAAGTTGGTGAATTTTAACGTTAAAACAGGAAGCATTGATGCAGCACTAGCATTGATGCTTCCTTTGTTTTGTATATGCCTATTTTCAAAACCCCCATTTCAACCTTGCAAACACAGAAGTGCCATAGTTTCTAAACGCGCTTCCGTTGTCTAAAAATGTAGTTTGATCGAAGATCGGGATATCGCTTGTCGCATTCAACATATTACCCGCTTATATTTCTACGAAACCATATTTCAAAAGCCGGGTCGAGAAATTCAAACCCATCTTTTGATTCATCAACGATATCATTGCGCCTTAGCAGGTCTCTATTTTTGGCTACGTTGCGCGGTGTGCCGATTCTGAAGCGCTGCATTACAGCGGTACTCGTTAGTTGTTTCTCACCATGGGCAATGGCTTTCAACAAGTTTGTTTGAGTAGAGCTTAGCCACTCGATTTCGCGTTGATAAAGCGGAGTGTTTGCCGCAATTAATTCATCCAATGCATGATCAATCAAAGATGCGGTGCATTCGGTCTTTGTTCTATTCCAAGTATAATGGGCTAGCTGCTGAACATACCACGAGTGGTTTTTCATGTGGTCTGCGATCAACCCGGCAAGTTCGGGCGATATCGTCTTTCCGCTTTTCTTAAACCCTTTCGTGATGAAGCTGACCCAATGTTCGCGTGCTATTTTTTGCAGATACAACAAATCGCCAAATCTGTAAAACGGCTTTGTTGAAGTGTTAAAAATGTCGTCCATCATGTGTCTCTTGCTTCCAAAAAGGCAATAGGTCACCCTTTTTTGACGTTGCCAAACTGCACGCATCTTTTTTTCAACGGACTCATAATCATGAAAGTTGGCAAGATTTTGAAATTCGTCAAGGCAAATAACAAACTTGAACTTCTTAGCAGCGGCAATCGTTTCGGGAAGGTTGAGTATCTCATCTTCGTGTTTACTGAGTTCTTGCCAATCAAAGCTGAGGCTAAAATCAGATTGCGGATCTACTCCCACGCTTATTTTAGGAACAATGTTTTTCAATAGGCTGGTTGCTGTTTTTAGCCACTCTTCCCATTTAGTAGAAGATGCTTTTATTATTTCTTTAGCGAAAAGTTCGAGAAACTCCTCTTTTGAATTAACGGAAAACAAGTCGATAACAACCGTCTTTTGATTTTTTTCTGATCGGTTGATTTCCATTACGGTTTTTTCTACTAAGGATGATTTCCCCCATCTTCGAGGCGATATGATAATGGTATTTATGCCTTGAAGTAGATTGGATCGAAGCTTTTCAAAATCAGCTTCACGGTCTGTAAAACTTGCTTTGGCAACAGTGACGCCATAAAGAAAGGGATGGTTTTGTGTGCTCATGACAATTCTACCTTACAACATTATACTTATTAGTATTATACCCAAAGGTATAAAAACAATTTCTAACAAAACCTCAACCTAGGGAAGAAACGTGAAATACCACAGGACTAATCGGTGATTCAAAACCCCCATTTCAATCTACCAAAAACGGAAGTGCCGAAGTTTCGAAACGCGCTTCCATTATCTAAAAAAGTGGTTTGCCCAAAGATGGAGAAATCCCAATTTCCGGCTACAGCTATGGAAACTGAGGGCATCAAAAACAAGAGATTAACGCCCGGTGAATAGATACCAACCAACGATCCGGAGACAAGCGGTGTGATCGGTTTTGAAACACTGAGCAAGGCGCTGTATTTTGCGGGCATTAAGTTCTTGGCACTGGGCGGTTGGGTGCTGACGATGGCCGAATTGGCCAGTGCAGCCAAATTGAGTGTGGTGTTTGCCCCGAGTGAACCGTAGAGCAATCCGCCCATCACATAAAGGTTTCCTTTGAGCACATAGTCCATAGAAAT
>JBBDRU010000324.1:0-2606 GCA_040905305.1 Salibacteraceae bacterium | reverse complement strand
TAGAATTATTTCCTCATAACTGCCTTAATGATGATTGCAGGATCTTCGACTTTTTTGATCTCTTTTTCCAGATCTTTTGTGTCTTCCTGTTTGCTCAGCTCCTTTAATCGATCCTGAAAGGCCACTGCTTCATCAAGGTCTTTCTGAAAGCTTTTTAGATCTTCCATGCTTATTTGATTATAAGCTTTTCGCTCCAAAAATGCCCGCGTTTCCTCGTGGTTCATTTTTAATTGGCCTTTGTAGTGATCCAACACAATGATTGCACCAGCAAATAAGTGCTTCTTCTTTCCATAGTATGAGTCTGACCTCAACATTTTGTCGTTTCCTTTCCATAATGTTTCTCTGGAATTAACCAGGGTGATCAATTGCTTCTTTTCTTCCTCCTTTTTGAGCGCCTCTTCTGCTTTGGTAACCTGAGCTGTAGGATATTCCTCTTTCTTTATTGCCAATGCATCTTTATATAAAGGAATAGCCTGTCGGTAATTTCCCTGTTCGAATTGAAGGTCGGCCACGGTGATTTTTTTATCATAAGCCTTCTGAACTGCTTGTTTTTCTTCCATCTCTCTCTTGCCTTTTGGCGTCTCATCCCATGGAATTATCTCTGCCATATTATCAAGGCGGTGAGGGTTGGTCAACTCTCCTTTTTTAAATAACATCATAGGAATAGACGCATCGTAATCCAACCCTGTTTTCAGTTTTCTTAAATCAGTCCATGCATCAAAAAGTGGCGTTAAAAAACGGTGATCTGTTTTCAGACCGGAACGCATACCGTATTTTTCTCCGTCAACAACCGCAGACGAATCAACCGGTTTCATATTTGAGAAAAACCCAGTCACAAAACCTTCCTTATCCATCTGCTCTAGGCGCTCTCTGCTGGATTCGTTTGTAAACACTCTGTATGCCAAAACTCCGTGCCGATAGCGCATAATATCCTTAAATGGCGTGTCGGTTCCATCGACATACTCCACAATCCATTCTCCATCGAGAAACCCATTAGCATCAAAACTCCCATTGACCTTCAACGATTTTAACCCTTGAGCATCGGGCTTATTGAACTCGTATTTAAACGGGCCTCTGAAATGATTCTTAATGAACGAAGCTTGTCCAAACTTTATCAGGCTGTCGGTTTCATTGTCACGAATACGATGCGTCCACAACCCCGATTTTTCACCTTCAATATAGTTTCCAATGATTGTTTCGGTAAGCCCTGAATCTTTTGCAGTAGATTTTACGGTAACCGCCCACACCAGATGCTTTTTGTTATTCTTATAGGTGCCCGTGATCAACAACTCATTTTCTCCACCTCTTTCGGGCATATCACGCAATTCATTATAACTAAAACTGCCGTTAAATACACGCTGCTGAGTGGCGTCTTCTGTATATTCATAAACAGCCTCACCCCCTTCGTAGGATCCTTCATATAGCTTTACCTCTTGGGAGGTTAAAAATGATGGACAAAGGGTAAAGACGAGGTAAAACAATACATTTCTTGTCATAGCTTGTGGTTTAGTAAGTTCAAATGTAACGATCACTGCTCATAAACGATGCATTCTTGAATCAACGAATCAGGATAAGGCATACGGATTCCGCGGCTTAAAAGTTCAGGATCAACTTCTACCGGTTTTTAATAGACCCCTTGCATTGAACTGCGTTAACTTCTGCTTGAGGCTGAGCGAGTTGCTATTAGTCAGTCACGATATTTAATGCCCGGTTGGCTTGCCAGATATGCCGTTGGTTGTGATATACTACAAACCGTAAGGTGGTTCCCAGTTTAAACCTGAGCATAGGCAGTGTTAGTTTTGTTTTCACCTTACTCAAGTTTACTTTTTCGGCAAACTCAAACAAAGCAATCATTTGCTGCTGTTGGCTAATGAACCGATCTATTGTGGACTTTGAAAGTTTGCTTGCATCAGGTGTTTTCGACTTAAAGGTTTTCATCTTCTTAACTTTATCGTCTTTTGGCAACATATCTGTCACCGTTTTTTCGCCAAACCATCCGCTTTTAAAGTCATGGTCATTAAGATCTTGAGGTGCGTTGTCAATCCGCTTTTTTAATTCATCAAGGTAAAAATCACCATAGAGGTTGAGGTGCTCCAGGCACTCCAACACACTCCAAGAGGTGCTTGTAGGTTTCGAGTTGAGCGCTTCTAGCGGAAGCGATTTAAAGCGACTGGCCTCAGCTATAAACTGTTGAGTGCGTGCGCTTAAATCCTGGAGCAATGCTAATTTTTTCATGACTTGATTTTAATGCTGCGAAGTTGCACCATTCGCAATTCCCCGTCCTTGATTGAAATCAAGAATTCATGATTCGACTCAGCGTTTCTGGGGTCATTCGTAAATACGATGCGATGTATTTCAGCGGCACCTCTTGAAAAAGTTGCGGGCTCCTTTTCATAACACGTTTTAGTCGATCAGCCGGAGACCCCGTGAGCAAGTCTATCTCTCTTTCCATTTGCTGGGCGGCCAAAGTTTCAAGGGTTTCAACATACAACGCTTTCAACTTCTCGTTTTGTTCAAGGGCAGCGTAAAACGACTTTCTTTCAAAAACGGTTACTACCGTTTTCCGGATAGCTTGAAGATAAACAAGCGATGGCGATTGATCATAA
>JBBDRU010000323.1:0-16018 GCA_040905305.1 Salibacteraceae bacterium | reverse complement strand
ATAAAGATGCCCCGCAAATAACTGCTAAGATGGAAACAAAGGCATTCAGGCTAACCTTTGAACCCACAATTTTAGGCACCAGCAAGTTGTTGTCGATGAATTGAATCAGTCCATATAATATGCCTACATAGAGCACATGAATCGGTGATTGGGTAAGCAAAGCAATGGTGGCGTAAATTAAAACGGCCATTATTCCGCCCAGATATGGGATGAGGTTTAAAAAGGCACCCATAACGCCTAATAGAACGGCATATTCAATACCGATTATAAATAGCCCTACAGTATTCAATACCGCCAAAATCGCAATTTGAATACACAATCCATAGAGGTACTGCCTGATCAGCTTTTTGGTTTTAGTCAGGATCGCACGAACCTGTTTATTATAGATTGACCCTGACTGTTTGTGTATGAAGTTAATGATGTGAGATTTGTAGAATAACAGCATGAAAACATATACCGGAGTAAGCATGACGGTTGTTATAAACCCTCCCAACGAAGAAATAGTAACACTGATTTTGCCGCTTCCATTGCTCAACAATTCGGTTTTTAGACTACTTCCGATGTCCTCCATTTGTTTGGTGTTATAATCGATGTGACTTGACAAAAACGCAATCAATCCTGCCCATAGATCATTAATCTTAGCTTGAAGCTGCGGCCAAGTCTCGACTAGTTTATGCCATTGAGATGAAATTAAAAATGCTATCCCCGCTAAGAGGATTAGACTAGTAATGAGTACTGTGATGATTGACCAAAACCGACTAAATCCAAGTCGAGCCAATTTTTCAGGAAATGGTGCAATTACAATGGCCAGTAAGGTTGAATAAATAAGTGGTAAAAGAATACCCTGCAACTGAATCAATATTAGTACAAACAAGTACAAACCCAAAATCAGCATGGTGGCACTGACATAGAAAGGCAAGCGCAATTCATTTTCTAGTTTCATGTGCCATCTATTTAATCAGAACTCGTGTGTTCAGACCCAACAGCCCTTTTCACTTTAATCTTTCTTATGACCAGTTTGATCAACATGCTCGCATTGTCGATAAATACAGGGTTTTTGGAAATGAGGTTGTTCACGCCCACAAGCACCATGGAACCAACAAATCGTTTAACCGGATTGATCGAACCTCCTACAATAAAGTTTTTGAACAGGTATCCAATGACCATTGCGGCCGAGGAGTTGAATACCGCGTGTTTGAGGTCTCCTGAATCGGAGGCGATTCTGAGACCACTTTTTATCAAATTAATGGGTGCTAGTGAGGAAGTAGCTTGTTCGAAATTTTCCTTTACCGCTTCCTCTTCCCTTTCAAGTCGGGTTTCCAATAGCAGTATTGCATTCCTCAGATCTACCGAAGTTTTATAAACTTTCATCATCCGTACCCAACAAGTGTGTAATAATCATTCCGCTCAGCGGAACTTTTATCCATTTCAGTAAAAAAAAGTGAAGGGTAATGGCTGCAATCAGATAAAACCCTGAAATGCAAGCAAACCCCAAATACATCTTCCCAAACAGATCGCCCAGGTAAAAGGCGATGCTAAAATTTAAGAATAAGATAAGTAAGAGAACGGTGGCATAAACAATCAGCCGCACAACAACTTCAGTTACAACGCGCGTGCTCACTTCTATGGTTTGAAGCTTAACAAGCTCGAGTTTAGTTTTTGCATATGCTTCTACACTGCCAACTAAAGCTTTAAAGTGTGTAGATGGAGATTCAAATGGTACCATTTAGTATTGTAGGTTTAGAAGCAACCTGAAGAAACAGACAGTGAATTATACTGCCGTTTCCTTTGGTTGGAGTTGATTTACTTACAGATCGTTGATGTTCTTCGCTGCCTCGTTGGCTGCTTGCTTCATCTTCATTTTTCCGTTTTCACTTTTCGCTGCTGCTTCATTCTTGAATGACTCAACCTGCTCTGTGATTTTTTGAAGTATCTCTTCAAATTTCTCAGTCACGTCATCTACATATTCTCCACCTGCTGTTTTGATTTTCTTTCTAGTTGCTGAT
This sequence comes from Salibacteraceae bacterium, assembly GCA_040905305.1. Classification (GTDB taxonomy): domain Bacteria; phylum Bacteroidota; class Bacteroidia; order Flavobacteriales_G; family Salibacteraceae; genus SHAN690. The sequence goes on along the minus strand of JBBDRU010000323.1, from coordinate 14,012 downwards.
CCTTTTGCAGGAGCAAAAAGAATCCCTAGGGCAGCTCCTATTACCGCACCACCCAATACTCCGAGAATAACCTTACCTGTTTCCATATTTCGTTTTGATTTTGTTTATTAAAACACAAACCTCATTATTTCATTCCGCATGTCTGTTACACTATTCAATGCCATTCTTTCATGATTAATACCTTGACACAAAAAACATATCAAACGAAAATGAGTAGAGGTTTTTTACGTCCCTACTCATTCTACTACTCTGAGATAAATCTCAAACCCTATTCTTAAGATTCGTCCGTTTCCCGATAAAAACGATATCCGATGGTGGCTTGTATCCAAGTATTTCTATACCGTGGAACAACCGAGTCAGATTTTTTTCGATTTTTTACTACATCCCAACCAACTCTTCCGCCAATGACGAGATGATTATAATTTATATCAGCTCCTAACACAAACGCCAGCGTGTTATTTCTAAGGTCTTCATTGTTGAACTCTTGCTCTTGAATCAAATTTATTGATCCGCTGCTGAATTTATCTTTCCGATGCACCATGTACGAATACTGCGGCCCTGCCATAACTGAAAGAAATCTGGCTGGTTTGACTACAAAGAAAATTGGCAGGTCTATATGGGTTGTTGTTCGCTTAAACCTGTATGGTGTACCCAAAATGGTACCATCTGCAGCAAAGCCTTTTTGAGATATAAGCAATTCAGGTTGAATGCCAAGAAACTCACCGATTGGAATGGACAAGAAAGCTCCTCCTGCTAATCCAAGTTTTCCATCTGCCTGGAAATCTTCCCCTTCCGTATCATAGATATTACTGTAATTGACTCCGGCTTTCACACCGAAAATCAATTTTTCACTGGTGTTCTTCTCTTGTGCAAAGGATGTTGAAGCATATGCTACAACCGCTATAACCATTGTTATTGTTTTCATTTTACATTATTTATTAAGATCAAAAGTGTAGTGGAAACAATCCAAATGTGTTATACAATTGGACTTAATTTATTCATATTTATTAGATAAACTCGGCACATGCATCATGTCTTGTCGATCATATTTGCTTTCAAATCGCATTTAACGCCTTGTTTGTCAAGCGCGAAATTGTAAAGCATATTAAATACAGGATCTAGGAGGCACGAATCAAGCGAAGTAGAATCGAGATGACAGCAAGGACTAACAACACGTGAATCAGACCGGACAAGTCAAAACCAAGATAGCCTATCAACCACATAATAATAAGGATTAGAGCAAGAGGATAAAGAATTTTTTCCATGATAAGCAAGTGTTAATGAATTAGTAATTATTGGTGAATAATCATGTAACTAACAATAGGTCGAAACCCAGAATAAAAACCGACCTAACTCATTAGGCACAGTTTGAATTTTGACCCCTCCGTGTTGGGTTGGTATAGTCGGATAGGGTGTAGCACCAGGTTAAACTGAACAGTTACTTCTGACTTTCTCGAACAAAGATTTGTCCAGTCGAAAGAAAAACTATTTCAAGTTTTCACTTATTCCTTACATATTTACAAGTCCTCCAGATTTTGCATTCGCTTCTGTCGAAGCTTCTTGTAAAAGGTAGGAGTAAGACCTGTGATTTTTTTAAACTGTCCTGAAAGGTGCGCTACACTGCTGTAACCCAGCTTGTATGAAATCTCCGTCAAGTTAAGCTCATCGTAGAGCAGCAACTCCTTTACCTTCTCAATCTTATGGAGGATGATGAACTGCTGTATGGTAGATCCCCTTACTTCAGAAAACAGGTTGGATAGATAGGAGTAATCCATACCTATCTTTTCACTGATAAAATCAGAGTAATTGATCCTTGGAAACTCATCGCTGTAATGGATCATCTCAATGATGATCGTTTTGACCCGGTCAATGAGAATACTCTTATGGTCGTCCATTAACTCTAAGCCCGACATCAATAAATTTGCAGCTAACTCTTCACGCTGTTCAGGGGTTATGTCCTCCAAAATCTCGACCAAACCCAACTCAACGATGATAAAATGTAACCCAAGTTTTTCCAACTCGGCTTTGACCACCATCTTGCAACGCAGGCTGACCATGTATTTAATGTAGAGTTTCACGGGAGGTGATCGCAGGTGTTTTTAATGTAGTGGATGAACCCTCAAACTGTTGCAATGTACAAATTTATTTCCATTTGCTCTTGTAAAACCTCATCACGCGTCACTTTGTGTCGTATGCAGGAATTATACAACTCTCAATCAAACTTTTGTAACAGCAGTCGCTTACCGCGTTAGTTTCTTTGCATCCTAAATTAAACCCTAGCTGACTTCAAGCTTAAGAACACCTCCTTAGTATGAAAAAAACATCAATCGCACTTATCTTATGCTTTTCATTAACCTCAGCCGCGCTGGCTCAAAACGAAACTCAATCCACAAGAGGAGTGAGCCCCATCGCTAAGGGACAAGCACAGTTAAACCTTGGGCTCGGATTCTCAAATTGGGGCTTGCCCGTTTACCTGGGTTTTGACTACGGAGTTCATAAAGACGTAACGCTTGGTGCCGAATTATCCTTTCGATCGTATAACGAGCGATTCGACAATCAACGTTATAACCACTCTGTTTTTGGTATTTCCGGAAATGTTAACTACCATTTCAACTCGCTGTTAAACATTTCACCTAAATGGGATCTTTATGCAGGATTAAACATTGGATTCTACCATTGGAACTCCAGCAATAACTATCCTGGACGATATAATTCAGGCCTCGGACTTGGTCTTCAAGTCGGTGGACGTTATTATTTCACTGATCGATTTGGTTTGAACCTCGAAATTGGAGGAGGAAATGCGTTTTCAGGAGGCAAGCTTGGTATCTCCCTGAAACTATAAACCTGACACCTCTAGGATCAGAAATCCTTTTGAATACAATTCCCTTCAGCATAGATCGAATTATCCATTAATCCTTTTGCACACCACATCAACTCTTTATAAAAATAAAAAATGAATCGAATCTTACTCACTTTGATGTTAACGTCTGCGATTTTAATTGCAGGTTGTAAAAAAGACGAAACCACCGTACCAAAGCAAAAAGTGGAAATGAAACCTATTGAATTAGGCAAAGCAGATAACTTTGCAGTGCTTGCTGGTGCAGCAGTAACCAACACGGGAGCCACGATAATTACAGGCGACATTGGTTTAAGTCCGGGAACGGCTGTAGACGGTTTCCCTCCGGGCACTTTTAACGGCACCCTGCGCATCAATGACGACATTTCGAATGCCGCCAAATTAGATCTAACAACCGCTTACAACGATGCCGCGGGTCGCACATCAAAAGACATTGTATCGCTTTCAGGCAACATTGGTGGAATGACGCTTACGCCCGGTTTATATAAGTCAACTTCTTCACTAGAAATATCTTCCGGTGACGTGACCTTTGACGCTAAAGGCGATGAGGATGCCGTGTTCATCATTCAGATAGCATCTTCTCTTACCACTACCTCGGGTCGAAAAGTAATTCTAAAGGGTGGCGCCCAGGCATCAAACATATTCTGGCAAGTATCAAGCTCTGCCAGCTTTGGAACAACCACTGTTTTCAAAGGCACAGTAATGGCGCTTGAGTCGATAACATTTGATACTGGTGCCTCATTAAACGGGCGAGCGCTTACCAGAAATGGCAGTATAACAATGGATGGAAACACGCTCGTAAGGGAATAGGACGATCATTTTGCTAGCAATAATAACCCCTTCTTTCGCGAGTTGGGGTTTTTTTATTCCCCAAAGTGTCTTCGTCAAGCAGTGAATAATGTAATTAATAGCTGAACTTGTGTAACGGTTTTGAGGTGTTTGAGACAGACCTTTGCGCTTTGAATCAATTTAACAAATTCACTCATGAAGCAACCTATACTCACCGCATTAGCGGCATTCGCCCTGTTTTCAATCTCAAATTTAGCGATCGCACAGGCTCCTGATCTTGGCTCCACTGCCAATTTCGTATTATTTTCTACTGACGGTGCCGTGAGCAATTCCGGCATCTCACAACTAACAGGTAAAGTAGGAACCAACAATGGCTCCAACACAGGCTTCGGCAACGTTAACGGAGGCATGCACGCTGGTGATGGCACAAGTGCACAGGCAGCAACTGACCTGCTTATTGCCTACAATCAACTTGACGCTGAAACACCTGGTTTTTTCCCAGCACCACTACTCGGAAACGGGCAAACACTCGTGGCCGGAGTTTACGAAGTAGCCGGAGCTGCAGCACTCAATCTGGATTTAATTTTGGATGCTGAAAACGATGCAGATGCAGTGTTTGTTTTCCAAATCGAAGGCCCACTATCAACCAACGCTGGCTCCAAGGTCAAACTGATCAACGGTGCACAAGCGTGCAACGTGTTTTGGAAGGTGGAAGGTTTGGTTGACATGGCTGCCGGAACCACGATGCGTGGAACGGTGATCGCCAACAACGCAGGTATTAACATGAACACCAACGACACGCTTGAAGGGCGTGCTATGACCACAGCTGGTGCAATTACGATTGATGGAACGATGGCTTACACGCCAAGCGGATGTGGAAGCCCTGTGCTTTCAGGTCCAACCGCTCCAGAATTTGGTGAGGCAGGATGTTACGGAATCTTTTCTTCTGATGGCCCTGTGGAAAATGCTGGAATCACTTCGGTGATGGGCGATGTAGGAGCCAACGTAGGCTTAACCACCGGATTCGACACGCTTTTGGTTACTGGAAACGTGCATCCGATTCCTGACAATTCAACCTTTATGGCTGCAGCTGATCTGCTTGTCGCTTATGATTATTTGAACTTACTAAGCGCAGACATTGAACTTCTTTATCCAGCGCAGTTTGGTGGTAATCTGGTTCTTACTCCACACACTTATGTAATGAATGGCGCTGCCACCTTTACAGATACGTTGTATTTAAATGCTCAAGGTGTATCTGATGCGGTTTTCGTGATAAAAATTTATGGAGCACTTACCACCAGCACATTTGCCAACGTAGTATTGACCAATGGCGCTCAAGCTGAAAACGTTTACTGGCTAGTAAATGGAGCGGTTGAAATCAATGATTATTCTGAGTTTAACGGAACGGTTGTTTCTATGGGAGCAATCAGCCTAATGACTGGAGCAACGATCAACGGACGCGTGATGACAGGCGTTGGTGCGCTGGCGTGCAACGCAATTACCGGCAATGCCACAATTGATATTGCGGAATGTCAGACCGTTGTTGGCGAACCGGATGGTCTAAGCGAAACAAATGTGACCCAAACAGTGAGCATTTATCCCAACCCGTTCAACAAGGTATTTTCCATTAATGTTTCAACTGCAGGTAGCCAAAACCTTAGTTTAAGCGTTTACAATATGCTAGGCTCAGAGGTAATAAGAACTCCGATAGGTGGTAATGAATCAATGATGATTGATGCCGGAAACCTTTCTTCAGGCGTTTATACTTACCGCGTTTACAGCAATGAGCAAAGTGTTCAAACCGGAAGGTTGATCGCACAATAAAACAACTCAAACGAATTTTAAAAGCCCCATTCCTTTTTTGGATTGGGGCTTTTTCTTTTTAAGCAGTCACGGGGTTTTTAAGTTTCCGGAAAGCGATGAAATTGGAAACGACACTAATCAGACTGATGCTACATTTGTTACGATAGGTTAGCATGGTCACACTGAGGGCGATCCCGATTACATCGGGAGAGTGTCTCGAAGTGCGGCCATGCGGGTGACAAATGCGAATTTTCATTCATTCGATGCTCTGCCGCGTGCGTATTGTATTTAACTTTACCTCAAATGCGCTATTGGTTGCACCACGAGCTGGAAAGCACTGGGAAAACTGCAACATTTTATTGAGTTTATGCAAATTCGCCCTTTTTCAAAATCTTATCTTTAGCCAAACTATACAATGAAGTGCGTTGAAGTTGATTAAAGAGAACAAATCACACCATTTCAGAGTTTGACTCAGAGCCTTTATTCGAATGAATTTTAAATTGAACACCTACAACGTTAAAATATGAAAAAGAAGATACTTACCTCACTCCTGCTGCAAGCGTTCGTTGTAATGGGCTATGCTCAAGAACGGATTGTGAAAATTGATTTTGAATCTGGGTCGTTTATCAACAACCCTTCTATTCCATTTGACGAACCATTCGCAATAATGGGCGAAACGAGCGGTGATATTGAATTCGTGAAAGTGAATATTGCCTATGAAGGAAAGGATTTTAACCTACATTCATTTGTATGGAATAGAAATGAGAGCAACACCTCTGAGAACTTCAACATTTTGGTTCCACCCATATTAAAATCAAATACTAATTATGATTTTGAAATCATCACCTACAAGCTTTTATCAAAAACACAAAAAACCGAACTGCTTGAAAATGTAGAAGAAAAAGTCAGGTTCTTACTCGAAAACAACATTTACTTCGATGGAAAGCATGTAAACATCAATAAGCCAAAAACGGTGTATGAGCAATTGAGCCAACTCATCAATGAATCGTTCCAGTTTCATGAATCAAAGAACCTCATCCCGATTCAATCTCCAAGCTCACTGGTGTTGGATGAATTAAAAAAACAAAGTGATTTTAAATTTAGCCGGTTCTTTAAAAAAGTTACCCGGGTTGAGAAAGACGAAATCGCCAATGAACTGATTGATAAAAAAGTTGAGCACCTCACTAGGTTAATCACCTCAGAACTTGCACCATTTATCAATAGCGAAGTAGTTCAGCACTATAGACAAACTAACGTAAAGTCTGTAGAAACCGACAAAGAGCAATTTTCGCTACCTATCAATGTTGGCATGTATGCTTGGAGTAAATCGATTAACGTTAACAATATTGAAAAACAAAACATCAATTTCACTCCAGGTGCAGGCATCACCGTTCCGTTTAATAATAAAAGTAGATTCTCGACAAAGACGCGCATTTTTGATTCATTTGGCGCTTCGGCAGGGGTGCTATTTCAACCTGTAGTAGATGCGAACGGCAATGAATACGTTACTCCAGGAGTGAACCTTCCCGTTTATGCGGGTCTTGGATTTAGAATATTCAACGTGCTTCGGTTCAATGCAGGAACCTTAATTCTAGGCGAGAAGGGAACGCAAAACTTTACGAAATTAAGTCTATCGCCCACAGTGGGATTGGCTCTAGAGCTCAACGTATGGATGGGAATAAAAAAATAATTGTACTATTTTCTTACCTCGTGATTGTTGGTGCATCAATTTCGTGCAGCGTACAAAAAACAAATTACGTTCATCTCTATGTTGATCAACCCGATAGCGTTAGTCAAGATCCTTCGTTCTTAAAAATTGATTCATCTCCTATAAAAGAAAGAACGGTTGTCGATTACAGCCCGAAGCAAGCATTCAAAAGTGCTTCCAATGCAACGACTTGCTGCCTCGAACATCAGAACGACAGTTTAATGCATAAGGAACTTTTACGGAGGCTTAGTGAAATTTCTCATTCAGAAAAACTGCTACACATAAAATTAGACTCGATTCAAGACATTCTGTCTGCTTATTTGGATAGCGTTCATTCAAAACATGAAAGCCAGCCAACTCTGCATCAACCTGATAACCAAACGATAAACAAACCCGACACTGTTTTTATTGAAAGGATGGTGACTCAGCGTGAGGTAATCGAAAGCAAACAAGAGTTTGCAGATGAGATCAGAAACGAAAAAGGAGCGATAATCGACACAATTGTCATACTTCAAACCCAATCGAGCGCTCAACCTAAAACGCTGTCCAAAACCGACACAATATACCTCGAAAAATCGATTCCCGCGAGCACTGAAACATCCCTCAACCGAATAGATGTGGCAGCGTATAAAAATGAGATTGCATCCAAGAACGATACGATTCAGATTCTTAGAAATCAATTATATGCAAAGCCAAAGACGCTAGCAAAAACTGATACTTTGTATATCGAAAAGCCAATTAACGCGACATTTAAACCAGCACTCGATCAAGACAATGCTACAGATGCTATTAGAAAGGAACTTAACGAAAAAAACGAGCGAATAATTCAGTTAGAAAGGCAAATTGAAGCATTGCAGAAAAGCTTAATTACAAAAGAAACCTATCCTAAATCGGAAAAGCCCGAAGAATACCTTATATTAGATACAGACACGGTTTCACTCACTGCTTTTTATGAGTTGAGTAAAACTGTTCCAAAGAATCAAGTGTTGGATTCTTTGATAAACATTTTAGAAACAAAGGAGGTTTTACGCTTAGAACTTTCTGGTTATACAGACAGTTCGGGTGATCCGAAATTCAATAAGCAACTCACCCGTGCAAGACTTGATTTCATTGCCTCCGAAATAAGCTCTTTTGAACTAAAGGAGAAGATATTCCTTCAAAATTTCGGAGAAAGCTTTGCTTCAGAAGAAAGTATTGCTGAGGAAAGAAAAATTGAAATCACCATTTACATAAAACCTGAATAATTTAATGATTATGACAAAAGAACAATTCAAAGCAAACGCAAGTAAAACCATCGATGAGGTTTCGGCAAAACTAAATGAAGTAAAGGCAAAGAAAGAAGCTGTAAAAGGCGATGCAAAAGAGAAATATGAACGCATATTGAAAGGCCTAGAGGATAGGAAAGACGCGCTCGAAGAAAAATACGATGATCTTGAAAATGCTGCTGAGCACAATTGGGAAGAGGTAAAAACATCTTTCTCCGCAGCTTCAGAATCATTCAAAAAAGGCTTAGAAGAACTCGGCTCGATTTTTTCGAAATAAACAATAAGACGGCACGGTGCTGTGATGCCCATAGCAATGATCTACCGCGCGCGCATTGTATTTTAACCGTACATAAAATACGTTTCCAAACCAGTGGAATCCAAAACCGCTAAAATGCAGAAGGAGAATGAGCTACCGGATAAGCCGTGGGTGGTGGTGGGGGATGATGTTGAAATGCAGAAACTGATTTATAAGAAAGATCAGAGGTTGGTGTATTTTAAGAATGTAGTGATGAAAGTTCGTGTGTGTGATATAAATATCTTTGAAGCGTGGCGGCAGCAGACCAAATAAAAAGTTTGATTAAATCGTTCGGTGATGGTGATGAAGACCGTTTTTTTGCTTCAGCAATGCAAATTGCTGACTCTGAGGCGCGAAAAGGCCGCACAACATTTGGGTTGAGTGCCGTTTCGCTGCTTTGTACGAATTAAGTCTTTTACTCCTTCGCGCTCGGAAGTTCATATCGTTCAGACATGAAACGAATTTAAAGAACTTGGTTGATTGCGATGCGCACGCGGCATCCCGATGGCTATCGGGAGCGCGCGAGGTGGTTCCGTGGTCGCTTCTGTTCTCGATACGCTTCGCTGCTCGAACGTACAGCTTTAAACTCCTGCGTATGGTTACATTTTAATGAACGTAATTGTGTTTGTTGTGTCGCGTGCTTTAGATAACAACTCGCGCGTGGCTAGAAATACGTTTCCACCGCAAATTCAAACTGTTCTATAAAAATGTTTTTCATCGCTTGCAGGTTGTTTTGCTCGTAAAACAAGAGCATTGCTTTTTTGTAGTCTATTGATTCCACGGTTCGAAATGACAAAGGACACACTCCTTCCGCCATTAGAATTGCGTTGCTTACAATTCTGCCGGTACGTTTATTTCCATCGTTAAAGGGTTGTATATACGAAATCAAGCACAGCGTGAGGAAAGCCTTGGTAAACACATCCTGTTGATTATTGACAAGCCTGCACATATTTTCAAGTGCCTCACGAATCTGAAACTGATTGTCTAACGGTCGGAAACTCGTGCCTGTAATTCCAACTGCGCGCGATCGAATGTTATAGTCTACTCCAAGTCCATCAACGAGCAATCGATGGATCGATTCAATTTTAGCTATCGACAATGGTTGAATAAACATTAAGTTATGAGTAATAAAATCAATGGCAATTTTATGATTGAGAATCATCGTAGCCTCTTCCTTTGTTTTGCCTTTTGTTTCTTGCTGTTCTTTAATCAGCAATTCTGTTTCCAACAGTGAATAGGTATTGCCTTCTATTTGCGATGACTTCCAAATCAAATCAATTGCCAATCGCTCAAACTCCTTTTTCCTTATCTCTTGAGGCAGATCATTTAATTTTTGCTCGTATATATTATTTAATGCTTGCAAATGAGTCAATTCAAGGTTGTTAAACACATGAAACCCATCCAATAATTGCGGCAAATCGAAGTTGTAGTCCTTCATAACCACCCGCTTTGTAGCATCCGTTTCAAAGTATTTTTCAAGGTCAATTGAAGCAAGTAATTTGTGGCCAGGATTAACCACATAACGCGTGGCGCGTCCAACGCCCAATACCTTGATGATACCTATTCTGACCATCTCAGTGAGCGTCCTCTTAGTGGTAATCAACTCGCCTTTGACGTTAATTCCCGAGTGAATGATTGACGAAGATGCCTCAGGATGCTCAGCTAAAAAATCAAAGATGGCTTGCTTTCTGCTTTCTGTTGAGCTTGTCATTTTCGTATCATTTAGGTTATTTTATCGTATCAAAAGTATGAAAAAATGATACGTAATTTGCGCTGAAGTGCTACGAAAAAGGAGTCAGCCCCTCACGCGAGGTGGTCGCTTCTGTTCTCGATACGCTTCGCTACTAGAATCCGATAGCTTTACAACCCTGTACGGTTTGGTCGAGGCGGTCAGACACTAATCTCCTGCTTCCTCCACACGCTTTGCTTCAGCTTTTTTCCTTTTCCGCTCATCGCGCTTTTTGCGATTGAAGTAGCCCTTCAACAAAATGTTTCCTTGCACGGCTTTCATGTTTTGGTCGAGGCCTTTGGAACTGGATTCAAGGTTACGCATTATATCGGTTACATCATTGGCCATGGCCGAATCTTGAATCAATCTACCGATCGTGCCTTTTCCCCCTCAAATGCGGCTCTGCCGCGTGCGGGGTGTACGTTATATTCCACGCACTTCTCTAAAAAAATTATGTTTTGTTTCTTTCAGAGGTTAAGATCATATCTAGACTACGATGCGCTTGATTGTTCAGCCCCAAATATTTCAATATTATTCTACCTAAACGAAATATTCAAATTTATCTTCACAGCGATGTTTCGTTCGATTTCTGGGAAGGAATATGGCCCATATCTTGAATGAACTCCCATGCCTAGTCCTACATAAAACATGTTAACGTACTTGTACTTCACAATATCATCCACGATTAATCCTGCCTCATAAAAGCCTTTTTCCATAGTCTTAAAAGGAAGACCAATGTGCCGGGTTCTTTTGTCTAAATCACCAACAGCAGCATAGTGAACAAGGCTAAAACGTGGTTGCGTCCATTTCGGTTTTAAGGTCATTTGAGCAATTTCTTGTCGCAGGTGCATTGCAATAAACCCATCAGATAAGAACTCATACGGTCTCATGGTTTGTGGGTGTTCTTTAACATACACCCAATAAGAAGGCGAAAAAGCGCCTTGACCTGTGTATAGCATACCAACAGGTAAAGCTGTATTTACAAATCCTGACGTCACAACCACATTTGACGTTCGCAAATATGGAAGCCGAAATGAATACCTCATACCCAAATCAGCCTTGATGTAATCAAACATCCCATCAAGAGCACTTAACCCACGAGCGATACTCGCATTAAAAATTGGGTATTTCGAAGGAACAACCGTTGTGTTTCTGCCCATCTGCATACGTTTCTCAGCATAGGCATACCGAAGCTGAAGCCCGATTTCAGTATATCGATAAAATGAAGTCTGCTTGCCATTTTCTTTGAGAAAGGCGTATTGATACAATGGCCTGTGCGACTGTAATCGCAAGTATGCATTCGCCTTTAAATATCGAACTGTATAAGATTCAACAGATACCTCGTAAGCTTCAACCCGATCCATTCTGCTGCCCATGTATTCCCTGATTAAATTCCGAACATTGATTTCATCCTCAGAATGTTCGGCAATATGCCTGGTTTCTTTCAATGTGTTTTTATACTTCACATTCAGTTTGGTGCCGATTTCCGGCTTTATAAAAACAGCAGCAGAAGCCGCGTATTTCCATTTCTCATCTCTGATTCCATAACCTACATATCCGCCTAGCTCAAGCCGTTTCATAAACTTATCATTCGTATAAAGCGCCAAACCTAATCGCGCTCGTTCATGCTGATTGGCAGTGAGAAGCTCTTTTAAACTCCAATCAACAAAACGGATGGGTATGCGCAGTTGATTTAAGCCTGAGGTAAAATTTCCTATCGCATCAAAATTCCACTGTTCACCAATGCTGTCGATTACTTCATACGTAGTTTGCTCTTTTGAAGAAAGAACTGTTGGTCGCTTTTCGTTCCAAAAGGCGCTGTCCCTTGCTGTGGCCATCGGATCCAGATATGCGTTTAAATATGACACAGTTATGGTGTCTGACCGAGGAAAATCAATATTGCTGACTGTGCTTTTCCCATTGGCCTTCAATCCGATCTTCTCACTTGGGTATTCCTTCATTTCCAACTCAAAATCCAATTGATCCGGAAACCACTGACCATCAATGTTTATATAGTTCTGTTGCACACGCAAATCAATCAATCCTTGTACACTTGGTTCTGCACGCACGTTTCTTATGGCAAACCCATTGGAGTGGATGTAAAGCACCCCTTTTAAAAGCCGTGGATCACTTGATTGAACGGGATAAAATGCGATGATAAAAACACTGTCTTCACCATCCAACAAAGTATCACGCATGCTATAGACGTATTTTGTTCTGGCATCATCAGCAATCGGGTTAAGAAATGTTTCTTGCAACAAAACAACTTCGTCTTCATAAAAACCAAAGGGTTGAAAATCATTGATCATGGTTGCCAGCTCCTGTTTTTTAAATCCAGAAATGCGCGAAGCCACCACTTTCTCTTCCAACAACGATGGAGCTTTGTGCTTTAGCTCAGAAACTGACTCCATGAGCATAAGGTGTCCGCTTTTAAGGCTTTTCTCTATTTTGAAACGTACTGAATCAGGTGCACCTCGAAAAACATAGTCAAAAATCACTTTGTTGTAAACTTCGCAAGTGAATGCCTCAGTTTTGAGCGGATTGTTCCTCTTTTTGTTGGTTCTCACCTTCTGCATCACACCAAGAGCAGGGTTTACACCTGGGGTCACCTCAAACTCAGGCAGCATTGCAGCTGATCGCGACATATAGACGACATTTTTAGAAACGAGTTCAGCAACCCTGACCTGCTTGCTTGAATAGCCAACAAAGCGAAATTCGATCATCGCGTCAGACCTCACCTCTTCCAATTGGAACCGACCGTTTATATCAGAAGTAGCTCCTCGTATTGAACGATCGCCCAAAACAATATTTACAAAAGCTAAAGGCTCATTGTCAGCAGCATCAAGCACCACTCCTTGCACATCCTGAAGATAGGTTTGCTGAGCCTCAACGGGTATAAAAAAAAGAAGACATGCTATTGAGATAATTATTGATCTCACGTTTGATCGCTTAAGGAATAATCCGAGGTCGGACTGAAAACGCAAAATAACTCAATACTGAACAACCATATCATTTACCTCTTTGCATTCGGTTTCCTATAAGCGTCTTAAAGACTTATTTGTTTCGGAAAAATATCTGAATCGGCACCCCCGTCAAATTGAAATGCTTGCGCATCTGGTTTTCGATAAACCTTCTATAAGACTCATTAATGTATTGCGGTAGGTTACAATAGAAAGCAAAGGTTGGAGCATGCGTTGGCAGCTGCTGAACGTATTTTATCTTTATGTACTTACCTTTTGTAGCTGGCGGTGGTGTGTGCTCAATAATGGGCAACATCACTTCATTGAGCTTGTTGGTTTTTAGACGCTGTGTACGGTTTTTATACACTTCAAGAGCTGTCTCGAGTGCCTTGTGAATTCGTTGCTTTTCCGTTACTGAGGTAAAAAGAATCGGCACGTCTGTAAAAGGAGCCAATCGCTCCCTTACGTCTGCCTCAAAATCCTTGGCTGTATTGGTTTCTTTTTCAACCAAATCCCATTTATTAATAAGTACAACAATTCCTTTCCTGTTCTTCTGAATAAGTTGAAAAATATTCAGGTCTTGCTGCCCCACGCCTTCTTTGGCAT
>JBBDRU010000322.1:0-2628 GCA_040905305.1 Salibacteraceae bacterium | reverse complement strand
ACGCCTGAGCGTATGGAGTTTCATTTTATTGATGTTGATATGAACAACGCCACTTTGGTGATGGATTGGGCAGGCATACGACTCTCTCTAAAAGTTGAAGCAGACCCAACAAAACAAGTAATGATCAATATTGAAAATGCTTTAGCCGATGCAGAAGAAGATGATCGATGGATGGTTCTTAGAAATGCAGCAAGTTTTGCTCGTGATACCAAAATGACCAAGGAAGGTTTGACATGGATCACGGAATCGGTCAAACTTAAAAATGATAATTGGTATAGCTATTGGGTTTATGCACAATTGCTTGCTCAAAACGGTGAAAACAAAGACGCTGTTTCCAAAGCTGAAAAGTCAATTGAAATTGGTCTAGCCGATGCCAAAGAATCAGGCAGCCCGTTTAATTATGAAGAAAGAATCAAGGCTGACATTGCTAGTTGGAAATAAGTCTTGTTCGGCTAACATTCAGATAACATTCAAAAAAAGGGGCGTATCGCCCCTTTTTTTTTAATCAATATTCTGTAATGCTATTCAAAGTCGATGAGTTCCACTTCAAAAATCAATGTTTCTCCAGGGCCAATAACCTGTCCTGCCCCTTGATCCCCATAAGCTAACTCACTGGGAATATATAATTTGTAAACAGCCCCTTTATTCATTAGTTGCAAACCTTCTGTCCAACCTTTAATCACTTGATTGAGTCCAAAAGATGCGGGCTCACCTCGTTGCTTGCTGCTATCGAAAATTTGTCCGTCAAGGGTCTTCCCTTCGTAATGTACTGTAACCTTGTTGGTAGCCTCAGGTGATTCGCCTTTACCCTCCTCGACCACTTCATACTGCAATCCGCTTTCCGTCACCATCACTTCTTTGCGTTTTGCATTCTCCTCCAAAAACTTCTCACCCGCCTTTCTCGCTTCCTCTGAGCGCGCCTCCATAATTTTGCCCATGTACTTATTGATAACATCTTGTGCTTCTTTTTGAGTCATCAAAGCCTTCTTTTGCATCAACGCGTCTGTCATACCTTTCATGAAAGCACCGTAATTGATATTTCGCATACCCTGAGCGGCAAAATTCTCTCCAATGGATAAACCATACGCATAGCTCATCAAATCGATCTCATTTTCAGCATTCATTGCGTTTCCATACATGTTTATCAATTGTTCCTGTTGCTTTAGCAGTAGTCCCAACTGTTCTTCTATTTGCTCCTGTTTAGAAAGCATTTCATCTTGCTTGGTTCCAGATGCACGTTGGGCCATCAATAGGCTTGTTGTACAAATCATCATTAACGTAAACACTCCTTTTTTCATTATTTCGATTTTAGTTTTTCGTATGCGTATTTAACTTGTCTAAACTTTTCAACTGCTGCATTTCGTACTTCTTCTCCGACATCTCCCAAACGATCGGGATGATATTTCTTGGCCATTTTTCGGTAAGCTGATTTGATTTCTTGCTCACTTGCTCCAGGTTCGATTTCAAGAATACGATAATACCGATCATCGTCAATCTCATACATCGCTTCGAGCGATTCCAGATCTCTGTCAGAGATTCTTAAAAGTTCCGAAATGTATTTAATAGTGCTCCATTCGCGTTTATCAAGATGGCCATCTGCATTGGCTATACCCAACAAAAAGTGAATAAGCTGAAGACGCTGTGCGAGGTTGGTATGTGATGCTATTTGATGGCACACCGGTTCTAACGGAATAGATTTCTCCAATAAATCTTTAAGAACCCTGAGTAATTCAAGTGATTTTTGTTCTCCGAACTGTTGGTTCAAAAAGCGTTTCACATACGTCAATTCAGATTTAAGAACTTTCTGATCAGCACGCATAACGGCCGCAGAAAGTACCAAAAGACTAATGGCAAAATCAGCCTGGTGGGTTTGTCTGCCTGAAGTATCCCTTGGAATATCCACTTCAAGGGTAGCATTATCCCATAACATACCCAATGAAAAACCAACCAATCCACCAATCGGTCCGCCAAAGGCCCAACCTAAGGCGCCCCCTAACCATTTTGCGTAATTTTTAACCATTTTCAGGCGGCCAAATATAATTGATTAAAATTGCGGACTAAAGTCGCTAATGCCAAAGGTTTTTAAATTTCAATCACCTGCTATTTCATCTAGTGGAATCTATTACTTCACAAGTGATGAAGGGATAGAATACGAAGTACGCTTTGGAAGAAAGCAATCCGATATCCTTTCAGCGAATGTGGTGTTTGGCGTTTTAAATGATGAGTATGAAGGCGAAGAGTATGTGCTAACCAATAAAGGTGAGTTTTATTCCGTAATGCTGACTATTCAAGCTATAATCGAAGATTTTATTTCCAAAAACCCTAATATTCACACGATAGAATTTGCAGGTGAACCTATATCCATTTTAGAAAAACTCAATGAAGCCACAAAACGCACCAAAATCTACCTTACCTGGGCGAAAAGGATTTTTCCAGAGGAGTTATGGAATCATCAATTAGTTGGAAATAAAGTCACTATTGAAAGAAAGAGAAATTCTAATAATTAGTACGATCAAAATTTTACTTTTGCCAACCCATTTGGAGAGGTGGGTGAGTGGCTGAAACCACATGTTTGCTAAACATGCGTGCGAGAAATCGTACCGGGGGTTCGAATCCCCCTCTCTCCGC
>JBBDRU010000321.1:0-16362 GCA_040905305.1 Salibacteraceae bacterium | reverse complement strand
TACCGTGTTTAACTGGCAAGGAGTAGGTGCTGCTCAATTCATGTTAACCATTCCCGTGCTTGGATTGCCGATTGCGATTTATGGCCTGGGCTCGTGGATCTGGGGAGGAATATCAGGTGTTTATTTACTTGCTTTGATCGGGTTAATCGGTTTAGCCGGAACCAAAATATGGATTGGCCTTTTGGCAAGATGGCTGGAAAAACAGCGCTATGACATCTCATCAGACTTTAGAAATCAGTAATATGGAAGTAAAAATTGAGAACATTAAGAAGTATTATGGTGATTATGCTGCCATTGCAATGAATGAGCTTACCATTGAATCAGGTCAAAGCTTTGGCTTGATCGGTAACAATGGTGCTGGAAAAACCACCTTGTTTAGGTGCGTGCTTGATTTGATTGAACCGGATGCCGGTCAGGTGAGTTTTGAAGGAAAGGTTGTGAATGAATCCGATGATTGGAAATTTTTTACCGGCAGTTATTTAGACGAGAATTTCCTTGTTGGACACCTGCTTCCTGAGGAGTACTTTAATTTTATCGCCTCAATTCATGGGGTTAGCGAAGCAGGTTTGGAACAGAAACTATCTGATTTTGAGTTACTGTTTAACGGGGAAATTCTCGGTGGTAAAAAGTTGATTCGTGACCTTTCAAAAGGAAATCAGAAAAAAGTTGGCATTGCAGCCGCATTGCTTTTCGACCCAAAAGTGCTTGTTTTAGATGAGCCATTTGCCAATCTTGACCCCTCCACACAAATACGCTTAAAAGAGTTATTAAAACACTTAAAGACGGATCGTGGGGTGACTATGCTGATTTCGAGCCATGACTTAAGCCACGTTACCGAAGTATGTGAACGCATCGTTTTGCTTGAGAAAGGTGAGGTTATTAGGGATATTCGAACATCAGATAAAACGCTGAAAGATTTAGAAGCGTATTTTGCAGGCGTTTCATGATGTATAATTTTAAACCACTCATCTTTTCCCTGCTGGCCTTATCATCCTCGCTCATCTGTCCATCGTATTTTGTAGCTCAATCGGTCGATGATTATGAAGCCAAGGTAATCAGCCAGCGCATGGATAAAGAAAGCGAGCTGCTTTCTGAAAATCATTCCCCGTTGTCAAAAGCAAATCGAAAAGCGCTTCAACCCCTGCAATTTTTTGAGGTGAATGATCGCTGGAAGCTTCCTGCAGCATTTGTTCTCAACTCATTGCCTGATACCTTAGCCATTCCGACTTCAAACGGGGCAACAAAGAAGTTTGAACGATATGGTTTTTTTGTTTTCGATCATGCGCTGTTAAAAGATACATTGTATGCTTACAAGCGAATTTACCCAGCTTCGAGTATGCCGAAACACGAACCATATTTGTTCTTGCCTTTCACTGACCTCACCACCGGTGAGGAGTCTTATGGTGGTGGTCGATATATAGACGTTGCTATTCCTGAAGACGGGCAAGATGTAATAATCGACTTTAATGATTGTTACAATCCATATTGCGCTTACGGTAGCGGCTTTTCCTGTCCGATTCCGCCAAAGGAAAACTTTCTCGGTCAATACATTCAGGCAGGAGAGCGCAAATTGATCGATTGAATGTTATTCAAACATGGACATGGCCAATCGAAACGTGTTGGCATGAGCTTCTATAATGTTCTTAATGTGCGGGGAGTAGCCGCCACCCATAGAAATTTGAAGTGGTATATTCCAGTTTAAGCACTGCTTCATTACGAATTCATCCCTTGCCTTGCATCCGTTTTGAGTTACGCCCAATTTGCCCAATTTGTCGGTTTCCAAAATATCTACTCCTGCCTGGAAAAACACAAATTCGGGGTTTACTTCATCAAATAATCGCGCCAAATTTGAACGAAGCAAACTGAGGTAGTCGTTGTCATTAATGCCATCTGGTAAGGGGATATCTAGGTTTGATGTTTCTTTTTTGAAAGGGTAGTTTTTTTCACCATGCATGCTAAAAGTGAAAACGGCAGGTTCGTTTTCAAAAATTTTTGCAGTACCATTTCCTTGATGTACATCTAAATCAATCACTAAAATTTGTTTGATCGTTGTGTTTTGCAGAAGATGATTCGCAGCAATCGCGATATCGTTAAGAAGGCAAAATCCCTCGGCTCTGTCGGCATAAGCGTGGTGTGTGCCACCGGCAACATTGAAGGCGCATCGGGTTTTGTTTAATGCCATGGTTGCTCCTAACAATGTTCCATTGCAAATGATCCGCTCGCGCATAACCAATTGTGCGGATAGGGGAAATCCGCTTGAGCGTTGTTCCTTTTGATTGAGTTGAAGGTATTTTAGCTTATGCCAATAATCTTCGTTGTGCGTGCTTAGAATTTGCTGTTCAGAGAGTGGTTTTGGAGTAAAAACCTGATGCTGTTCTATGCATCCCTCATAAAGCAGTTGTTGAGGAATAAGGCTGTATTTCTCCATCGGAAAGCGATGGCCAACGGGAAGAGGGTGTGTGTAAATTTCTGTCCAGGCAACAGGAATAGCCATTTAATGTGAACAGTAAAAGTGGAGAATGGTTTCGATTATTTGGAAGGCAAAAGCGAAGTGAATTCTTCCATGTATTTTTCATACTCAACTCCTTGAGTAGCACCTTCAACAAAATAGCGCACAATGGGCTCAAATTGCTTCGGACTTTTATACCCCGGTAAAATTTGCATACGCTCAAAGTTTTGGTTGAGGATAATAAAGCTTGGATAGCTCAATTTATTATCGAGCAATGAAGCTGCAAGCTGGTGCGTACTGCGTTTTGCGTTGGGGTTTGGATTTACAAAAGTATAACCGTTAAACTCGATGGTATCTTTCATTTCAGCATCCATTTTGACGGCATGGTAATGCTCGTTCATGTAATCAGCAATGACCTTATTAGAAAAAGTGCTGGCGTCCATCTTCTTGCACCAACCGCACCAGTCAGTGTAGGTATCGATGAAAATCAATTTAGGATCTTTTTTGTTTGCGGCCACAGCCTCGTCCCACGTTTTCCATTGAATACTCTCTTGTGCCTGAAAAGCAAGAGATAAAAAAGCCGTAAAAATCAGAGTGATCATCCATTTCATGGGGTAAATATAAGGATTAATCAAAGCGGAAATCTTGAATGAGGTAAGCGTTAATAGGAATTAACAGGGCGTTTTGTCGGTCTGTAAGCCAAGCATGAAAATACATGTTGCCACCTTTCGATGGACTGATTCCTAGTGGCTGGTTATTAAATCTTGCCACGGAAAGTGAAAATTAAAAAGTTGATCTCATGAGCCTACTTCTTTCTAAAAGAGTCTATAAAGAATTGATGTCTCAGATACTAAACTCCTAATGAATACCGTGCATCCATTTTTTCAGAACCGGCACCAAAAGCAGTAAGATGAGTGCTGCGCCTCCAACCACTAATACACCCCACAGCCAATAAGTATCTGAATAAACGGTTAGGGTTTCCATAACACTTGCGTCTTCGCTGATGTCTTCGCTTGCTGTTAACTCACCAATTTTTCCTGCCATTTTATTGGCCAACGCAATGGACAAAAACCAAGCGCCCATTACAAAACCAACGGCCTGCTTGGGGGCGAGTTTAGTGATCATTGACAAACCAACAGGCGAAAGACTTAACTCTCCTGTAGTGTGAAATAGGTACATGAAGACCAAAAATATCATCGGAACCATTCCTTCGATTTCAAAGAAATTGGCACCTAAAACTATGATTCCAAAGCCAAAGGCTAACTGGGATAATCCAAGCACAAATTTCATCGGGGTGGATGGTTCTTTTCCTTTATTCCTCAACTTTATCCACATCCAGGAAAACAAAGGTGCCAACGTCATGATAAAAAATGCGTTGAAAAACTGAAATATGGAGGCTGGTATTTCAGACCCTAATATAACCCGGTCAATATTTCTGGCAGTGAACAGTGTAATTGAACCCCCCGCCTGCTCAAATAGAGCCCAAAACACCGAGTGGAAAAGAAACAATACAACGACCACCCAAAGCCGTTGACCGGCTGCTTTGCTTTCTTGCTTCCACGCCATATAAAGCAATACGGCTAGGATGCCAATACTCAACAAGATCAATACCGAAGTGATTACGTCACTTAAATTCAAGAATTGAGCACAAACTGGTATGAACAAAACCGTTGCAACCATAGTGATCCATTGGTTCCGCCTGAGTTTGGGGTCGTCAATTTTAACAAAACCTTTTGCTTGATCTTCCAAAGCGGCTGACCGTTTGCCTTTATCAGCATTTAATAGCTTGATGTCTTCGTCTTCGTCAACATCTGGAAAATCTTCCAGTGAGCTCGGGTTGATTCCTTTTTTTCCTAACACAGCATTTCCTGCAAACCAGAAAACCAACAAGCCGATGAACATTCCGATTCCTGCCAACCCAAAACCATAATGCCAACTGATTTCTTCACCGACATACCCACATGTGACTATGGACAAAAGTGCACCGATGTTTACGCCCATATAAAAAATGGTAAAAGCACCGTCTTTTCTGCTATCATTCACTCCGTAAAAATTGCCAAGAAAGCTCGAAATGTTTGGCTTGAAAAATCCATTTCCAATTATGATAAAAGCGAGCGATAAGAAAAACAACTGCATGTTTCCTCCGAAAAACATACCCTCCAGCGCAAGGGCGAAGTGCCCTGCCATCATAAGGATTCCGCCAAAAATAATGGCCTTTCTGAACCCGAGAATTTTGTCTGCTAAAATCCCGCCAACAACCGGAAAAAGATAAACCATGGCGGTGTAGGAACCATAAATTCCCAACGCTTTGCTGTCGGCTTCTTGCTGGGAGAGTTCGCTGAAAAGTTCACTTACCATGTAAAGCGTGAGCAACGCCCTCATGCCGTAATAGGAGAAACGCTCCCACATTTCTGCAAAAAATAAGATAAACAGTGCCCGTGGGTGAAGTTTACGATTGCTATAAATGATGAACGGAACCCAGATCAAAACGAAAATCCAGGCCACTACCATAATCCAAAATGCGATTCCCATAACGTTTGATTATTTAGTTAACTATGCTTTTTGATCAGCAAGTTCAAATCCTTCTTGTTCTTCAAATTGAGTTCCTTCCTTATCTTCTGCACCATGAGCCAATCGCTTAAGAGGCTTTAGAAGGGCGATCACCAACAAGCCCACAATGGTGCAGAATATCGCGATACCTGTGAAGATTTCTAGTTCACCAGCACTTTGAGACCATTCACCAAGCAAGCCGGCCACTTTGTTTCCGAGTCCGGTAGCTGCGAAATATGCACCCATCATGAACGAGGCATATTTAAGCGGTGCTAATTTGGTTATGTAGGAGAGAGCCACAGGTGATGCGCATAATTCACCAACAGTGTGAAAGAGATAAGCAAGAACCAACCAATACATGGCTGAAGCGCCCTGAGCCTCAAATTGCAATGAAGCGGCTGACATAAATAGAAAGCCCCAACCCATAATAATCACGCCCAATGCCATTTTCAAAATAGAGGACGATTCCTTTCCTTTTCTCTTCCACCAAATCCAGAATGCGGCAATTGGTGCACCAAGGGTGATGATGAAAAATGCATTGACCGACTGAAACCATGATGCTGGCACAGTGAACGATAAAAACTCGATAAGTCGATCGGTTTTTTGCTCTGCGTAGATATTCATCAAACCTCCTGCTTGCTCAAATGATCCCCAAAAAACAATGATTAGCAAAAACGAGATCAGCATTACTTTGATGCGGTCACGTTCTACTGAGCTAAGCGGTCGGTCCTTCGCTTTTTGTTCAGCAACTGTAAGGTCTGATGTTGATTCCCCAACTCCTTTTAGATGTTTTTGCCCCATCATAAACACGGCTTGACCCAGCAACATTCCAATGCCCGCTAAACCAAACCCATAATGCCAACCGTAGTTTTCACCGAGGTATCCCACGATAAGTGCAGACAAAAATGCGCCCACATTTATACCGATATAAAAAACAGTAAACCCGGCATCCCTGCGCTCATCGCCAGGAGGATAAAGGCCTCCAACCATGGTAGAGATATTTGGTTTTAAACCACCCACTCCAAGAACGATTAATGATAAACCAAGGTAAAACGCCCAAACAGCTTCATAGGCCAACACTAAGTGACCAGCGCAGAGCAGCAGGCCACCGATAAATACAGTTCGTTTTTGTCCCCAAAATCGATCGGCAATGATGCCACCGGGAATGGACATGACATAAACAAGCATGGTGTACCAGCCATACAGAGAGATGGCTTCCGACTCCGTCCATCCTAGTCCCGGGTTATCTCCATTTGTGCTGCTTATAATGTAGAGCACCAGAATGGCTCGCATCCCGTAGTAGGAAAACCGTTCCCATAATTCAGTAAAAAATAAGATGTACAATCCCGTGGGGTGCCCTGTTTTTGCTTGACTCATCTGATGATTTTTAGGTTTAGAGTTTTTCGTTTAAAAAGTTTGTCATCTTGGTGAAAAGGTGATACCTAGTGTTTCCACCATATATTCCATGATTGCGGTCGGGGTAAATATAGAAATCAAATTGTTTGTCGGCATCTACTAATGCGCTCACCATTTCAACAGCGTTTTGGAAATGCACATTGTCATCAGCAGTGCCATGAACTAACAGGTAATTTCCTTCCATTTTTTCAACATGATTGATCGGTGAATTATCGTCATAACCATCGGCATTGTCTTGCGGTAAGCCCATGTAACGCTCAGTGTAGATGCTGTCATAAAAACGCCAGTTGCTTACTGGAGCAACGGCAATGGCAGATTTGAATACACCAGCGCCTTTAAACAAACACAAGCTACTCATGTATCCACCATAACTCCAACCCCAAATAGCGATACGAGCCGGATCAACGTAGGATTTTTTGCCCAACCATTTTGCCGCTTCAATTTGATCCATCGTTTCATACTTTCCGAGTTGCCGGTAGGTTTGTGTCCTGAATGATTTTCCGCGTGCTCCTGTTCCTCGATTATCCACTGAAACCACAATATATCCTTGTTGGGCGAGCATCTGATGCCAGAAATAATTGCCACCCATACTGTTGGTGACGGTTTGCGAACCAGGACCACCATAAACATACATCAGCACCGGATATTTTTTCTTCGCATCGAAATCAGTTGGTTTTAGCATCCAACCATTTAATGAAACTCCTTCTGAGGTAGTAAATTCGAAAAACTCAGTTTCGGATAAATCAAGTGTTGAGAGTGTTTTTTTGAGGCTTTCATTTTCTTCCAGCAACCTGATTTCCTTTCCGTTTTGTTTATGCAGAGAAACCCTCAGTGGTTGGTTGTGGGTGCTGTGATATAGAATAAAAAATTTGTATCCTTCACTGAAATCAGCTCTGCTCGTACCTGTTTTTGGACTGAGTAGCTTCCCTTTTTTGCCATCGAGTGACACGCTGTAAAGCTCAGTGTTTTCAACTCCGGTTTTATTGGCAAGATAAAATAGTGTTGAAGTTTCAGGATTATATCCATGAAATGATTTAACCTCCCAATCACCTGAGGTGATTTGACGTTCATTTTTCCCGTCAAAATCATAAGCATACAGGTGGAAAAATCCATCTTTTTCAGAACGCCAAACGAATCCTTTGTTTTCATTTAAGAAGGTCAGGTCATCACTAATTTCGATATATGTGTCGCTCACTTCTTTATAGACATTCTTGCGCGTTAGGTCATTTGTGTTTACGAGGTCGATTTCCAAAATGTTTTGCAGACGTGGCATTTTCATCACAGCCAAAAAATCGCTGGTTTGTGTCCATTTTATTCTTGGGATATATTCATAGTCACCAAGATCCAGACGGTTAGAAACGCCTGACTCTAGCGTTCTAATCTCAATGTCAACTTGGGAGTTTTCCTCACCTGCTTTTGGGTATTTAAAGGTGTAATCGGTAGGATATAGCTCGTCATAAATTGGCATATGGAACTGCTTGACAGCGGTCTCGTCAAAGCGGTAATACGCTATTTTACTGCCGTCTGGAGACCAGAAAAAAGCTTTGTCGAATCCAAACTCCTCTTCGTAAACCCAATCTGCAAAACCATAGATTATATTGTTTTTAGATCCGTCTTTGGTGATCATTTCTGTAGCTTGGGTTGCTGCATTTTGAACATACAACTGATTTTCCTGAACGTAGGCAATATGACTTCCATCGGGAGAGAATGTTGCATGACGTTGTTTACTCCCTGCAGCTAATTTTCTCGCTTTCCCGCTCTTTAAATCCACAATAAAGTAATGTTCTTTTGTGCTATAGCGATAAATCGACTCTATGTCATAACTAACTAACATAAAAGTTTCATCGGCTGAAAACTTATATCCTTCTATTTGTGCTTCTTGATTGTTTGTATAGGATTGAAGTTGCTTTTCAGTCAAAATGGTGGCCACTTTTTCACCGGTTTCGTAGCTGTATTTATTGATACTATTTCCATCATCTGATCTATCCATAACCGTGTAATATAGTCCATTGGCCATAGACTCTAATCCATAAACCGACTTTTGTCGAAACTTCCCTGTTTTCCAAATATCCTCTAATGTAAGGTCTTGAGCTGTCGTGGAAACTGCTGCGATTATTAAAACAATCAGCAACGAGAATACTTGTTTCATAGAATGAATTTAAATTAAAAGAGCCGAAAGTAAAAATAATACCATGTAAAGCTTCATGATGGAATTATAACTTGGAAATATTGATGGAGATAATTGATCTATTTCAAAACATATCATTTAAAACAGGGTATTTTTCATTAGCATTGGAACATGAATTCATTGTCAACTAAGGTTATTGATCAACTAACATCAATCGTTGGTGAGCAAAATGCTTTTACCGATGAAGCCACGTTGCTTGAATATGGCCATGACGAAACGGAAGACCTGAGTTTTCCACCATCTATTGTCCTAAAGCCGGGTTCAACCGATGAAATTGCATCTATTTTTGACGTTACCAATAAACATGAAATACCTGTCACCCCAATTGGAGCCAGAACAGGACTGAGTGGCGGGGCACTTTCAGTGCATGGTGGTGTAGGCTTAAGCATGGAGCGATTTAATAGGATCATTGAAATTGACGAAAAAAATTTACAAGTCAAAACGGAGCCAGGTGTGATAACTGAAGTGCTCCAAAATGCGGTAAAAGAAAAAGGACTCATGTATCCGCCAGATCCTGCCAGCCGAGGTAGTTGTTTTATCGGAGGGAATGTTAGTGAAAATTCTGGCGGGCCAAAAGCGGTAAAATATGGCGTAACGAAGGATTATGTGCTCAATTTGGAAGTGGTGCTTCCATCAGGTGAGGTTATTTGGACTGGAGCCAACACGTTGAAAAATAGCACGGGTTATAACCTTACGCAATTGATGGTGGGCAGCGAAGGCACGCTTGGTGTAATTACAAAAATTGTATTACGACTGATTCCGCATCCTAAGCATGATCTTTTGATGCTTGTTCCATTTCGTTCTGCTCAAAAGGCTTGTGAAGCAGTTAGTAGCATCTTTCGAGCGGGAATTACACCCTCGGGAATGGAGTTTATGGAGCGTGATGCCATTGTTTATGCCATGGATTTTATTGGTGAAGAACCTGTGCCACTTGCTCCTGATGATGCTGCACACTTGCTGATAGAAGTTGACGGCAACGATGTTGATGCGCTTATGGCTGATTGTGAGAAAATAGCCGTGATCGTGCAGCAGTTTGATTGTGGTGAAATACTGTTTGCCGAAGACCAAACTCAAAAAGAACAGCTTTGGAAGCTGCGTAGGAGAGTGGGGGAGGCGGTTAAAGCGCAATCGGTTTATAAAGAAGAAGATACAGTTGTTCCGCGCTATGAGCTTCCGGCTTTGCTGAAAGCGGTAAAAGAGGTCGGTAAACTTTACGGCTTTCGGAGTGTGTGCTACGGACATGCAGGAGATGGAAACCTTCACGTAAATATTTTGCGTGACGAAATGTGTGAAGAAGACTGGAATAAAACGGTAAAAATCGGTATTCGGGAGTTATTTGAGCACGTGAAAAAATTAGGTGGAACTATTTCAGGTGAGCATGGAATTGGATTGGTTCAGCGCGATTATATGGACATCATGTTTTCTGCAACGCATTTAGACCTGCTGCGATCCATCAAAAAAGTATTCGATCCGAAAGGGATTTTAAACCCTGGGAAAATTTTTTGAGCAGTATGATAGGTTATTAGCGTTCGACTGCCGTAGCTACTTGCACCAATAAAACCATTACCGTTGTGTCCATCTTTATTTGATTTACAATGCTGTCAGATTCTTCTGCGGAATAACTTTGCCTGCCACCTGTTTCCCAAAAAAGTTTGTTGCGATTTGGAAAATGCTGCTTCAAAAAAGGATAGTCTTTATAATTTGATGAAATCCAAAGAGAAGGAAACGCTGCAATCTGATTTCTGATAAGCGTGACCGTCTCTTCCAATTTATCATCGTCCATAGCATACATTCCAGTCGGTACATAATAACTGGCATTAAACCCTGATTCTTGAAAAACTGACAGGGCTTTCGTGTTTTTTGCTTCAATAATGATTCGATTTCGTTTGATGTGTAATGAATCCACAATGAAATTCAATCTTTTCATAGCATCATGAGCGTTGTCATCTGTAAGGTTTTTAAAATCCAACCAAACTCCAAAATCATCGATATTTTCTTGACTTGAAAGCAACTCATTCAGGCTCAGGTCAATTGATTCAGCCGGTGGGTGATTTACATCAAAACGCCCATTCTCGAACACAACATCCGTTTCAATTCCGTTGTAGCTTCTGGAAACCTCGTTCCACTTCATGATGCTATTAACCCTGTGAACCCAAATTTCGGTTGTGCTGGTTGCTTCAGCTTTATTGGACGGCTCGGCTTCTTTCTCAGTTGTGCAAGTAATGAGCACTAGCAAAGAGAAGATAATCAAGCTGGTTTTAGTCAGTTTTGAATTTTTGGTCAAAGTCATCGATGCCATTTATAATGCGCTTTCTAGGTTTAAAATCAATGCTGAATATGCTTCTTCCGGGTTCTGTAAGTTCATTTGAAATGTTGGCTAGATGAGCAACGGAGTGAAACAAGTCGTCCATCATGTAAGGACGATTAACATCAAATACCATGGTGCTGTCTGCCTTATACTTATTGCTCAAATACAACAAAAATGGAATGCGATACATCGGTTCGGTGCCTTTGGTCTCCGTGTGACAGGCACAATCAAACTGTTCATAAACGTCCTCACCATGATCCGATAAGTAAAGCCCGAACCCGTGTTCCTCTATTGAGTCCAGCGTCACGAATAGCTGATGAACAACAAAATCATTATAAAGTACTGCATTGTCATATTCGTTTACCACTTTGATAGCCTTATCGGAGTTGTTTGATAGTTGAGAACCACTGCTGCCTTCAAAAATATTAAACCTTGAAGGGTATCTGTATTTATAGTATGCATGGGTTCCTAATAAATGAACAAAGATTGCTTTCTTATCAGCGCTGCTTTCGTAAGCAGTTTTTACATGATCAGTCAGAACCTCATCAAATGGGGTCTTCTTGTTGTTTCCTAAGGTATTCGTGAACGTTTTGTATGTGCAGGCTTGTGCGATTTTCGTTACGAGGTTTTCATAAACGCCTACCGGCCTTTGGTTGGATATCCAATGCGTTTCAAAACCCGCAGCGTTGAACAACTGAACCAAGCTGGCATCGTATTTCTTATTGAGGTCTTCATAATTTCCAGGAGTTAGCATTTTACTCAAAACCGGAATGGTATGGGTGTGAGGGCTTATAACGTTTTTATAAATCTGTAGTTTATGTGAAACAGACTCGAGTTTAG
Organism: Salibacteraceae bacterium; assembly: GCA_040905305.1. Taxonomy (GTDB): domain Bacteria; phylum Bacteroidota; class Bacteroidia; order Flavobacteriales_G; family Salibacteraceae; genus SHAN690. The sequence goes on along the minus strand of JBBDRU010000321.1, from coordinate 4,611 downwards.
GAGTGGTTTGTCGGGAATAGCCATACAAACTCATGTGTGAGCTGGCAGTGGATTCTCCGATGATGATCAGGTAGGTTTCTTTATCCGCGGGGTCGTTTCTTTTTATGGGTTTTAAATTTCCCAGAGGCTCACCGAATCCCGTTTCATCATACAAGGCTGACTCAGCCATGTAATCTTCATACCCGGCATATGCATATCCTAAAACAGTACTCGAGAAATGACCTGCATATTTTATCCAGATAGTCAAACAAACCATTGATGCAACAGGCGTAATGAGTTTAGTTTTCCAGTTCCATTTTTTCCTCGGCACGTTCTTCATAAGCAATGAAAAATACTTGAGGACGAGTATCGAAATAGCTACGAAAAAGATAACCATTCCGATCAAAAACCGATCGTTGTAAGCTTCAATAAATTCAGATGCTTCCATGTAGTTGGTTTCCATGAGAATGAACATGGTCGAAGCGTTTATCGGCTGCTCATAAAGATGCCAATGCATGCTGATGGCAAACATTTGAATCACAACAGACACATAATTAACCACAAGTAGGGCTTTGGTTATTAGGTTGTAATAGAATACGCTTAACACAAAAGGAATTGCTGAAATAACAAGCGTAGCGGTTAATAAGTTGTTGTTCAGCTGATTGTTTTCTGCAAACCACTTTCCATAACCGAATACGCAAAAGAGAGGTATGTTATAAAGCAAATAAGATAAAACCAATCTTCCAATGAAGTGAAATCGCTCGGGCATTTCAGAATATTACCGCAAGGTTAACTAAAATGTAGATAAACAGTCTTTTTGTTGTCGATTTATGAAATATCAGATTGCTCAAAGCCTTATTCTAAGAGCGATTATAATTTTTCTAGTGGTTTTCCGCTATTTTTTTGTGAAATGGCTCTGCCTAATTTGGTCGTCCAGTATAACAGAAAAAGGTAGTCGGATTTGCTTTCTGACGATCGTAGAAAGCTTGCACCCTATCGAGCCATGCATTCTATTTTTTTTCTCGTTGTACTGGAGCCCCGAATTGATCATTCCCCGCTCAATCGGGGCTTTATTTTTTTAAATCTTTCTCTGATTGAGCATATCAAGGGCTGCTTTCAAGGCATTACTTTCGCGGAATGATTATAAGTGCAGTAAATCGATTTCCAATTCCTGCTGTTTTGCTAACGATGACCTTGTTTCTCACGGCATGTAATGAACATAAGTCACCAACTTCAGAAGTTAGCTCCGAGAAGGAGCAGAATTTAATCCATTCTTATGCAGTGCCTTCCGAAGCAAAGGTCAAGCACCTAAATTGGAACGCTAAAGTCGATTTTGAGCAAAAAATAATCGGTGGTGTGGCAGAATATCTAATTGAAACTGCCAGCGATGCCAATCGGTTGACTCTTGATGTTAAAAACCTAACGATTGAGCATGTTTTTGTGGATGGTGAAGAAACGAAAGAATGGTGGCTTGGTCCAAAAGATAAGTTTTTAGGACAAGCGTTGGAAATTGGTATATCGCCCGAAACCAAAAATGTTGCTGTTCATTATGAAACTACCGAAGGAGCCGAAGCGTTGCAATGGCTAAAACCAGAGCAAACAGCTGATAACACAGATCCTTTTCTATTCACTCAATCTCAAGCTATATTGGCTCGAACATGGATTCCTTGCCAAGACAGTCCCGGGATCAGATACACATACAATGCTCAGGTGAATGTGCCAAAAGGCTTAATGGCCCTAATGAGTGCCTCTAACTCTATTGAGATTGATTCATCCGGGGTTTATGAATTTAAGATGGAACAACCGATACCCAGTTATTTGATGGCATTGGCGGTTGGAAATCTGGAGTTTCGATCCATCGGTGAAAACACAGGTGTTTATGCCGAACCATCAGTAGTTGAGGCCGCAGCATATGAATTTGAAGACATGCAAAAAATGCTGGAGTCTGCTGAGCGCCTTTATGGGGAATATAAATGGGGAAGGTATGACGTATTGGTTTTACCTCCTAGTTTTCCTTTCGGAGGAATGGAAAACCCTAGGTTAACCTTTGCAACACCTACTATTTTGGCAGGAGATAAATCACTGACCGCTCTTGTGGCGCATGAACTGGCTCATAGTTGGAGTGGAAATCTGGTCACCAACAGCACATGGGATGATTTTTGGTTAAACGAAGGCTTTACCGTTTATTTTGAGCGCAGAATTATGGAATCTGTTTACGGAAAGTCATATGCCGATATGCTGAAGGTTTTGGGACAACAAGATTTGGAGCATACCCTGGAAAAGCTTTCTGATGCTCCTGAAGACACGCATTTGAAGTTATCCCTCGAAGGTAGAGACCCTGACGATGGCATGACAGATATTGCGTATGAAAAAGGTAATGCATTTTTGCTGATGCTGGAAGAGAATATGGGAAGAGATGTATTTGATGCGTATTTGAATCAGTATTTTTCTGAAAATGCGTTTAAAACGATGACAACCGAACAGTTTCTTGAAAACTTAAAAATGGATTTGTTTGATGGGGATGAAGAACAATATATTGCCCTGAAAATTGATGAATGGGTTTATGGTGAAGGTATTCCGGATAACGCAGTGGTTGTTTCATCTCCGCTTTTTGGAGAGGTTGAGAAGGAAATGAACAATTGGCTAGAAGGTAAAGAAGCAGAACGTATGAAAACCGAAGATTGGACGACCCATCATTGGCTCCACTTTCTGCGATCGTTGCCAGATTCACTTGGTCAGCAACAAATGCATGAATTGGATGCAGCTTTCAGTTTCACGACCACCGGAAATAGCGAGATTGCATGTGAATGGTTTTTAAGGGCGATCGAGAACGATTATGCACCCGCTGATGATGAGGTTGAAGCTTTTTTGATAAAGGTTGGCCGAAGGAAATTTCTAATGCCGATTTATCAAGCGTTGATAGAAGCTGATGATTCGAAGCAGCGAGCCAGAAACATCTACCAAAAAGCCAAAGCCAATTACCATTCGGTTTCAACCAATAGCATCGATGCGTTGTTAAAGTAAGAAGATTATGGAGTATCAAACACAAGATAACAGCGAATTCCCTCCCTTAAGTTTTCGCGATTTCTCCACTGCGTTTGCTCACTTGAGCGACAAGGAACTTCGTTTTTCTTATTGGATTTTTCGATTGATGAATTACACCTGGCTCACGAAATTCAGCACCGCGCTCGCTGAATTTGCATTGAAATGGAGAATACCCGTTGGGTGGGCGGTTAAGCCAACCATTTTTCGTGTGTTTTGCGGTGGAGAAACCATTTTTGAATCGCTCAAGGCAGTCGAAAAACTAAGTGTGAGTCGAATAGGAGCAATATTAGATTATTCAGTTGAAGGTCAGGATAGGGAAATTGAATTTGGAAAAACCGAAACAGAAATCGTCCGGATTATTCAGTTGGCTTCAGAAAATCCAAACATTCCTGTTTCATGCATCAAGCTTAGCGGCATTGCGTCAAACGCCTTGCTCGAAAAGCTGTCATCAAATAAAGCATTGACGGAGGGTGAAATACGCGAAGCAGCGAACTGGAGTCAACGCTTTGAACGAATATGTCAGGCAGCATATGAAAATGATGTACCCATTTATGTGGATGCAGAGGAAAGTTGGATTCAGGATGCCATCGATCGCATTGTTGAAAGCATGATGGCACGATACAATCAAGAGAAGGCTATTGTTTTTCAAACCATTCAGATGTTTCGTCACGATCGCATGGAGTATTACCGAAAGCTCATTGAGCGCGGGCGATGGTATGGTTATAAAATTGGGGTGAAAATAGTGCGGGGTGCATACCTTGATAAGGAAAACAACCGGGCAAAAGAAATGGGTTATCCAACGCCCATTCAGTCTAGCAAAGCGGCTACAGACCGAGATTATAATGCTGCTTTGTTATTGAGTGTTCAAAACATTGACTGGGTGGAAATTTGTGCCGGAACACACAATGAGGAAAGCACGATTTACTTGACCGATATCATGCAGCAGTTTCACTTGCCAAACAATCATCCTCACATCTATTTTTCGCAGCTATACGGCATGAGTGATTACATGAGTTTCAATTTGGCTGCATCGGGCTATAATGTCTCAAAGTATTTGCCTTATGGACCCGTGCGGGCAACGCTGCCCTACCTGATACGCAGGGCAAAAGAAAACTCAGCAATTGCAGGTCAAATGGGCAAGGAATATAGCATGATCATGCATGAACGCAAACGAAGAAGAGCAGAGTCGTTTGATGTGGAATAATCACTGAAATCAATTCGAAGCACTGATCGCTTTTTTGATGGTCATTTTTCTATTGAGCTTTCCGTTCTCTGTTTCCTCAAATGCATCGAGGTAGATGATTTCTTTGGGGAGCTCATATTTATGCAGTTCTTTTTTCAGGTCTTCCATCAATTCTTCCTGATCTTCTTTTGCATGAGCCTGACCTTCGATGATGAGTACTACTTTTTCTCCCAGTTTTTCATCTGGAAATCCTGCGAAGAAATATTTGGTGTTAAACAACGGCTTGGCTAATTTTTCAATGGTTTCCGGAATTACTTTTACTCCACCGCTATTGATCATGTTGTCCGCTCTGCCAATCCAACTGAAGGAGCGCTTGCCTTCAAGTTCAATAATGTCATTGGTCA
>JBBDRU010000320.1:0-2706 GCA_040905305.1 Salibacteraceae bacterium | reverse complement strand
AAAGTCATAGAGACCAGCATTGGATCTATTAATTATGACCATTTGGTAATTGCTCTCGGGGCGGATACCAATTACTTCAACAATCGGGAAATCGAGCACAATGCATTTCCCATGAAGTCGATGCAAGAGTCTCTACACCTCAGAAACCACCTGCTTGAATGTATAGAAAAAGCGCTGATTTGTGATGATGAAAAAACGCGCGAAGCGCTTATGACTATAGTAATTGTTGGCGGTGGACCAACGGGAACCGAAGTTGCAGGAGCACTGTCTGAAATGAGGAAATATGTGCTTCCAAAAGATTATCCGGAGCTGGACTTTAACAAAATGAATATTCTTTTGCTCGAGGGCGGCTCTAGTTTACTCAATGGCATGAGCGAAACTTCAGGTCTAAAGGCAAAAGAGTTTTTAGAAGACATGAAGGTGGCAGTGCGGCTAAACACAATCGTTGAAAAATATGATGGCAAAACTGTGGTCACCAAAAACGGAGAGTGTATAGATTCTGAAACACTTATTTGGGCTGCTGGTGTGAAAGGAAATAAACTAAACGGGATACCTGATGACCTTGTGGTTGGCAATGGACGGATAAAAGTTGATGGTTATAATCAAGTATTGGGAATTGATAATGTTTACGCCATCGGAGACATTGCCTTTATGCAAGAAGGTAAGTTTCAAAAAGGCCACCCTCAGGTAGCACAGGTGGCGATTCAACAAGCTGACCGGCTCGCGAAAAACCTTAAACTAAAAATTCAGAACAAACCACTAACGATATTTACATACAAAGACTTAGGATCTATGGCAACAGTTGGCAGAAACAGGGCTGTAGTTGACCTAAAACATTTTAGTTTTCAGGGGTTCTTCGCCTGGGCTTTTTGGCTTTTTGTGCACCTAATGGCGATTTTAGGCGTAAAAAACAAGCTATTCATTTTCATGGAGTGGATGTGGAATTACATCACTTTTGACCAAAGCTTGCGATTGGTTATAAAACAAAAACCCGACACCAAAATAAGTGATCGGGCTTCTGAATGATCTTTTAAGAACCTGACTTAATGTTCATGTCCTTCCTCTCCATGGTCATGGTCATGTTCGTGATTTTGCTCCTCTGCCTTTGCTGCACCGGTTTTAACCTTATAATTCTTTACAATCACACCATCTGCAACAAAAGACAAGGCCGTTTCCGGCTCGGTAATCGCAGCAACTTCTTCTTCAGATAAGCCTTCATCTTCTGCATAGTGGCGCAGGTCATCCACACTGGTCGTTTCCATATGCAAGGTACCATCGATCACTACTTCTTTTCCATCGATATCTTTAGGAACAAAAAAGCCGTAATCCCTAAATGAAACTCGCATGCTCTCCCCTTCCCCATATTCCATAGTCATCCAACAACCTTTTACTTGACAAACCTTTTGCACCTGACCTGTGATCGTTGTATTTATAGAGTCTCTATCAGCTAACACGGCCAATGCCTCTGAAGTACTTATAGCGTTTTCCCCGGAAATTTCAGCACCAAAGTATGCGGTTTCCATTTCTGAGGATTGTGCTTCTGATTCTTCAACAGAGGTGGTTTTATCTGATTTACTTTCTCCTTCTGAGCAAGCGAAAAGAACTGAAATTAGAGCGGGAATTAGGAATATCTTTTTCATTATTACGTGAGTATTGATTTATTAAAGAAACGCGAAATTAATAATCCAAAAGCGATTTCATGATGGCCTCCAGGCGCTTGTTGGCCAGAAACAGATCTTCGAGGTTTGCCGCAAACGGAACTGGAGTATCTATGCTTGCGCATCGCATTATAGGGGCATCTAGGTGTTCAAACATTTCCTGAGAAACTCGAGCGGCAAGCTCAGCCCCAACACCGCCCGTTATGGTGTCTTCGTGCAAGATCAACACTTTCCCTGTGCGCTTCACACTATCACTGACAGCTTCCATATCCAGCGGGGCTAAACTCCTTAGATCAAGAATGTCCATGGATATATTTGGCATTTCTTCCTGCAGCTTTTCTGCCCAGTGCACTCCCAGCCCATAGGTGATTACTGAAACATCTTCCCCTCTTCTAGCCCATCTGGCTTTTCCAATTGGAGTAGTGTAATATCCATCGGGAACATCACCCGTCAAACTTCGATAAAGCAATTTATGTTCAAAAAACAAAACTGGATTTGGGTCATTGAACGCTGCCAACAACAAGCCTTTTGCATCCTCTGGTGTTGATGGATAAACAATTTTTAAACCGGGTACATGAAAAAACCACGATTCGGTAGATTGTGAATGAAACGGCCCTGCACCAACCCCTGCACCTGTGGGCATGCGTATAACTACGTCTGCGTTTTGCCCCCAGCGCCAATGTGTTTTCGCCAGGTTATTGACAATTTGATTAAACCCACAGGTGACAAAATCAGAAAACTGCATCTCCACCATAGCTTTTTTACCCGCGATGCTAAGACCTAAGGCGGCACCAACAATTGCTGACTCACAAAGTGGTGTATTGCGCACTCGTGCTTTGCCATAGTGTTCTGACAACCCTTCTGTAATTTTAAACACACCGCCATATTCGGCAATGTCTTGCCCCATCAGCACCAGATTTTGATGTTTTTCCATCGCTTCTTTGAGCCCATCACTGATAGCATCAATAAAGCGTTTTGGAGATTTGGTAGCGGAAGGATCATGTTGATCATCAAACGCAGGCGCGTAAACATCAGCTAACTCTTCTTC
>JBBDRU010000319.1:0-2739 GCA_040905305.1 Salibacteraceae bacterium | reverse complement strand
CACTTTACATGATCAATAATTCACACCAAAAACTAATCTTCGCATACCGATGACATTTTTAGACCACATCAAATCAAGAACAGATCTCTACGTCCTTCTTGTATCTTGGGCACTTGTTGGTTTTGTGGCTCCAACCATCGTTGCGGTTGGATATTCAGCATTGACTTTTTTACTTGTACTCCGAACCAGGGACATCACTAAAATATTCATCGCCTTCATAGCGATGTTGGTCTTTTCCGATTCGCGTTCATCCATGTTTGCCTTTGCAGAAACAGCTAAAATTGGCGCAGTAGTGTTGCTTTTTCTTTATGTGGTGCTTAATTGGGGGAAGTTCAGCCAAAACAGCAACAAAGTATTCGTGTATTTTTTGCCTTTTTTGTTATATGCCGTAGCTGCTTCCGCCTGGGCTAACGATCCCTTTAATGCATTTCAGAAATCGTTCTCTTACGGATTGATATTTTTTCTGGTTCCGGTGGTTTTCGCACAGGGCTTAAAGGACAATCGAAATATACCCGTAGAGTTGGTATATTTCTTTAGCGTTTTATTGGCGGTCGGCCTGATCATTCACTTAGTAAACCCTTCATTTACCAGCCTTGTTGGTCGATACAGGGGGTTGTTGGGAAACCCAAATGGCCTGGGCATTTTCCTAACCGTTGTTTTTGCAGTTTATTATCCTGTGCGAAAGGAATACGAGTTATTGTCATCAAACCAGCGCTTTACGTGGTTTTTTTTAATCGTGTTCATCGCGAGTTTGGTTCTAACAGGGAGTAGAACTTCTTTAATTGCGTTGGCGTTATTTTTTGGGTTTAATCGACTTCGGTATTTATCCAATGCCATTACCGTAATCGTGTTTATTGTTCTAGTCTTGAGTTATGAATATTTGTTGCTTCAACTCCCCATTATAATTCAATCACTCGGGTTAGCAGAATATTTTCGGTTGGATACACTTGAAGAGGGAAGTGGTCGATTTATTGCCTGGAATTTTGCATGGCAACGTATTCAGGAAGTCTTTTTTGTAGGTGGGGGCTTTACGCACACTGAATATGTGTTTAGGTTGTTTTCTGATGAATTATCCAGGTTAGGTCATCAGGGAAACGCACATAATTCTTACCTAACGCTTTGGTTGGATACTGGTTTGATTGGAATTGTATTGTTTGGGTTGGGGTTGGTCAGAACCGTTGCAGCGGCCATAAAATCATCTCCATACACGTTGCCAATTGTGTACGCTGTGCTTTTTAGTACTTATTTCGAATCATGGCTATCTGCTTCTTTAAACCCATTTACCAGTTTGTTTTTGATCGCGTTAACCCTGTTAGCTATACCTGCTGATGCTTTGGATAAGAATAAGATCAGACAAAATGAAAGTAACCCTGTAGAAGAATGACTGCACGAATTGCCATTTTATACACTGAGCTAGGTGATTATTCTTTGGCTTGTTTGCGTGCGCTCAGGCAGCAGGAATGTTACGTATTGTTGGTTCATTGGCCCGTCAATCCAGAGGCGCCATTCAAATTCAAATTTGATTTTTTGGATGAGGTGCATAACCGGGATCAATTGTCAAACAATCAATTATTGAATACAGTAAAAACCTTTAAACCAGATCTAATTCTTTGCAGCGGCTGGATGGATAAAGGATATGTAAACGTTTGCCGGATGTTGAATTCAAGTTCAATTACCGTGCTGAGTTTAGATAATCATTGGAATGCTTCGTTCAAACAGATACTCGCCACATTGCTTGCTCCATTTACCTTAAAAAGGTCTTTTGATAAGGCATTCGTACCGGGACAGGTGCAAAAGAACTATGCGCTAAAGCTAGGTTTTAAGGCAAAGGATATTCAGGTCGGATTTTATTCAGCCAACACTTCTAAATTTCTTAGTGTGTATGAGGAAACACATATTGAAAAAAAGAGTGATTTCCCAAAACGATTTCTTTATCTGGGGAGGTATGTAAAACACAAAGGCATTTTCGATTTATGGGAAGCATTTAAACGCTTTCAAAAACACCACGATGACTGGGAGCTTTGGTGTGTTGGCACAGGTGATCAATACGAAAACAGGGTACAAGCATCGGGCATTAAACATTTTGGTTTTGTGCAACCCGATCAAATGTTACCGATTTTGCGGCAAACGGGTGTATATATTTTGCCAAGTCACTTTGAGCCATGGGGTGTTTCAGTGCACGAAATGGCAGTGGCGGGTTTTCCGATGTTGTTAAGCGATAAAATTGGCGCCAGGGAGGCGTTTCTGAATGGAAATGGATGCGCATTTAAATCAGGAAGTGTGGATGAACTCGCGGATGCCATGTATTGGGTGGCCGCTAAAAGCAACGAACAAATGTTGCGTATGTCAGAAAAAAGCCATGAACTGGGTATGAAAAATACACCTGAAATTTGGGCGGAGCGGTTGATGTCACTTCTTAAATAGCATCTTTGTAGCCATGTGTGGAATAGCCGGTATTTATGGAATTGAGCGACTGAATGACCCTCAGGCGCATGTACATAAAATGACCGATCGTATTGCACATCGCGGACCCGATGCGTCTGGGGTTTATCAAGGCAAGAATGTGGTTCTAGGACATCGCAGATTGTCGATCATCGACCTGTCTGATGCAGCCAATCAACCCTTCACGTCCGCAGATGGGCGATACACGTTGGTTTATAACGGTGAATTGTATAACTATAAGCAAATTAAAAGCCAATTAACCGATTATCCGTTTCAAACTGATTCTGATACAGAGGT
>JBBDRU010000318.1:0-2744 GCA_040905305.1 Salibacteraceae bacterium | reverse complement strand
GTCCATTTGTAATTGATCACGTCCGGACTGCCCTCAACCCAAAACCTAAACTTTGCACTGGTCACATATTCAGACCCGGAATTGGTGACCACAATCTGTGGATTATTGCAAATCGGATTCAGCTCTGACGCACGATCGTTCATGGATGGAGAAATAACATCCGAAATGGCAAGGTCATTCTCAAAGTTCCAGTCATCGTATTGAAACAAACTTGCCTCAATGATGTATTGCGGATCAAAACCAGCGCCACCCTGATAGTTATAATTTTGCCAATCAACGTTTAAACTTGTGGTGGAGCCAGGAATTAGGTACCCACCAACCTCATGATCATAAGGTGTTGTTATATCACCCGGACACCAACCACTTCTATTATAAATCCATGTTCCGGGCTGATCTTCTATTGGGTTGCTACCGCAGTCATCCCGCCAAACGGTTTGTTGCTCCACAAGTGAATTTCCCGCGTAAAGCTTGTACCATTTTTTGCAAAACTCCGCGCAGTTTTCATTTCCGCCAAAGCTATGACCCGATGCAAGCATCCTGAACTTTGCAGATTTTAAATCAGGATGAATATCGATATCCTTGGGCACCAAATGGTCTTCAATTGGGTCATTTGCAAATCCATAACGAAACGTTCCATCATACACCGTGTTGATGTCTAGCACATTTCGCGGTGGTGTTCCTTCGATAAAATCAAAGTCAATGCTTACGATGTATCCATCTGCCCAGCCGCCATAATGCGCCCTTACAGAGCGCTCTCCATTCAAAATTGACGCATAATCAGTAACGTCAATAACCCACGTATGCTTCCATTGTGAACCTTTATCTCCAGAAAAGGGCGTCATAATGCGCACCAACTCCACCCAGCGCGAAGTGCTGTCATCGATAGGATCCTCCACTTCAATTTTAGTGGTGTAATCATAATCTGCACACCCCTGCGAGGGACAACCCAGGGTGTAATACATCAAAATTCTTCGGTATTCGCCAGATGCTGGGAAAGAAGTCGTGTCATACCAGTTTCCATTCCAATCCCAATGTGTTTCCTGATGTGACTGCACATGGATGGTGTCTCCCTCGGCTGAATAACTTGAAGCGTGCACAAAAGAAATGATGACAATAAAAAGTAAAAGCTTTTTCATTAGAGTTATTTTGACGTTGTGTCAAAAATGAACATTATATATGAACATCAGGCTCATCAGCACCGTTACATTTGTCAAACAATTTGAAACCTATGGAATATAGAAGGCTCGGAAAATCTGGCTTGTTATTAAGTGAACTCTCGTTTGGCTCGTGGGTAACATTTGGAAATCAAGTAGATCAGCAAACAGCAAAATCATGCATGCATCATGCTTATGAAAGTGGCATTAACTTTTTTGACAATGCGGAGGTATATGCAGCTGGTAAATCGGAGGAAGTAATGGGGAAAATCATTGCTGACGCAGGCTGGAATCGCGATACGTTTGTTGTTTCATCTAAAGTATTCTGGGGTGGTGAGCTTCCAAACCAAAAAGGATTGAACAGAAAACATATTGTGGAAGCCTGTGAAGCTGCATTAAAGCGATTGCGTGTTTCTTACCTCGACCTGTTTTTTTGCCATCGACCCGATAAAAACACTCCGATGGAAGAAACGGTTTGGACCATGCACAATTTGATTCAACAAGGCAAGATTTTGTATTGGGGCACCAGTGAATGGAGCGCTCAGGAAGTGCAAGAAGCGATGATGGTCGCGCGCCAAAACAACCTCATTGCTCCTGTGATGGAACAGCCACAATATAACATGCTTGTGCGTAGAAAAGTGGAAGTTGAGTTCGATAAGCTTTTTCGCGATTATGGTTATGGAAGCACCATTTGGTCACCTCTGGCAAGCGGAATTCTCACCGGAAAATACAATGATGGTATTCCTGACGGATCCAGACTTACTCGAAACGAGCTCAACTGGCTTAAAGAGAAAATGCTTACTGAAACCAACATTGAAAAAGTAAAACAACTCACCGAAGTCGCTGACGATCTTGGCGCAAGCATGGCAAATTTATCGATCGCATGGTGCTTAAAAAATCCACACGTGAGCACAGTAATTACAGGAGCTACTAAAATAGATCAGCTCAAAGAAAATTTAAGATCAATAGATATCGTTCCAAAACTCACAGCGGACATTATGGATCATATTGAAAAAGTGTTGGACAACAAACCGAAGTTGCCAACTTATTAGCATCACGATGCGTCAGGGCAATACAAAATCGACCTATGCTTTTCCTCCGGTAGAAACCGCAGATGAAAATGGACTTCTGGCTTATGGAGGAGATTTATCTCCTGAACGTTTAATAAGTGCTTATGAGTCAGGCGTTTTTCCCTGGTTTGAAAGCGGACAGCCCATCTTATGGTGGAGCCCTCCAAAAAGAATGATTCTTGAGCCAGGTGAGATAAAATTGAGTAAATCAATGCGTCAACTAATCGCCAGCCAACGCTTTGAAATCACCGTTGATAATGCATTTAAGGACGTGATGGATCGTTGCTCCAAAATCCCCAGAAAAGACCAGGACAGCACCTGGATTACCGAGTCAATGATCCGTGCTTACTCGAGATTGCACGAACTGGGTTTTGCCCACAGTTTTGAAACCCGAAAAAACGGAAAATTGGTTGGTGGGCTTTATGGGGTTTCTCTAGGCAAAATATTTTTCGGAGAATCAATGTTTCATACCGAAAGTAAAGCCAGCAAGAATCCATTCTATCATTTCCAAGAATTTGCC
>JBBDRU010000317.1:0-2746 GCA_040905305.1 Salibacteraceae bacterium | reverse complement strand
CTAGGTAAACAGCCATGCGTTCTTAATTTGAGGCGGTAAAGGTAGAAATGTTTCACGGAGTTGAAAGTAAGTGCATTTGTACTTTATTTTTAAACGGATCAAGCAGTATGTTGAGGGGTAAATATCTGAAAATGAAATATAAAATATAAACAACGGTCACCTTTTCAGAAAGGCTTTTGCCTCAGCATTTGAAATAATTTAACGGTCTCAGAAGCTTCTTTTGCATCATGAACCCTTAAAATGGCAGCTCCTTTGAGAAGCGCTGCCATGTTCAGGGCCGTTGTTCCATTTAACGCATTTTCAGGTTTTACGTTCAATACTTTGTTGATCATGCTTTTCCGTGAAATCCCAACTAAAATAGGACAGTTTAAAACCCGAAAATCCGCAAGATTGTTCAACAACTGATAATTGTGTTCATTGGTTTTTCCGAATCCAAATCCGGGATCAATAATTACATCATGCACACCCAGTTCCTCCAATTTAGCTAAAGACTCAATGAAAAACTCAATGACCTCGTTGGTTACGTTTTTATAACGTGGGTTTTGCTGCATGCTTGCCGGTCTGCCTTGCATATGCATTAAAACATAGGGCACTTTTAGCCTTACAATGGTTTCATGCATTTTTTTATCCAATGTTCCGCCACTAATATCATTGATTATATCTGCACCCACTTCTACAGCCGCCTTTGCGACTGAAGCACGATAGGTATCGATGGAAATTATGGCTTCCGGTTGATTTTTTCGAATGGAAGAGACAACTGGAATTAAGCGGTTTAACTCTTCCTTTTCGCTTGGTTGATTTGCTCCCGGTCGGGTTGATGCTGCACCGAGGTCAATAATGTCAGCGCCCTCCTCTATTAGGTTTTGAGCGCGTTTATTAGCCTCATCAATTTGCTCAAATTTTCCTCCATCAAAAAATGAATCAGGTGTAACGTTGATGATGCCCATAACCTTTGGCTCTGAGAAGTTGATCAACTTACCGCTGCAATTGATCGTTTGTTTCATCGGAATTGCTGTATTTTGCTCGCACATATCGGAGACGAAAATAAATGGAACACACACTCAAACAATACGATCATGCCCTTGAAAAATGCAAGGAGGTTTTTTTAAAGAAAACAGCTGACTATGGAACTGCCTGGCGCATTCTTAGACCAAAGTCTCTTACCGATCAAATTTTCATCAAAGCTCAACGGATCAGAACTATTGAAGAAACCGGCCAAAATAAGGTCGGAGAAGATATTCAGGATGAGTTTTTGGGCATTGTGAATTATTGCATCATGGCTCAAATTCAGCTTGAATTGTCAGATGAATCTGAAATGGAGCTCCCGGTAGATAAGGCCATCGCTCTTTACGATGAAAAGGCTAAGATTACAAGGGATTTGATGGTCAAAAAAAACCATGATTACGGTGAAGCATGGAGAGATATGCGGATAAGTTCTCTCACCGATCTTATTTTGATGAAGATTCTCAGAATTCGACAAATTGAGGATAACAAAGGTGAAACCATCATGAGTGAGGGCATTGATGCCAATTATATGGACATGATGAACTACGCCCTTTTCGTATTGATTCGCCTCAACGAAACGAACTGATTTTTAGTTTTGAGGTTACTGATCATAAGCAGTGTAGGGGTTGAACCCGGTTCATCAGCAGCAGGTGCCAGAATGATGCAGTTGATTGGACTATTCCACGATTTGAATTTTTCCATTTCCTATGCCTCTACAGCAGCAACGAGCGATTTTGCAGTTCCCCTAAAAGATCTTGGCATTGATGAACATTTTATCAAGGTCAATGATCCGTCTTTTGACGAGTTTGTTTTAGGAATAAAACCCGAAATGGTTTTGTTTGATCGGTTCATGACCGAAGAGCAATTTGGATGGAGGGTGGCAAAACAGTGCCCCGATGCATTGCGCGTGCTGGACACGGAAGACTTGCACTGCCTTAGGAATGCAAGGCAGTCAGCGGTTAGTCATGGAATTGCGTTTGAAGAATCTCAACTGATAAGAGACGGTGCATTTAGAGAATTAGCCTCCATATGGAGGTGCGACCTAAGCCTGATTATTTCATCTTTTGAAATGGAGTTATTGCAGCGTTTTTTTAAAGTGGATGAGGCATTATTGCACTACCTCCCATTCGTTTTATCTGATCATGAAATGGCAGATCAAACTAATTTGAAAAAATATGAAGATCGTGCAGACTTTGTTTCCATCGGTAATTTTAGGCATGCGCCAAACCTGGATGCCGTTCATCAATTAAAACATCATCACTGGCCGGTTATTCGGGCAGAACTGCCCAATGCAAGACTTCACATTTATGGGGCATATGCCTTTGATGAAGTGTTGCAAATGCATGATGAGCAAAGCGGTTTTTTGGTTCGCGGGCGTGCATCAAGTGCCGAAAAGGTTATTTCAGATGCCAAGGTAATGCTGGCACCGCTGCGGTTTGGTGCAGGATTGAAGGGGAAACTCATTGATGCCATGCGGTTCGGCACGCCCAGTGTTACTACAACAATAGGCGCTGAAGCAATGCATGGAAACCATCCCTGGAATGGCGCCATTGCTGATGAAGCAAAAGAGTTTAAGGAGGCAGCTGTTCAACTGTACCGCTCAAGAACGCGTTGGAAAAGAGCCCAAACCAATGGATCAAAAATTTTGAAAGACCTGTTTCATAGGTCACATCATCAAGCCGTTTTCAATGACAGACTCAAACAACTGATGGAGAATTATAGAATGATTCGACAAAAGAAC
>JBBDRU010000316.1:11696-16788 GCA_040905305.1 Salibacteraceae bacterium | reverse complement strand
ACGGAGGCTGAGCTTGCCTGCACTCAGCGAAGTCGAAGTGTCGAAACTGGAGTGGGATAATTGATGATAGTTTCGGAAATCCGCCCGTGCGGTCACCTTGTGCTTTATAGCTCTACTCTATTGTCCTACGAAGGACAAAGCTTCAGGCGGCGAAGCAGGCTATCACTTTTCTAAATGCTGTAGACTGTAGGTAAAAAAAATACTATTTAAAAAACTCGTGTGCAGGAACAATGCTAATTTTCTTTCCGTTTTTTTTATAAGAATCCTTTTCACTAAGTGTGACAAGGGTCCCGTGCGTTTGTTTAAAAAATTCAAGGGCTTCAAAGAGTCCGTTTAACTCCCTGTCAATATTATCAGGCGTGAGTTGTATACACACTTGTATGGCTTCACGAAAGTTTCCCTTTTCAAAAACCACAAAATCACATTCTCCTGTTTCATTGAAATAATATATTTCTTTGAAATTTTGGCGCAGGTGTAAAAACACCAGGTTTTCAAATTTATGCCCCCTGTCTTTTGAAAAGGAAGTTGAATTTTCACTGATCAAACCGGTATCGATGGCATAGACTTTTCTTGGGTTGATGAGTTGTTTTCTTACGGAATAGCTGAATTTGGGGATGAAGAAAAAGAGGTAAGCCATTTCAAGATGTGAAAAATATTCCATCATCGTGCTAGTGGCACTTACTTCAAAAAGTGATTTCATACGGTTTGCCGTAACCGGTTTGCCTATGTTTGAAATGAGGTACAAAGCCACCCTTTGCAATGATTTAATATCACGCACCCCATACCTGACAGCGATGTCGCGCAACAGGATATCTTCAAAAAGGGTGTGTAATATCCTGCTGTCACCCCGTTTTACATATTCGGGAAAACCCCCTGTGAGCAGGTATTGTTCAACAGCTTTTGGAGTAGGTTCCACTTTTTTAAAGGTACAAAATTCGTGAAAGGAAAAGGGAAACAGCTCCATAGAAATATGCCTTCCCGTAAGTTTTGTTCCCAACTCCCCACTGAGCAGTGCGGCATTGGACCCGGTAATGATGACCTGAAAATTTTGATCCAATTTTTGGCGAACAAAGCGCTCCTATCCGTCAATAATCTGAAGTTCGTCAAAAAACAATACCTTGGCCTCAAAAGAGCCAATCAGGGTATCAAGGCGTGAAAAATCGTTGGGTTCAAAGCCATATAACCTCGGGTCTTCAAAATTGAGATAAAAAGCATCCGGATACTGTTCTTCCAGGAGTTGAAATAACAAGGTGCTTTTGCCACATCTGCGTATTCCCGACACAATCAATGCATGGGAATGCAGCTGTGGAAGCGTCTGCAATCGATCTCGCAACAACTCTTTCCCGCGACCTGAACGTGCCTTTTTTTGAGCTGTCACAACTTCCCGAAGGGTGGTTTCCAAAATCATGATGATTGCTTTTGATTGGTACTAAAATACAATTTTATTTTTTAGTATCAAACACTTTTGTTGTTTTGTAACAACCGGTTGGGTTTGTTTTTTGTTGTTGACCCTCATATAGTGAACCTAGGGAGGGTGAAAGGTTTGCGGGTTGGCGCCCTCCTACGGTAAACCTTCGGAGGGTGAAAGGTTTTCGGGTTGGCGGGATTGCGGGTTCAATGTTCAATGTTCAAGGTTCAAAGCTTCGTCCACCTTAGATTTATCGGAGGTGGGTTTCAAGTTCCAAGTTCCAAGTTTCCACGGAGGCTGAGCTTGCCTGCACTGAGCTTGACGAAGTGTCGAAGCTGGAGTGGGTTTGCGGGGTTGCGGGATTGCGGGGTTCAAAGTTTCAGGTTTCAAGTTTCAAGTTTAAGCATGCCTGAATATGGTTGCCCTTTTTTGGTTAATAATTAATCTTAAAGGTTATGTTCAATTAAGTGTGTCATCGTTTAAAATCTTTTGTCACTACTCATTTTTTATCTCGTTTATTCTAAAAAAAATAGAACTTTTTCGGAATAGAATCCAAGAAAAGCTGAACTTTTTCGGAATAAGGCCCAATTTAGGTAATAGAAAAGAGAGAAGAGATTGAGATGTCCGAATCAGGACATTTTATGGTCGGTTTTTGCTTATTTTTTCAGTTCCTGTTCAAATTCTGCCGGAGTTAGAACTTTTGCAGTTTTGAAAGGATTATGCTCCAATAAATCTTTGTCGCCTGTTACCAAATAGTCTGCTTTTGAAAAATCAATTAAGTCCAATAAGAAATTATCTTTTGGATCCCTGTTTAGGAAGTGTGTGGGTTGTATACTAACATTTTCTGCGATTGTTTCCAAAAGTGCCATTAAGTCATCGACACTTTCTTTTGGAAAATATTTTTTAAGCTTTTCACGACCCGTAACGGTTTTGATTTCAATCAGTAATTGCTCTGTAGTTACAATTATAATCGTGCCATCAGCGATATATTGTTTGAGTTTAGATAAACGCTTACCAATGAGGAAGCTAATCCAGACGTTGGTGTCAAAAATGACTTTAACGCTTATGTTTTTCATATCTTTCCTGCCTTACCTTCTCCACTTCCTCTGTGATTGTTTCTAAATCCAGTTCATTTGTCCTGAACGTTTTTAATAAACGTGAAAGTTTTGTATCAATAACCTCCTTTTCCAATTCTTTAGAGAGCTTGATTTTTTGCTGTCTTGGAAGCTGTTTTACCATGGAGAGTATTTGTTCAAAAGTCAGGTTTATTTGCAGTGCTGTTTTCATTGTCTGGATTATTTAATCAAATTTACAAAAAATTTACTTTACTTATGCTTTGTTGATTTGTGTAAGGGTTCAATGTTCAAAGTTCAAAGTTTAATATTGCTAGTGGAGGCTGAGCTTGCCTGCACTGAGCTTGACGAAGTGTCGAAGCTGGAGTGGGTTCAAAGTTTAAAGTTCAAAGTTCAAAGTTCAAAGCTTGTCCACCTTAGATTTTTATCCTCCGGATCTGCCTAAGGGGGAGAAGGGGATCTCATTAGAGTAAGCACGTTTGAGTGAGCAGCAGGATGCGATTCCTCCTGCGTCGGAATGACAAAAGGGGAAAAAAAGTGTTCAGTGTTTTGCCTGCCGAAATTTTAATGTAGGTTGGGTCAGTTGCAGTTGGCAGTTTTGAATATCGAATATCGAACAAGGAATGTCGAATGTCGAAGTTGGTGATGAGGCACAGAGTATCAAGACTCGAGCGATAGCGAACAGGCGAAGCAATTACGTGTTAAAATATAATAGCGGCTTGGCGGCTTTGCGAGAGATCTATGAGTGGTTCTATTTTCTCCAAAGAAAAAACCCTCCGCAAAGCTAGCTCCGGGAGGGTTTTTCTAGTATTAAGCCTGCCTGCCGGTAGGCAGGTACTAAGTATTAAGACGTTTCAAGTCTCATATCTAATGTCTAACATCTATTTACGAACCAATCGTTTCACAGCTTGTATGCCGTTGCTTTCAATCACGACCATATAAACCGCAGATGAGAGTTCGCTCACATCAAAGGTTTGGTTGCCGATAGCACCTTTGGTGTTGATGTTCATCACCAATCTTCCCTGAAGGTCATAAACAGCTACCTTGTCAATCGCCATAAACTGCGGATTGCCAATGGTAACAGTAGATACTGCCGGGTTGGGGTACATCGTCAGGCTGTTGATGTCTGTTCCGTCTGCTACGCTCATATTCTCATCTACGATCAATTCAAATGCGCACACCGATTCGTTACCGAATGCATCTTCTGCCGTAAGGGTCACCGTATAAGTTCCGTCAATCAGCTGCGTTCCCGCTACAGGATCCTGACTGAAAACAGTTACCGGATTGGTACAGTTGTCTGTGGCCGTTGCCAGGCCATCACCAAAGTAATCGGGTACTGTATAGGTTAAAGTCGTAGAATCAGGGGGTACTGTTTGGTCTGCAGGGCAATCAATCACCGGACCTAGATCGTCAATCACGGTTACTACCGTAGTACAGGTGGATGTGCTTCCATTTACATCGGTCACTGTTAACGTAATGGTAGTATCTCCAATATCGCTGCAGTCAAAAGTTGTCTGGCTAATGGTCAATGTATCGATACCACAACCATCGGCACTGCCATTGTCAATATCAGCTGCCGTGATAGTAGCTTCCCCATTGGCATCCAGCTGGATGGTGAAGGGTGCTACACAAAGGGCATCAGGAGCTACGGTATCTTCCACAGTTACTACCGTGGTACAGGTAGCTGTATTACCACTAAGATCCGTTACCGTTAATGTAATGGTATTGGCTCCTATATCACTACAGTCAAAGGTGGTCTGACTGATGGTCATTGTATCGATACCACAGGTATCGGTACTGCCGTTGTCAATATCGGCGGCGGTGATGCTCGCCGTTCCGTTGGCATCCAGTTGGATGGTAAAGGGCGCTACACAAAGGGCATCAGGAGCTACCGTATCTTCTACGGTTACTACCGTAGTACAGGTAGCGGTGTTTCCGTTTATATCAGTTACCGTTAGGGTAATGGTATTCGCGCCAATGTCACTACAATCAAAAGTGGTCTGACTGATGGTCACGGTATCAATGCTACAGGCATCAGTACTTCCGTTGTTAATATCGGCTGTTGTGATGCTCGCCGTTCCGTTGGCATCCAGTTGGATGGTAAAGGGTGCTACACAAATTGCATCGGGAGCTACAGTATCTTCTACCGTTACTACTGTAGTACAGGTTGCTGTGTTTCCGTTTACATCGGTTACTGTTAAAGTAATCGTGTTGGCTCCTATATCGCTACAGTCAAAGGTTGATTGACTGATGGTCACGGTATCGATACCGCAGTTATCGGTACTGCCATTGTTAATATCGGCTGCCGTGATGCTCGCGGTTCCGTTGGCATCCAGTTGGATGGTGAACGGGGCTACACAAAGGGCATCCGGTGCTACGCTATCTGCTACAGTCACTACGGTGGTACAGGTAGCTGTATTTCCGTTTCCGTCTGTGACGGTAAGGGTAACGGTATTATCGCCTATATCAGCACAGGTAAAGCTGGTGGTATCAATAGCAAGGGTAACAGACCCGCACGAAGCGGTACTTCCTCCGTCAATATCGGCTGCCGTGATAGAAGCTTGTCCGTTGGCATCCAGTTGGATGGTAAAGGGTGCCACACACACAGCTA
>JBBDRU010000316.1:0-11596 GCA_040905305.1 Salibacteraceae bacterium | reverse complement strand
ATGGTGAACGGGGCTGCACATATAGCCTCGGGCGCTACGGTATCTTCCACCGTTACTACTGTGGTACAGGTAGCGGTGTTTCCATTGGTGTCGGTTACTGTAAGGGTCACGGTATTTGCGCCTAAATCTGCACAGGTAAAATCTGTAGTATCAAGTGTTAATGAAGCTATGGCACAATTGTCAGTACTCCCGTTATCTATCATAGCCGGGGTGATGCTTGCCTGACCGTTGACATCCAGTTGAATGGTAAAAGGTGCCACACATTGGGCAACAGGATCAATGGTATCTTCTACAGTTACTATAGTGGTGCAGGTATCTGTATTGCCGTTAAGTGCTGTGATAGTTAGTGTAATGGTATTGGGTCCCACATCTGCACATGTAAACGTGCTTTTATCTATTGTAATGGAGTCAATACCACAGGGATCAAAACTTCCGTCATCAATATCGTTTACGGTGATGCTTGCTTCCCCGTTGGCATCAAGCTGGATGGTAAAGGGTGCTGTACACACTGCTACCGGGCTGGTATTGGGTGCCGGCAGGACAGCTGAAAAGGCGCTTGAAGTCACGAAGTTTGAAGTGGTTCCGCTTAAAGCGAAATTCTGTAATGTTCCCGGAAAGTTACCGGTTTCATCTGTAAGGGTTGTAATCCCGGCATTGTTTCCACCGGCAACCCCCTGGTTGAAGGTATAATAGGCGAGCAGATTGGGTGTGGCCGGATTGACACCGTCATTGGCATCTTGTACCAAAAGGCACAACAAGCGGGCTTCATTCCAGATAGCGAGTTCGTCTATCTCACCATTAAAGGTTTGGAATCCGTCTGTTCGTGCTCCAATGGTCATCATATTATTGGTACCTGCAGAGGAATCACCACCAAAACTAACACCTACGGGTTGACCGTCAATAAAAACATCGATAGTAGCGGTTGCTGCAGTCCAGCGTGCTGCGATATGATGGTTTTGTCCAAGCGTAAGTCCTTGTGTGACCCGCACACTGTGTACGGTTCCTGTGACAGCCACATAGGTGTAGAGCTCTAATTGACCTGAAAAATTGGTCATACTAATATTAAAGTAGTTTCCTGCATCTTTCTGTGCAAAGAAAACACGGGTGAAGCCGGTACCGGTATACCGCACCTGAGCTTCAACAGTAATGTCATTGTTTGGGAGGTCATCAAATGCAGCCGGTAAATTTGCTGTTACGTGATTCAATCCGCCGTCATAATGTAAAGAATTTCCCGGATTTTGTGCAAAAAACACAGCACAACAAAAAAGGGAAAACATAAGTAGGTAATGTTTTTTCATCTGTTTGGGGTTTAAAAAGTTATGTTAAATGTATCAAAAAAAATATCTGAAATAAAAACAGAATCGCAAAAAAAATCCGGTGATTTATAAAAAAACACCCAAACCAACTGTAAAAAGCCGCTTGTATCAGTAATGGTGTTCCCGGTATTTGCATCGTATTCCCTTCTGTTCCGACAGTGATTATTTTCACATAACCCCCTGTAATTAAAGGGTGTTCCAGATGCTTTAGCATAGTAACGTCTATAACCGATGCTGTTTTCATCCTACAAATTTAACGATTTTATAGGACTATAACACACATACTATGCATTTTATCGAATAAATATGTTTTTAATAGTGTTTTTTTTAATATATATGATAATATTTGTAGGAATTTTCTTTGTTTACCGATTTTGGGAAGGCGTGTAAGGTTTTTTGGAATTTGGAATTTTGTCTTAGGTTTTACGTCTTCCTGCTTAAAACTCAGAACTCCTCCCGCCCCACTGCTCTGTTTTCACTACACTTCGACCCTTCGACCCTTCGATAAACTCAGGACAGGTTCCTCAGGACAGGTTCCATAGGGCAGGCTCCGCTCAGTGACCAGGGATCCCCGCGCACTATCGGCTTAATTTTCTCTTCTCTCTTTTCTCTTTTCTATGTATTCTCTTTTCTAAAACACCGGGAGATGGGTGTTGATAGTTAAACTAACCTATGTGTGATGTACATTTTATCCATGAAAATCCGCTCAATCTGTGTCATCAGCGTGCCATCATTATACTTGAAAATAGCACGCGGATAACGCGGATTTGACGGATAAACGCTGATTTTATTTTATAGCTTTTCTATATTCTATATTTTTTTTCCTTTTTCCAAATCACGTCTTACGTCCTAAGTCCTGTAGTCCTATGTCTTAATACTTAATACTTAATACTTTTAAAGTCTTTTTTCTTTTTTCTTTTTTGTAATTTTCTCCTGTAAAAAACTTTAATAATGAAATATTACTACATCTTTACCATCCTTCTATTTCTCAGTTGTAACAGTAATGAAAAGAAAGCCGAAGCACCGGACCCTGGAACTACCGGGCAAGAAGAAGTAAAAGCCGGTGGATCTAAGGAACTCGGTGATGCTTTTCTGTCTGATGGCAAAAGCTATTCCAATACCCGTTTTCGTGACGTTACCGTGGAGCGAAAAGATAAAAACACCTTCCTTGTGGAAGGAAAAGCCCAACTCTTTGAAGCAACCTACAGCTGGGTTATAGAAGATGGCCATCGGGAACTCAAGGAGGGTTTTGGTACCGCTGAAGCCGGTGCCCCTGAGTGGGGAACATTCCGTTTTAGGGTGGAAGCCGAAAAGAAGGAACCCAATACAGTGCTGCATCTCATCCTCTTTGAATCAAGTGCCAAAGATGGTAGCCGGCAGCACGAACTGATGATTCCGCTTTACTAATGCATTTTTTGGAAGGGCTAGTATCCGTTAAAGCCAAAATAGCATGGAGTGTAAGTCATTACGAGTACCAAACGTAGTTCGGGACGAAGTAATCTCGTTCCACTATTAAAAATCTTCATAGAAATCGACATGACATCTGATATTGAATTTGTCTTAAGTCTTACGTCATGCAGTCCTAAGTCTTTATACTTAAACTCAGAACCCCTCTCGCCCCACTGCCCTGTTTTCCCTAAAGGGATCCGCGCGCATTATCGGATTAATTTCGCTCAATGGCCGCAAAGTCTTTTCGCAAAGAGCGAAAGAAGCTGTAGGCTTTAATTTTTAGGCTGTTAGCAACAATAATCCTTAATTCTAATATCTCATTGTTGCGTGCTCACTGTTATGGGATCCTCCTTCTCCGCCTAAGGCGGATTCGGCGGACACGCACCTCCGTTGTTGGTATGACAAGTACACGGTTTTTTTGACCCACCAACCCCTCACTCCTCACTACTCACCCCTCTGTTAACCAAAAAATGAACTATTGGTAACATTCATTTTACATCTTTATAATATGTATGTACGATTTTTGTCCAACTTAATGTTCATTAAGCATTTTCATACCGTCTTAATTTTTGTCGATTCAGATGTATGACAGGTTGCCCTGGCCAGGCAACCTTTTTTTTTTTTGAATTTACCGAAGCATAATATGCGCTTAACATCTACTTAACATTCAATTCAGTTCTTTGCAGCGACAAAAATTAAGAACGTATTTATGAAAAACAAAGCAACCCTACCGGTTCTCCTCGCCCTTATGGTCACCTTTTTTGCCCAGAGTCAGGAAATCACAGAAAACAAATTTGGAAATGGAATCCTGAACACAGTGGCAAAAGATAGTTCTTACAGCATGGTTTTTGGCGCCCGTTTTCAGTCCCTTTTCATCGGGCAATGGGAATATCCCGAATATGAAAACCTCAGCAACGGCAGTTCCAGCTTTCTCATCCGTCGTGCGCGTCTCAAGTTTGACGGTTTTGCCTATTCGCCCAAACTGGTCTATAAAATAGAGCTGGCACTTTCTAACAGGGATATCTCAGGGGCTTCGGAATTCAATGGCAATGCGTCACGGGTGGTCCTTGATGCCGTTTTGAAATGGAATTTTCACGAAAACTTTGTGCTCTGGGGTGGCCAGGCCAAACTTCCGGGCAACAGAGAACGTGTCGTTTCTTCCGGAAATATGGAAGTCGTGGACCGATCACTGGTGAACAGCCGGTTTAACATCGACCGCGATATGGGTATACAATTACACCACCAAGTAGATCTGGGTGGTGATTTTATCATTAAGGAAGCCCTTGCCTTTTCACAAGGGGAAGGCCGTAATGTTACTACCGGGAACCTCGGCGGCTATCAGTACACGGCACGTTTGGAGGCTTTGCCTTTCGGCGAATTTGATGACTATGTGGGTGCTGACCTGAAACGCTGGCAAACGCCCAAACTGGGTCTGGGTGTTTCTTATGATTTCAATGACGATGCTGTTAAGACACGTTCCAACCTGGGCACCTATATGGTGACTGATACCGGATTTCACCAAACAGACATCAGCACCCTGTTTGTCGATGCCATGTTTAAATACCGCGGCTGGTCGTTTATGGGTGAGTATGCACACCGCACCGCCGATGACCCCGTTGCCGTAAATGCTGACGGAACCCCCACCGGCGATGTGGTCACTACCGGTGAAGGTCTCAACCTGCAAACAGGGTATTTGTTTAAGAACAATATCCAAGTCACCGGTCGCTATACCGACATCAATCTTGATAACGACATCGCTTTTCAGGCGGCCGAAAAACAATATACCCTTGGCCTCTCCAAATATTTCGTAGGGCACAAACTCAAGATCCAGACAGACCTGAGCCTAAATGACTATGCAGATGACAGCCAGAACCGACTTACATACCGATTGCAATTTGATATTCACTTTTAATAAAACAAACCATGAAAAACATTTTATTTACAGCTGCTATAGCCCTTACCCTGCTTGCATGCGGCAACAACAAAAAAGAAGAAGGCAGCAGTGCCATTGCCATTGACGGCTCCAGTACCGTGTATCCTGTTACCGAAGCCATGGCTGAAGAGTTCAGGACTGTAGAACCCAACGTGAACGTGACCATTGGTGTTTCAGGTACCGGTGGGGGCTTCAAAAAATTTGGCCGCGGCGAAGTGGATATTGCCAATGCTTCCCGCCCCATCAAAGACGATGAGAAAGCCATTGCCGATGAAAACAATATTACCTATGTAGAACTGGAAGTGGCTTATGACGGTCTTGCAGTACTCATCCATCCTGAAAATGATTGGGTGGACTGCTTTACCGTAGCCGAGCTGAAGAAAATATGGGAACCTGAAGCGCAGGGAACCATTATGCGATGGAACCAGATCAGACCCGAATGGCCGGATGAGGAAATTCATTTGTTTGGTCCCGGTGTGGCCTCAGGAACCTTTGACTACTTTACGGAAGCCATTATGGGCAAAAGCGGCAGCAGCCGTGGCGACTATACTGCCAGTGAAGATGACAACGTCCTGGTACAAGGAGTTTCCGGCGACAAATACGGTCTGGGCTTTTTCGGACTTGCCTATTATGAGGAAAACAAGGACAAGTTAAAAATGGCTGCCGTTGACGGTGGTGCCGGCTGTATCGAACCTTCATTGGAAACCGTGCGTGACGGAAGCTATGCTCCCCTTTCAAGACCTTTGTTCATCTATGTAAACAGCAGTTCGCTGGAAAACGAAAAAACCATCGATTTTGTAAACTTTTACCTCACTGAAGCAGCCGGTTTACTTAGTGATGTGGGTTATGTACCCCTTACCGAAGAAGAGTATGCCGAAGAGATTGCCACGTTTGAGGAGTTTGTAAAAAACAACCAGTAAACCCTTATCCATTTCAATACTGGGACATAAGGTCCCGGCTTTAAACGGTTTGTCTATGCAAAAAATAAAAGAGGCAGTTATTGAAAAAGGCCTGATGGCCAGTGCGCTGATTACCATTGCCGTTACGGCGGGAATTATCCTGGTACTTGCCATTGAATCCATCAGTTTTTTCAGCGAAGTCTCCATTATCGATTTCTTTACCGATACCCAATGGACCCCTTTGTATGCCGATAAGCATTTCGGGATACTGCCGTTGTTGTCCGGTACACTTTTGACCTCGTTTATTGCCATTGCATTTGCCGTTCCGGTGGGTTTATCCATCAGTATATACATTAGTGAATATGCTCCCAAAGGCTTTCGCAAGACCATCAAACCGGCATTGGAATTGCTGGCTGCGGTGCCCACGGTAGTTTATGGTTTTTTTGCACTTACGGTGGTGACTCCGTTTTTGCAATCGTTTATTCCCGGACTTTCCGGTTTCAACTCGCTTTCTGCCGGTCTAGTAATGGGGGTGATGATTATTCCCTTTATTTCCTCCCTGAGTGAAGATGCCCTGCACGCAGTTCCCAATTCGTTGCGTGAAGCTGCTTACGGTATGGGCTCCACCAAGTTGCAAAACGCATTCAGGGTATTGATTCCGGCTGCCTCATCAGGAATTATCGTTTCGATAATCCTGGGCATTTCAAGGGCGATTGGGGAAACCATGATTGTTGCCATTGCCGCCGGACAACAACCGCGACTTACTATGGACCCGACAGTGCCTGTGGAAACCATTACCGCCTATATTGTTCAGGTGAGTCTGGGGGATGTGGCTCACGGTTCGCTGGAATACAAAACCATTTTTGCAGCGGGAATCACCCTTTTTGTGTTTACCTTCCTGTTGAACACTATCAGTTACAGAATCCGTAAAAAATTCAGGGAAAAATATGAATAATATCACCAAAAACCGTGTAAAGGACAACCTCTTTCGTTTCTGGGGCATTGCCTGTACCCTGTTGGGACTGGTGCTGCTGTCCATTTTCATCGGTTCCATACTCATTGACGGGTTGCAACGTATCGACTGGAGCTTTATCACCAGCCTGCCTTCGCGAAAAGCGGAGCGCGCCGGAATCTTTACGGCACTGATGGGAAGTGTCTGGATTCTCGTGCTTACCACCATCATTGCGCTTCCCGTGGGAATAGCTGCCGCCATTTACCTGGAGGAATATGCCAAAAAGGGACGCTTATCAAATTTACTGGAAATCAATATTTCCAACCTTGCCGGTGTGCCCTCCATCATTTACGGTCTTTTGGGCCTCGAAGTATTTGTGCGCATCATGCAAATGGGTGCCAGCGTGCTGGCGGGAAGTTTTACCCTGGCGCTGCTCATCCTGCCCATTGTGATTGTATCGACCCGGGAAGCCATCAAGGCGGTTCCCAAGTCGCTGCGAGATGCCTCTTTTGCACTGGGCGCCTCAAAATGGCAAACGATTTCCATGCAACTGCTCCCGGCTTCTTTTGGCGGAATTCTGACGGGGGTCATTCTCGCTTTGTCACGCGCTGTGGGTGAAACCGCGCCCCTGATTGTGATTGGTGCTTTGGCCTATGTGCCTTTTGCCCCTTCATCGCCCATGGATGAGTTTTCAGTAATGCCAATACAGATTTTTAACTGGATATCGCGACCCCAACAAGGCTTTGAAGTCAATGCTGCTGCAGCCATCATCATTTTATTATTGATTACTTTTGTAATGAATGGAATTGCCGTCTACTACAGAAACCGATGGCAGAAAAAATTTAAATAACAATACTCCATGAGTAAAACTGAAAAAGAAGGTGTGATTGATCCCGCCATCAAAAGAAAACAAAAACTGGAAGCCAAAAACATCCGTGTCTTTTATGATGACTTTGAAGCCATCAAAGGTATTGATATGACTATTAAAGCCAATAAGGTTACCGCCTTTATTGGTCCGTCAGGGTGCGGCAAATCTACCTTCCTGCGTTTGTTCAACAGGATGAACGATTATGTTGATGGTTTTCGCCTTGAAGGGGAAATAAGCATTGACGGGAAGAACATCTATAAGAAAAAGGTCAATGTGGAACAGTTGCGGAAGCAAGTGGGCATGGTGTTTCAAAAGCCCAATCCCTTTCCCAAATCCATTTTTGAAAACGTGGCTTATGGTTTGCGTATTCAGGGGATCAAGGACAAAGCCTTTTTACAGGAAAAAGTAGTTGATTCTTTAAAACAGGTTGCCCTTTGGGACGAAGTCAAAGACGATTTGAACAAAAATGCCTTAACGCTTTCCGGCGGTCAACAACAGCGGTTGTGCATTGCCCGCACGCTGGCTGTTGAGCCTTCCATTATCCTGATGGACGAGCCCACTTCGGCACTCGACCCCATTTCAACTTCTAAAATTGAAGAGCTTATCTTTGAGCTTAAAAACAAATACACCATCATTATTGTGACGCACAATATGCAACAGGCGGGACGGGTGAGCGATTATACAGCATTTTTCTATCTGGGCGAACTGATTGAATATGACAGTACCAAGAAAATATTCACCAATCCAGCAAAAAAACAAACTGAGAATTATATTACCGGAAGATTCGGTTAAAAACACACCACCATGATAAGTTTAGACCAACATAAGGACACCCTGAATCAAAGCGGCATTGAAATGCTGGAACTCTGCAGGAAGCAACTGGAAGACACCCGTGAGGCTTTTTTCAACCATGACAGCGATCTGGCCGAAGAGGTGCTTCATAAAGAAAACCGTGTAAATGCGCTCGATCTACGAATTGATCGTGATTGTGAGCGGTTTATTGCCCTGCACACTCCCGTGGCCAGCGACCTGAGGTTTGTACTCGCCCTGCGAAAAATAAACTTTGATCTGGAGCGCATTGGTGATCACGCTTATGGCATTTCAAATTATATTGTGGATGTTGATATTCCCGTAGACCAAAAATACCTTGACGCCCTGCAGGTCAATGAGATGTTTGATGCTGCCATCTCAATGTATGAAGACATTGCCGAAGCCTATGTGCAAAGCAGCAGTAAAAAGTCACGCAAGGTATTCAAGAAGGAAAAGTCCCTGAATAAAATCAATATGAAGTCCTTCAAAATCATTGCGGAAGAAGTCAAAAAAGACCCGCAATCCATCGAGCAGCTCTTACTGCTTTTTTCAGTAATCAAAAAGCTGGAACGCATTGGTGACCTGATTACCAATATTGCCGAAGAAATCATCTTTTACCGCGAAGCGGAAGTGGTGAAGCATAAGAAAAAGAAGTAAGTTGTTAGGAGACCGATTACGGGTTTTCGGGTTAGCGGGTTAGCGAGGTTGGGGAGTTTGCCACTATGCCAGAGGCGGATCGCAAAGACTCCCGTTTCAAGACATATTTAGAATGGCCCGGATCCGTTATAGTCAAAATATTATGGATTAGCGAGTCATTGCGAGTCTCCCAACGAGTTGGTAGCGAAGCAATCTCATTCACCCTGTAACAATTGGGCTTGACCTTACAGCCCTTCACCTCAACTTCCTCCCCACCAAATTGGTCATCACCGTGGTAAAGACCACCACTGTAATGGAGCTCAACGGCATCAGTATAGCGGCCACAACGGGGTCTAGGCGGCCGGTAACCGCAAAATACAGACCTACTATATTGTATAAAAACGAAAGGCCGATACTGGCTTTGATAATGCGCACCGCTTTTTTGGAAGCCTGAAAATAAGACGGCAATTCCTTGAATTTTGAAGCGTCAAGTATGGCATCACAGGCCGGTGAAAATACATTCACATTATCAGACACGGCAATGCCCACCTCACTTTGCTGTAAGGCACCGGCGTCGTTAAGTCCGTCGCCCACCATAGCCACTTTGTGACCAAAATCCTGTAAACGCGCTATATGCTCCAGCTTGTCCTTGGGTTTTTGGTTAAAGTTCATATGCGTCGCAGCAGGAAGTATATGCCCCAGATAATCCTGTTCGCCTTCATTATCCCCGGAAAGAATGCCCAGATGATAGTTTACTGCCAGTTGGTGAAAGACACTGTCTACTCCTTCACGGTAGCGGTTTGTAAAGACATATTTCCCTTTGTAGGTGTTGTTTGAACTGATGTGTACAACAGTTTCAGCCGGAGATGTCCCTGCATCTGCTTTATCGGCTATAACAAAATCTGCACTGCCTATTTTAATGGTATTACCGTTAATCCCTGCCTGCAGTCCCTTACCCGGAAGTTCCTGATAATCGTCAAGTGTGAGGATGTCATTCTCCCTGAGGTATTCATATAGTGAACGGCTCAAGGGGTGGTTTGAGGTGCGCAGGGTTGATTTTAAGAGGTTGGTTTCCATTTCGCTTAAAGCGGAACCGGAATAGGAAATGGCATTTTTGTCGTTGGTGGTTATGGTGCCTGTCTTGTCAAAAATGAGGGTGTCAATTTTTGCGAGTTTTTCAATAACCCCGGCATTTTTAAGATAGAATTTGAGCTTCCCGAAAATGCGTAACATATTGCCCAATGTAAACGGTGCCGACATGGCCAGCGCGCAGGGGCAGGCAATGATGAGCACGGCGGTAAAGGCCTGTATGCCCACTGATACATCATAAAACATCCAATAGCCCAGTGCCCCGAAAGCAATGATGAGTATGGCAACAGTGAAATATTTGCTAATGGTATTGGTAAGTCCCACAAAAGCCTGATCCTTGTCTTTGTTGAATACATCGTTGCTCCAAAGTTGTGTGAGGTAACTTTGCGAAACGCTTTTAAGGCTCTCCATTTCAATCGCGCCCGAAATTTGCTTCCCCCCGGCAAACAGTTTGTCGCCGGAAGTCTTGCTGACAGGTACCGATTCGCCGGTCACAAAACTGTAATCAATGCGGGCAGTGCCTTTTATGAGGATGCCGTCCACAGGAATGAGTTCTTCGTTGCGAATGAGCAACCGGTCGCCCTCTTTGATTTCATACACGGGAATAGCTTCTTCCCTTCCGTTGTGGATGCGTGTGACGGAGATGGGAAAATAAGATTTGTAATCCCGTTCAAACGAAAGGAAGTTATATGTTTTTTGCTGAAAGAATTTGCCCAGCAAGAGGAAAAATACCAGACCGGTAAGGCTGTCAAAAAACCCGGTGCCGAGGTCAAAGGTGATTTCGATGACACTGCGCACAAAAAGCACCAGTATTCCCAGTGCCAGAGGCACATCGATATTCAAAAATCCTGCGCGCAGCCCTTTGTAAGCCGAAATAAAATAGCCCGAAGCTGAATAAAAAAACACAGGCAATGAGAATGCAAACATCAGCCACCGGAACAGTGGTTTGTAGTGGTCCAACCAGTAATCACCAAAATCGAGATACTCGGGAAATGACAGAAACATGATGTTTCCAAAGGCAAAACCGGCAATGGCGAGTTTGTAGATGAGGCTGCGGTTTACAGGTTTTTGTTTGCCCTCATAATGTTCCAAACTGATGTTGGGTCCGTAGCCAATGCTGCTGAGCAGTTGCACGACTTCCTTAAAAGAAACGGCAGCAATTTTGAACTGCACCCGCACTGTTTTCTGGGGAAAATCCACCTGGGTATGCGTAATGCCCGGATGGAGTTTGTTGAGGTTTTCCAGGATCCAGATGCACGAACTGCAATGGATATGCGGAATGTTTAGTGTTGCAATTTGGCTAATTCCGTCATCAAACTCGAGGAGTTTTTCTGTAATGGACCGGTTATCGAGAAAATCATATTTGCCTTCCAATTCTTTGGGAATGGCACCGGGTGCCGTCTGCATATCATAATAGCAGGTGAGGTCGTTTGCCGAAAATATTTCATACACAGTTTTGCAACCGTTACAACAGAAGTCCTTGTCATCAGAGACAATAGTATTGGCTGTGCACACGTCCCCGCAGTGGTAGCAGGTGGTTTTTTGTGTTGTGGCTGTGTTCACGTCTTTCCGGTTCAATGAGTCTGCAAAATACAGGTTTTTAAGGAAATCAAACTATGAGAATTGTCAGGAATTCTTCGGGGT
>JBBDRU010000315.1:0-2748 GCA_040905305.1 Salibacteraceae bacterium | reverse complement strand
CTGGTGCCCGATCAAACATTCAATACAAAGTACGTGAGTTCTTTGAGCAATTCGGGCTCTTTAATCGTACTTGAATTTACTCCTTTATACCGCGCGTCTAGCCTTCGAAGTTCGCTGATGATCAACGCACATTGCCTGGCATTGTAGAATGCGGCAGAGTCTTTTATTTTTTTCTGAAACCAGGGCCTTTCTAATCCCGGAATTTTTCCGATGTCTGATTTTGACGGAAGGGTGTGATATAAAAACAGTTGGGAAAAGTGTTTAAACAACGAACCAGTGATCAATACCATAGGATTGTTTTTCGGGTTTTTACCCAAAAAGTGGGCGATGTAATAACTGCGTTCATGGTCTCTTCTGGCCAAAGCATCGCTGTATTCAAACGAGTTAAATTCTTTGCTGATTCCAATATGCGTTCTTACATCGTCCTGTCCTATTTCTTGTGACAACGGCACGTTGATCATCAGCTTTTTGAGTTCGCCTTCAATTTTTTCAAGATCATTACCCAGGTAATCTGCCATCAAATGTGCTGCAGCAGGGTTGATTCGGTATTTAGCGCTTTTAGCAAAGCGTTCTATTACCGAAGGTAATTCATTGTCATAGTGGCTTTTGGATTCGAAAGCCACCGCGTTTTTTTGAATAACTTTTACCCACGCCTTGCGAGCATCGGGTTTGCCGTATTTATAGTCGATCACCAAAACCGTAGTGTCCAGCGGATTTTCGAAGTAGGCTTTTAAAGAATTCCAATCGCCTTTATAATCCTGGGCTTCACGAATGATCACCACTTGCCTGGGAGCCATCATCGGGTAGCGCTTTAGGCTGTCAACAAGTAAATCATAATCGAGATCGCGGCCATAAAAAATGCTGAGGTTGAAATCACGCTCGTGCTCTTCAATAGCGTGTTGTTCAATGTATTTACTGATTTTGTCGATATAAAAGGCCTCATCACCATAAAGCAAATAGATTGGCGCATACCGACCTTGCTTAAGGTTTGACATGATGTCCTCATACTGCTTTACATTCGCCATTCTAAAATGCTTAAAAATACATTGATCGATCGGAAAAAATATCCCCCACTTAATCTGCCTTTTTACGAGGTCAAAGTTAGGCGCAATGAACAGCAGATTCAAATCTTCGACCGATTTCGTAAAAAATTTATTGCCTTAACACCAGAAGAATGGGTTAGGCAGCACTTTGCTAATTATTTGGTAAATGAGCTTAATTATCCTCAATCGCGCCTTCATATTGAGTTTCAGATGAAATATGACCGAAGGCTGAAGCGTCCTGATATTGCAGTAATTGACGATCAGGGTAAATACGAAATATTGGTAGAATGTAAAGCACCGCACATCAAGTTAGATGAAGCTGTATTTTTACAACTCACAACGTATTTCTCTGTCTTAAAACCAAGCTTTATTGTCATGACCAATGGAATTCATCATATCATTGGAACGCATAAACCAAATGAGAAGAATTTCGTCTATATAGATACGTTGCCCGCATATTTATGAAGCACATTTCGCTCATATTGATCTATTTATTTTTACAGGACGGAGTTTCTGTGGCGCAGAAAAGAACGCCTGCAAAATTGCCCTTGAGCTTCGAGATGGCCCGTCAAATGCATGCTGAAGCTGAATATGCGCACCTTTTTGCAAAAGGGGATGAATCCAAAATCAAAGCCTTTATTTCAGAAAACGGGGGCAGCTACAAGTATCGATTTCATAATTATCATGCGCTCTATATGCCTGTTGATCAGGTAGAGACATTGAGCCAGCAATCGTTTGTATCGCATGTCCACTTCGAGTTGTCTAAGGGAGAGGCATTACTCAACGAGTCATTGATTCAAACGAATACAAAAGAAGTGCATGCAGGTGATCAGGGATTACCCGATCAATTTAAGGGCGAAGGAGTCATAATGGGAATAATTGACGCAGGAATAGAATTGCAACATCCTGATTTTAAACATGCAGATGGCTCAACCCGCATCATAGAGTTGTGGGATCAAACGATGGCCTATGACCCACTTCTAACTCCGGCTTATGGCTACGGACAGGTTTGGGATTCGACTTCAATTAATGCTCAAAATTGTCCCCATCAGGATCAAATTCAATTTTTTGGTCACGGTACTAATGTAGCTGGTATTGCTGCAGGGAATGGACTTTCAAATGACGACTTTATAGGCCATGCTCCTGAATCGGAATTGATCGTGGTTTCCTCTAACTTCAGCGCTATCGGATGGACAAACACAGTCGCTGATGCGGTTGATTACATTTTTGCTCGTGCTGAAGCATTGGGCAAGCCATGCGTGATCAATGCATCGATTGGCTCTTACTTGGGCTCGCATGACGCTAAAGATATTGCCTCACTTGCCATTGAGGATGATATCACTGAACAACACGGACGGATAATGGTATGTGCAGCGGGAAATTCGGGGAGTCAAGATCCTTATCATTTGGGATATGAGGCTGATTCAGATACCACATTTACCTGGTTTAAGGCCCAGCCTAACGCAACTATTGGAGACGGATTGATCTTTTTTGAAATGTTTGGTGACAGCAATGATTTTGAACGCCTGCAATTTTCAATCGGTGCTGATCAGGTGGTGGGTAATTATGCGCATCGCGGTCAACTGGGTTTTGATAGCGTGTTGAACAGACTCAACATATATTATGAGGACACGCTCTGGTCTTTTAATGGAAACTTTCTTGCTAGGTTCCGAACGTATGGTGAATTGGTGAATGGGGTTTACCG
>JBBDRU010000314.1:0-16868 GCA_040905305.1 Salibacteraceae bacterium | reverse complement strand
CCCGATTCAATATGCTTTGGCTGAGTTTATGGGTAATGAAGAAAACTACATGCATATTGGGGAGGTTTATCAGCAGAAAAGAAACCTTTTTATAAGCGCGATCGAAGCTTCCCGGTTTAAACTCAAACCATCAAAAGGCACTTACTTCCAACTCCTTGATTATTCCAAAATCAGCAAGGAAGAAGATACTGAGATCGCTATACGACTTACAAAAGAATATAAAATCGCATCGATTCCTGTTTCAGTTTTTTATCATAATCCTGTTCAA
Organism: Salibacteraceae bacterium; assembly: GCA_040905305.1. Taxonomy (GTDB): domain Bacteria; phylum Bacteroidota; class Bacteroidia; order Flavobacteriales_G; family Salibacteraceae; genus SHAN690. Next base: position 16,600 of record JBBDRU010000314.1, on the reverse strand, counting down.
AATAATGTTTTACGCTTCTGCTTTGCAAAAGAATACGAAACGTTGCTCAAGGCCGGAGATATCATCGGTAAAATATGATCAATGCCCGATCAATTGCTAAATATCACGTTGGTGCAGCCCCAAGTGTTTTGGGAAGATAAGGAACGAAATTTAGCCCACTTCAACGATCTCATGGAAAAATCGGGTGAAACAGATTTGATTGTTTTGCCCGAAATGTTTTCAACCGGTTTTTCAATGGCGCCAAAAAAACATGCTGAAATTATGGAAGGAGATACCATGAAATGGATGCTGGAAAAAGCCATCGACCACAATGCTGTTGTTACGGGAAGCATAATTATCGAAGACTCGGGATCTTATTTTAATCGGCTCGTTTGGATGCCCCCAGATGGCGAGTATGAGTATTATGACAAGCGCCACCTTTTCAGTTTCGCCAACGAAGAAGATCATTATACTGCCGGAAAAAGAAGACTCATCATTTTCCTCAAAGGCTGGCGCATTTGCCCCTTGATTTGTTATGACCTTCGTTTTCCCGGTTGGATTCGAAATCAAGACTGGAAGAGCAATGACTCCAGGCTGGTTTACGATCTTCTTCTGTTTGTTGCAAACTGGCCCGAGGCTCGAGTGGGCGCATGGAGCAATTTATTGGAAGCGCGCGCACATGAAAACCAATGCTATGTGGCTGGTGTAAACCGCATTGGTAAAGACGGGAATGGGATCAACCACTCTGGAAACAGTGCTCTTTTTTCTCCAAAAGGAGAATTATTGTCTGATTTTCAGTCTGGTCAAGAGCAGGTGAAAACCTATACTCTGGATCATGAAATGATTACAACATATCGCGGAAAGTTTACAGCATGGAAAGACACGGACAATCTTTCATTATTCCTCTGAGTCCGATTCGAAATTCAGGATCCACTCCAATTCTGTTACCCAGTTGCTTCTAACGTCTATTGCCTCTTCGTAAAAGACTACGTTCTCAGGCTGGATGTCCTTAAGGTAATTGCCCGGATCCCAACGACTGTTGTCGTTTTCATCAAATATGAGCTTTACCTTGTACTGCCCGGTATTTAAAAATTCATAATTCAATACCCCTTCTCTGGAAACCAAATCCTCCTTGATCAGTTTACCATCTTTAGACTGCAGCTGCCATATAAAACCATGCTCTACTTCAGGCAACTGATAGCTTATTTTTAAAATACCGAAATCTTCTTTTTTGGTTGATGTTAAATTGAGTAGCAGCGTATCATTGGTTGTTCCAAATCGATCAAATAAGCTGGAGTCGGGAATAAAAAACCGATACTTCGTTTCTTGTTTCCATTTGTAATCCAATTTGATTTTATTCCCTTCCAATTCCACCAAATCTCCCATTGGCAAGGTGTCTTTCTCCTCGATCAAAAGTGCATTTGAAAAATCCGTTTCAGCCAGTGGCGTGGAAACGGAAAGCCAGAATGGTTTAAAGTGAGGCAGTTTTGTGGTCGAAGATGGTTTAACAACTATTCTTTCAGCTTCACTACTTCCTCTTCTTATCCCCTTTCTGCTGGTGCTTGGCTTTCTTAAAAACAAGGTATCAATAAACCCCTCGACCTTGATTTCTAGTTTTAGCGAATCATAGTCCAATGGCTGATCAAACCAGTAAACCACAGAATCATTGAAGCTATTCCATGTTGACTCCCAAAACGAAATATCCATCCCGCTAAGCTCTTTCAGCTGAAGCATTTCCACTGGCCGATTAAACTCAAATGTCAATCCCTTATTTTGAATCTGCTTGTTTTCTTTAATGAATTGCAGCGTATCCTCTTGTAAAAACAGCTTTATTTCAGGCAAATCAGTTGCATTGGTATCTCTTGGGTTCCGCGCCTCGTACATTCCTTTTAAGTATCCAATTTCTTCATCGGGCTGATCAAAAAGGTATCCGGAGTTAACCGGTTTAAGCGCAAAAACTTTGTATTCACCCGGTGAAATATACCGAAGGGAGTATCGCCCTGCTTTGTCAGTTTTGGCAAAATAGCGCGGTAATTCATTGTAGGGCAATGAATCAATATCTTCAGGATAAAGCATTACCCAAACGTTTTCTAATGGTTTGAGAGAAAAGCCATCTATGACCAATCCATCAAATTGCATGGAGTCTAAATAATCTCCTGTAGAAAACACAAATACATTGCTATCTAACGGGTTAGATTCGTTCACGTCCACTATACCCTCTCCAAACTGAAACATATAAGTGGTCTCATCGGCCAGTGTGTCTGTCCAATTCACATATACCTTTTTGCCTTTCATTTTAAACGTTACAGGATACTTCAAAGGAGGTGTTACCACGAGCTCTTTAGTTGCAGCTGCAACCCTGACAAACTCATCAAATTGAAAATAAATCTGTTTGCCTTTATAATTTAACGCTTCATTCTGCGGATTGCTTTCCAAAATTTGAGGTGGAGTATCATCCACTGGACCACCCATAGGAGTTCTCTGTTGCGCACATGATACCATCACAACCGTAAAGGCAACCAACCAATATTTAAACCAATTTCTCACTCAGGTATTCACAAATTTTCTCGAGATAAACGGCATCGGTTTGGTCAAATGTGTTCAGGTAATTGCTGTCTATATCAAGCACAGCCATTACCTCTCCATCACGGTTTTTCAATGGGATTACAATTTCTGATTTACTCTCAGCACTGCAAGCAATATGGCCAGGAAACTTATCTACATCAGGAACTATCAATGTCTTTTTGTTTTTCCAAGCCATCCCACATACACCCTTTCCAAGCTCTATTCGCATACAGGCAACTGGCCCTTGAAATGGGCCTAAAATCAACTGGTTGCCTTTGACCATGTAAATCCCTGTCCAGAAAAACTTGAACCCGTGATGCAAAGCGGCAATAGCATTGGCTAAAACAGCCGTATGATCAGTTTCTTCACCAACCAGTGCCACCATCTGAGACAAAAGCTGCTCATATTTCAGTGCTTTTGGTGCGTTTTTTTCTATAGTTACTTGTTCTGCCACGAGCCGCAAAGATAGCATCGGTGTATGGTGAAATCACACCGGACTTGGACAAGCTATGGTGGCAATGGAAACCTTTGTTCCTGGCAATTCTAAAATAGCAGCAGCGCATGACTCTAACGTTGACCCTGTAGTTATTACGTCATCAACCAACAGCACATGTTTCCCCTTAATACCTTTTGTGTCCATTACTTCAAAAAGTGACTTGACATTTAACCAGCGCTCATAACGTCCTTTTTTTGTTTGGCTGGCATTGGCATGCGTTCTGATCATGGCATCTGTTCTGTATTGCTTACCTAGTGCATTAGCCATAGTGCGCGCAATTGAATCACATTGGTTGTACCCCCGCTTTTTTAGTCTTGACTTGTGCAATGGCACGGGAATAACAACATCAACTTCTTCAAAGGCAGTTCCTTTGAGGGCTTCGCCAAAATAGTCCCCCAATATCTCACCAACCGCAATTTTACCATTGTACTTTAGATTGTGCATGAACGATTGAACCATGCCCCCTTTAGTAAAATATAGAAATGAACAAGCCCGTACAATCGGGATTTTACCCCAAAACAATTTCTCCACAGAATTTTCATCTTGCAGCCAATACTTTGTCTTTGGTAAACGAGCAGAGCATTCTTCGCATACAGCAAGCTCCTTTGCTTCCAACGCCTTATTGCAACCAAAGCAATTGTATGGAAAAGCTAGGTGCGAAAAATCCTGCAGGTATTCGCGGATGAGACTCACAATGCGGAAAAATAGTGATTTTGATTTTTACACTTGTCGGTTTGCATATTGAAATCAATTAACGTAGTGCCGCAAAATGGAACGCACTTGGCTGATATAACCCGAACCAAATAAATTCACATGAACCAGTAGCGGATAAAGGTTAGCTATTTCTGAACCCGTTTTCCAGTCGTGGTCAAGCATCGCTTTTGCTGCATAAAGATCAAATATTCTTTGATCAAACCCACCAAAAAGACGCATCATGCCTAGATCCATATAACGATGTCCAAAATATATAGCTGGATCAAAAATTACCGGGTCGCCAGATTTATCGCTCATATAATTGCCCGACCAAAGGTCTCCGTGGATCAACGAGGGCGCCTCCTTCGGAAAAAAATCATCAATCCTGCTAAATAGCTTATCAAACAACAAAAGATCGGAGCGATCTACCTGGCCGGTATTCCGTGCGCTTATCAATTGGGGTTTGATGCGTTGCTCCACAAAGAAGTTTCCCCAGTCTTGATATGGCGTGTTATTCTGAGGCAAACTTCCGATATAATTATGGTGACCCAACCCAAAAAGATCAGATGAATTAGCATGAAGTGCGATAAGTCTCTCCGCAAACAATTCACAGAAATCAGGTTTTGAAGGCCCTTGATCTATGAATTCCAAATATAAAATACTCAAATCTTTGTGTTCATAAACACCTATGACCTCGGGAATTCTGAAAGCATTTGCCGTTTTAAGAATTTGCAATCCTTTCTGTTCCAAGCTAAACATATCAGAAAATCGTTGGGCTTGATTGCATTTCATAAAAAACCGCTGGCCGTCATGTTCGATTTTATACGAATCATTTATACTACCACCATCAACAGGCATAATTTTCAGACGATCAGAATAAACGCCAAGGGTTTCTGCTACAATTTTCTTATTAATCATACTTCAATTGAGCAAATTGATGCTTTCTTTGTTAAACAAGCAAATTTGTAATTATGAAGTCCATATTTCTCACCTTAGTTTTTGCCAGTATGTTCAACCTTGCAACAGATCCAACTATCTACCAGTTCACCATGACGGATATTGAGGGTGAAAGTATTAGTCTGGAAGCGTATAAAGGAAAAGTGGTGTTAATTGTGAATGTTGCCAGCAAATGCGGGCTGACTCCTCAATATGAAGATTTGCAAACCCTTTATGAACAGAAAAAAGATGAAGGGCTCGTTATTTTAGGTTTTCCAGCAAATAATTTTGGTGGACAGGAACCAGGAACGGAAGAAGAAATTAACTCGTTTTGCCAGAAAAATTACGGTGTCAGTTTTCCTATGTTTTCAAAGATTTCCGTGAAAGGTGATGACATGCATCCGCTTTACCAATTCCTAACACAAAAATCTATGAATGGGGTTACAGATTCAAATGTGAAATGGAATTTTCAAAAATACCTGATTGGTCGCGATGGTAAGGTTAAAGAAGTGATCAGTCCGAGAAATTCGGTTTTAGATGAGGGTGTCACGGATAAAATCAATGCCTTATTAGCCGCTGGATAATTTCATTAGCATAAAGAAGTCTAAGCAGTATATTTGCGCCCGTTTCGGAATTCATTTCGATGTTTCGAAATCTGATTTGGGGATGTAGCTCAGTTGGCTAGAGCGCTTGACTGGCAGTCAAGAGGTCGTGGGTTCGAATCCCATCTTCTCCACTTTTTACTCCCTTTTTGAACTGTCTTAGAAATGGATTGCCATGTTTACATCCTCAGAAGTTTGAAAAATGGCCGGTTCTACATCGGGCAGACACAAAACATTCAAACGCGCATTGAGAAACATAACGCGGGTTACGTAAAATCTACCAAGCCTTTTCTCCCTGGATTATCGTTTATTTGGAAACTTGTGAGGACAGAAGCTCTGCCATGAAAAGAGAAAAGAAACTTAAAGCCCTCAAGAGTCGAGACATATTAAACAAATTCGTAGCTCAGTTGATCCCTAAAACCTGAATTTTGCAAATTCTTTGGTTGTAGTGTATCTACCGTTGTCATCAAGTCTGAGCTTGTGCCTTCGGGGACTAGAGCGTCCCGATCTTGCATCGGGAAGGTCGTGGGTTCGAATCCCATCTTCTCCACTTTTTACTCCCTTTTTGAACTCTCTTAGAAATGGATTGCCATGTTTACATCCTCAGAAGTTTGAAAAATGACCGGTTCTACATCGGGCAGACACAAAACATTCAAACGCGCATTGAAAAACATAACGCGGGTTACGTAAAATCTACCAAACCTTTTTCTCCCTGGGTTATCGTTTATTTGGAAACTTGTGAGGACAGAAGCTCTGCAATGAAAAGAGAAAAGAAACTTAAAGCCCTCAAGAGTCGAGACATATTAAACAAATTCGTAGCTCAGTTGATCCCTAAAACCTGAATTTTGCAAATTCTTTGGTTGTAGTGTATCTACCGTTGTCATCAAGTCTGAGCTTGTGCCTTCGGGGACTAGAGCGTCCCGATCTTGCATCGGGAAGGTCGTGGGTTCGAATCCCATCTTCTCCACTTTTTACTCCCTTTTTGTACTGTCTTTGCAATGGAGTGTCATGTCTATATCCTCAGAAGTTTGAAAAACGATCGGTTTTACATCGGGCAAACTCAAAATATCCAAAAGCGTATTGTGAAGCACAACGATGGGTTTGTTAAGTCTACTAAGCCCTTTTCTCCATGGGTTATCATTTATCTGGAAACTTGTGAAAACCAGGGCGCGATTCTTATAGCAACTAAACCCTGATTCCTTAGTACATTCGTGGCTACCATTTAAGGCATGAAAATTTCCGCTTCGGTATATTCCAGCAAAAACACACCACTCAAACATCTGATCGAAGACCTCGACCAGCATGGCATCGACTATTTTCATATTGACTGCAATGACGACCCAAAGGTTTTTGATGATATTGCTGAAATTCGAAAGTTTAGTGACACCCCCATTGATCTGCATTTGATCACATCCAACCCCGAACCTTATTTCGACCAGATCAATAAGCTTAAAGTGGAGTTGGTGACATTCCAGCACGAAGTGCTTAATGGTTATCGATACAATGGAGGGCTTAAGGCAAAAATGGGCTTGGGAATAATCTCAGACACAGAAATTTCAGTTTTCGAAAATGATGCCGTACACTATGACTTTGTGCTGATGATGGCTACAACTCCCGGCAAAAGTGGTGGAAGCTTCGATAAAATCAACTTTCGCAAAATCAGGCAGTTCAAAAAAGCATTTCCTGGCAAACAAATACACGTAGATGGCGGTGTGAATGCCGAGGTGAGTTTCATCCTTCGCAACATGGGTGTGCACGCTTCTGTTGTCGGTAGTTACTTGTTCAAATCCCTACCCATTGGTGCTGCCTTGCTTAATCTGAAAATCCACGATATCGAGAGTCATTACGTGGTTGGCGATTTCATGCGTTCGCGCGAGGAAATTCCGATAGTGAGCAATGCTGATCGAAGTTTAAAAACCATACTTGAGCGCATTGAACAGCACAAGCTTGGTTTCACTATTCTTGAAGATGAAAATGAAATAATGGAAGGCATCGTAAGCAATGCCGATGTGAGGCGTGAGCTTCTGCGTAACATAGAAAACCCCATAAAGATCAATTCCGAAAACATGATCAATCGCACACCTATTTTCGTGAGGGAAAACAGTACAGTGAGCGCAATGCTTATGTTTTTGAAAGAGTTTGATTTTCCGATCAACTATCTTCCTGTGGTTGACGAAAACAATAAAGTAAAAGGAGTGGTTTCATTCCTCAATTTGGTAAAAGGAGAACTATGATCATCCATCTAAAGACTGATGTAAATGAACACGTGGCGCACGATGCCGCAAAAAAAACAGAATCGGCCATCTTTCGCGATGGAAACCGTTTTGTGCTTGTAACGCCATCCAAAATCAAGGAAGTTCCCTCAGAAATAGCGTCAATCACAGACCAAAGCTGGGCGATGGACAGTGATATTCAATTGGCGAGCAAAACCTATCTAACCGAAACCAGAGAAATTAAGCTTGGCAGTAATATCATCGGTGGGCAAAGTGGTAATACGATGATAATTGCTGGTCCTTGTTCAGTTGAGTCTGAAGAGCAAATTAGGGAGAGTGCTTTATTGATGAATGAATTGGAGATAAAAGGATTGCGCGGTGGATGTTACAAGCCCCGCACTTCGCCATATTCATTTCAGGGAATGGGTTTGGACGGATTGAAATTACTCGCCAAAATGCGCGAGGAGCACGGTTTCACGATAGTGAGTGAAGTGCGCGATGCCACTCATGTTAATGAAGTAATCGAGCATGCCGATGTCATTCAGATTGGCGCCAAAAGCATGTACGATCATGGCATTTTAAAAGCCTGCGCTAAAACACACAAAACAGTATTGATTAAACGCGGTTTTGGAACTACGCTGCAAGAGTTTGTGCAAGCTGCCGAGTTTGTGTTGTCGGGAGGCAATTCAAACGTCATGCTTTGCGAGCGAGGCATCAGAACATTCGAAACAAAAACGCGGTTTACGCTCGATTTGTGCGGAGTGGCTTGGCTGAAAGAATACACCAACTTACCCATCATTCTCGATCCATCACATGCGCTTGGATACCGCTACGGCATTGAAGATTTGAGCAAAGCCTGCGTAGCAATGGGCATTGATGGACTTTTGGTAGAAGTGCATCCCAATCCTGCTGTTGCCAAAAGCGATGCTGCGCAGCAACTCTACCACGACCAATTTAGGCAGTTGATGAAGGCAATCAAACCTGTGGCTGAGGCAGTTGGGAGGAAGTTGGTTTAACCTTTAGGGGCTTTTGATCACATTTGAAAGTCCTGTGCATTAGGTAAACATCAAGATTTCGGCATACATGGATGAAAAGCACAAATCATATGTTGCATCGAAAATAGATTAGCATCAGTCTGAGGTCGCTAACGGAGAAAGCGAATCTCCTCATCTCAACCAGAACGGGAAAGAAAGACAAGCGACATAGCAAGCAGCTCAAGACATGATGAGTCAGTCGAATGTTGCACCATTTGAGCTGTTTCGGAAAAAAAATACAATGCGTACGTGGCGGAGCCTCTTTCTTGAAAATCAACTTCTGCATTTCAATATCCTTGCCCTCCATTGCCCACGGCTTGAGGAGGAGTTTGTTTTCCTTTTGCATTTGATCCGTTTCGGCTTCCATTTGTCAAGTAATGCCCATTCAAACTCAATTCTTCTCCTTAATTTTCCACTAAACTTGCATACGTGAATCACCTGCAAAAAAATTTGCGCTTTTTAAAAACCCAAAACCTTTCATGGTTTGAGGGAATGGACGATGATCCCAGCATTTCAGACCTCGAAAAGCTTTGTAATCAAGCAGAAATTAAGCTTGAAAATCTGCTGCTTTTCAACCTCCACGCTACGACATTGCCATGGCATGAACTACGTTTTGTTTTCCTCGATGTGGATGGCGTAATGACCGAAGGTGGCATGTTTTATACCGAAGATGGCGATGAATTCAAGCGCTTCGACACCAAAGACGGCATGGCGATCAAAGAAGCCATGAAAATCGGCATCGAGTTCGGCATTATTTCTTCAGGCGTCAACAAAAGCATCATTCAACATCGCGCAGACATGTTTGGGATAAGGCACGTTTACGTTGGTGCCGAACCTAAGCTTACAATTGCCAAACGATGGCTTGATAAACTCGATCTGGAATGGAAACAATGCGGTTATGTGGGTGACGACATCAACGACCTGCAGATGTTTGACGAGGTGGGTATCAATGCCTGTCCCGCTGACGCTGTTGACCGTATAAAAGGCAAAGCTGATTTTGTGCTCCAATCAAAAGGCGGACATGGTTGCATCCGTGAGTTTATGAGTTATGTTCCCGCGTTAAAACCAACGCTGTGATGGGAAAGCTAATCCTCGTGCCCACGCCTATTGGCAACCTCGATGACATTACGTTGAGAGCGATCAAAACATTACAAGAAGCAGACTTGATACTTTGTGAGGACACCCGACACTCATCACGGCTGCTGCAACATCATGGCATCGAAAACAAACTTGTGCCATTTCACCAACACAACGAACATAAAATCACCGATCGGTTGGTAGAGCAACTGCTTGGCGAGACCACAATGGCACTGATCACCGATGCTGGCACACCTGGAATCAGCGACCCCGGATTCTTGCTCGTGCGCGCTTGTATTACGCATGATATTCAAGTGGAAGTGTTGCCGGGCGCAACTGCCATTATTCCTGCCATTGTTGGCTCAGGACTTCCATCAGAGAAGTTTATCTATTTGGGGTTTCCTCCACAGAAAAAAGGGAGACAAACGTTTTGGAAGGAACTCATTGACCAACAATACACTATGGTGCTCTATGAGTCCCCACATCGCATTCAAAAAGCTTTAAAGGAAGCTGCTGAGGCATTCGGATCGAACAGAAAAGCTTGTGTGGTTCGAGAGCTATCTAAAGTGTATGAAACCTTTCACCGAGCCTCCCTTGAAGAGTTAATCGCCATTGGTGAAACCAAACCCTACAAAGGAGAAATTGTGCTAATTATAGAAGGGAAATCTCATGCAGAAAAGAAATCCAAACCATGAAAGCCATAGTATTGACCAAAGACGGAAACGCGCATGATGCTTTTGAGTTTCAAACACTACCCATTCCTGAATGCAAACCAAATGAGGCGCTAGTAAAGGTCAGTCATTTCGGGTTGAATTATGCCGACATCATGGCACGAAGAGGTTTGTACAATGATCGTCCGCCATTGCCTTGTGTATTAGGTTATGAAGTGGTTGGAACCATTGATAAAGTAGGAGCAGAAGTTTCTGACTTTGCTGTAGGAGATTTGGTTCTGGGATTCACTCAATTTGGCGGTTATGCTGAATATGCTGTTACCAATGAACGCGCTTTGATAAAGTTAAACGCTGAAACCAATCCTGAAGAAGCCACCGCACTCGCAACCCAATATTGCACTGCTTGGTTTGCCGCTTGCCACATGATCAACCTGAAAAAAGGCGATCGGGTATTGATTCACGCAGCTGCTGGTGGTGTTGGAACAGCGCTTGTGCAAATCGCAAAATGGAAAGGTTGCGAGATTATTGGAACAGCCGGTAGCGATGAAAAAACCGCTCATTTAAAAAAGCAGGGAGTTAATCATGCCATTAACTATCGCAAACACGATTTTACAGAAGAAATAAACTCGCTTCTTGGTGATCATCGGCTGGATGTGATTTTTGACCCGATTGGCGGTTCTAATTTTAAAAAATCGATGGCATTGCTCGGTTCAGGCGGTCGCATTGCTGCTTTCGGAGCCAGCGAGTGGAGCTCATCACAAGGAAACTTAATGGATAAGCTCAAATTGGTTTTTGGTTTTGGTTTTTTACACCCGATTGGTTTACTAATGAAATCAAAAACTGTGATCGGAGTGAACATGCTCCGCATCGGTGAAAACAAACCTGAATATTTAAACAAAACGATGCAAGAAGTTTACGAGCAATACCAAAAAGGCATACTGCAACCAATTATAGATTCTGTGCATGATGCAAAGTATATTTCCAGTGCTCATCAACGACTGGAAAGCAGAAAGAGCATAGGAAAGGTGGTTGTGAAATGGTGAAACAGGTTTTAGAATATCCTTTTTGTTCTAAATAATTGATGATCATCGACCCAAGCCATATAACGCTCGATTTGATTTTCATCACGGATGGCCAGTTTTTCACCGTTTAAATATTTGTTCACCTCAGCAAACGGATAACCGGACTCACGCATAAATACGGCATATTGTTCGGCTTCATTCATGGTTTGAAACATGCCAGCTGAGTATGCAAAATTATAATTCGGAAGAACTTCGAAACTCAACGGCTGATCAAGCGCATTGTTAAGTCTCTCTGCCTGAGGTTTTTCAAACGTTTCTAAATAAACAGTAAAGGTTACCGCCAGGCGATCTTCTTCGTCCCTCACTCCAACATCAAAAGGTGTTTGATCGCTAAGCAAGGTTAGGGCATCTTCAGATGTTATGCTCCACTGATTAAAAAAAGGAACCAGGGTTAAATCATCTTCATCTATTCCTTTTGGTAACTCGGGTACATTGGACAGGGCATCTTCCAGGTTAAAATACACCCCATAATAAACCTTCATTCCATCCTTATTGCGAATAATAGAAAAATCCTCATTTTTCCAATTAGCATTGACTTGATCTGTTTTGATTTTCCACTGAAACACCAAATTTTGTGGCAATTCAGGGTTCTGAACTTTTTCTTGGGCTGACAATACTGACACTGCGGCCAATAACATCAATAGCGATATCGCTACGGGAATCAACTTTTTCATAACATTAGACTTTTTTAGGTTAAACGATGTGTTAGCGGGTCTAACTATGTCTAATGTTTAAGGTCGAAGTTTGCACTTCATCTACCAAGACAACATTTTATAAAAAATAGTTGTCTGATATTCTAACTTTTTTTTAAATACAGAATTTAATTCTGTTTACACTAAGAATACGGTCTTCTTTCAATCAGGTTGCAATGACCTGTTGACGCATTCATATTTTTTACCACATTTGAGCAAACCTTGACCTTTTGAAAAAGCCTGTCATAGCCGCGCTATTAACCATTCTGGCACTAAACCTTTTTGCTCAAGACTTCACCCAAAGCATAAGAGGACGGGTCATTGACCAAGACACTCGGCAGCCCATTCCCGGTGTAAATGTTGCATTGCTTGATGACCCCGAAAACATTTCAGGAACCAGCACCGACTCTGATGGTCGCTATGAATTGAAAGAACTATCCATCGGCAGGCACGAACTCCGATTTTCATTCATCGGATACCTTCCGCAAATCATAAACAATGTAGAAGTAAACTCAGGGAGACAGACCATTCTCAATATAGAGCTGACAGAGGCTGCTATTGAAATGGAAGCTGTTGAGATTTCAGCAACGCGCGATGGCGAGCCACTCAACGAAATGGCCATCATCAGTGCACGCCAATTCAATATTCAGGAAACCGAGCGATATGCTGGTAGCAGAGGTGAACCATCAAGAATGGCGTCAAATTTTGCGGGTGTACAAGGAGCTGACGACTCTCGAAACGATATTGTGATTCGGGGAAACTCGCCCCAGGCCATTTTATGGCGCATTGAAGACGTTCCCATTTCAAATCCAAATCATTTTAACATCCCTGGAACAGCAGGTGGTTCTGTGAGCATCCTAAACAACAAAACACTTGGAAATAGTGACTTTTATACCGGTGCCTTTCCTGCTGAATTTGGCAATGCAACAGCCGGTGTATTTGATCTAAACCTACGAAATGGAAACAATCAAAAACACGAGTTTGTGGGTCAATTTGGATTTCTTGGAACAGAAGCTATGATTGAAGGACCCATTTCCAAAGAAAAAAATATCACCTATATGGCTGCTTATCGATATTCAACTTTAGCGATGGTAGGAGGTTTAGGAATTGAATATGGAACCGATGCCATTCCGAAATACCAAGACCTGAGTTTCAAGATCAATGTGCCGGGAACAGGGGCATCCTCTTTTTCTGTTTTTGGCGTGGGTGGAACAAGTGATATTGACATTTTGATCAGCGATCAGGAATCACCGGAAGACCGAAACATTTATGGAGACAACGATCGAGACCAATATTTCGGTTCCAAAATGGGATTGTTAGGAACCACTTATACACGATCTGTCTCAGAGCGAACATATTTAAAAGGAACGGTCGCTTTTAATTATAGCGAAGTAAATTCATACCACGAATTGGTTCACCGCTACGTGGATGACAACAATCGCTATCAACTCGACTCGGTAAACGCCTTTGACCCGCTGCTGCAATATCGCTTTAAAGAGCAACGCATTGTGGGGCACTTTTTTCTGAACAGCAAAATCAATCGAAAGCATGTGATAAAAACGGGACTTGTTGCCGAACATTTAAACCTTGAATATCAGGACAGCACCTGGGTTTTTGACAGCACACAAAGCGATTACAATACATGGAACGTTCGGTGGGATGCTCGTGACCAATCGGTGCTATTGCAACCTTATGTGCAATGGAAGTTTAGGCCGAACAATGATTGGGTGATCACATTTGGGCTGCACAGTCAGTACTTAAGTTTAAGTAACGCACTCTCACCCATTGAGCCGCGTGGTGCAATCCGAAAAACCTTTAAAGATGGCTCAAGCCTCAACATTGGTGGTGGGCTTCACAGTCAGGTGCAACCTTATTATTTATATTATTACTCAGCGCAACGCGATACAGAAGGCAATGCTGTTTTATACAATAAAGGCATGGATTTCACCAAAGCCATTCATTCTGTTGCAGGTTATGATCGCATGTTAAAACCCAATTTACGCTTTAAAACAGAGGTCTATTTTCAATGGCTTTATGGCATTCCCATCGATCCTGGCACAAGATCATTTTCATTGGCAAACACCGGTTCAGGGTTTGAACGATTTTTTCCAAACACATTGATCAATCAAGGTACACAACGGAATTATGGCATCGAGGTTACCCTTGAAAAGTACTTTAGCAAAACCTATTATTTTTTAATCACGGGTTCGTTGTTTGACAGCAAATATCAAGGAGCAGACGGCACATGGCGAAACACTGATTTTAACGGAAATTTTGCCGCGAATGGGCTTTTCGCCAAAGAACTTCACATATCAAAAAAATCCATGATTTCACTCGGTGGAAAATTAACCGTTGTTGGCGGAAGGTGGTATGGCCCGGCTGATATTCAAGAAAGCAATCAACAAAAAGAATTGGTGGTGATAGACAGCCTCAGAAACACACAGCAATTTCCACATTACTTCAGAGCTGACGTCAAGATAAACTATCGACTAAATGCCAGACGAGTAACGCATGAAATTGGAATTGACTTGGTGAACGTGCTTGACACGCGAAATGTGCTGAGTTTAACATATGCACCGGATGAAAACAACGATCCAAACGAAAGCATTCGCAGAGAATATCAATTAGGTCGGCTACCCTTATTTTATTACCGAATTTCTTTTTGATGACCAATCACCTCTAAAACATTACATTCGCTCCCCATTTAAATCATGCATTTTTTAAGACCTTTTTATTATTGGCTTTCGCCTGGTTTACGGTTATTCGTGAGACGAGTGTTTTACTTTCCCGCTGATATTTTTAGCGTTCAGAAGCGTAAAGGAAAGTTACTTCCACCGAAAGGCATGATTTTTACAGGCTCTGGCGATTTTTTAAAAGATGGAGAGCGTTGGTGTGATCTCTTAAGGACTTATGGTTTAAAGCACGATGATGCCGTGCTTGATATTGGCTCTGGAATTGGCAGGATCGCAGTTGGTCTTACAGAATATCTCTCAACAGAAAGCCGCTATGAAGGTTTTGACATCATGAAGGTGGGCGTGGACTGGTGTGTTAAAAACATCTCTTCTCAATACCCTCATTTTCATTTCAGTTTGATCGAGCTGAAGAATGACCTTTACAGAACAAATGGAGAAAGCGCTGAAAAACTCACCTTCCCCTATGAAAAAAAAGCATTTGATTTTGCAGTAGCCACATCACTTTTTACCCATATGTTACCGGAGGAAACGGCCAATTACTTTCATCAAGTCAGCCGAACGCTAAAAAATGGAGGTAAAATGGTAGCTACATTTTTTGTCCATCACAAAGCCAATCCCGAAACAAATGCCCACATCAGTTTTGAGTTTATCAAAGACGAATATGCTTTGCACAACGAGCATTCAAAAGCCGCAAATGTTCGCTATGATTTTTCTTTGTTGGAAGAGATGGCTAAAAACGCTGGTTTGATCATTGATCAAGTAGATTATGGGTATTGGCGGGGCACGAAAAAGTCTGACTCAAAAGATTTTCAGGATATTTTGGTTCTGCGGAAGCCTTAATACGCTCGTTTACGTTTGCCTTCATAGTAATTTACAAACGCTCGATTTACAACGCGGTTTCCTCCAGTAGTTGGGTAATTTCCGCTGAAATACCAATCGCCTCGGTGGTTTGGGCATGCTGCATGCAACCCTTCAAGACTTTGATAAATGATCTCAAGATCAGCATTTAAATCTTCCGGCTTCAGCAGCTCAGCAATTTTAGAGGATATCTGCTCATCTGTGAATGGCGCATAAATCGCCTGAACATGGTTTTTGTGGTTGTGATTATTGGAGGTTTCTAGCTCATCCTGACATCGATCATAAACCTCCTTGATGATCTTTTCCAATCCATTCTCCTTCAATAACTCAATGGCTGCTTGAAATGCGACAAAATCCTGAAGCAAACTCATGTCTATTCCATAGCAATCTGGATATCGGATTTGTGGAGCGCTAGAAACAACAACGATCTTCTTCGGATGGAGCCGGTCAAGTATGCGTAAAATACTTCTTTTTAAAGTGGTGCCCCGAACAATCGAGTCATCGATCACGACCAAATTATCTTTTCCGGCTTTTACAGTGCCATAAGTAACATCATAAACATGTGCGACCAAATCATTCCTATCGCTGTCCTGAGTAATGAAGGTGCGGAGCTTAGCATCCTTAATCGCTACTTTTTCTGCACGAACCCGTTCATTTAAAATCTTCCTTAATGCATCTTTATCGTTGGGATCAATTTTGGCGATATCATCCAATTTACGCTCATTGTGAAAAGCCTCTAAACCCTTAAGCATTCCATAATAGGACACTTCAGCCGTGTTTGGAATGAATGAAAAAACGGTATTCCCCAAGTCATTTCCAATGCTTCTCAACACGTTGGAAACCACAGTTCTGCCCAGCTCCAGCCGCTCACGATAGATATCCATATCGCTTCCACGACTAAAATAAATGCGCTCAAATGAACATGCTAGTTTTTCTCCCGGCTGGCGGATCATTTCCATGCTCACCTCGCCTTCCTTTCTGATGATCAAAGCATGACCAGGATCCACTT
>JBBDRU010000313.1:0-17075 GCA_040905305.1 Salibacteraceae bacterium | reverse complement strand
TTTCTACCATGCCTTCCAGGTTGGCTGATCGCTCGGGCACTTGCATGCCAAAGGGGTAGTAGTCATACACCTCCCACACATCTGCCGTGTGGGCATCGTCTTTCACGGCCAGTCGGTCGCTCATCACCACTTGCACATTGCCCAGGTGGTCTGCCAGTTCGTAGCGCCTTTCGCCAGCGGTGTTGTAGTGGTGGGTGTGGCCTTCCAGGGTTTCGGAGGTGGTGTAATGGCGTATGCTGCCCAACCGCGAAGAACCGTAGATATAATATTGCTCGGGCTCCAATGTATAGGCCAGATAGGCTACTGGAAAGTCATTCCGATCCAGCACACTTTCAACATCTCCCCACTTCTGAAGATCGGAGTATTTGCCTGCCGGATGATAGGCTTTGAATTGCTCAAAGGCATCAGCCAGCGCTCCGGTGTCGGTGGTGTCAAAATGGCAAAGTATTGCCGCTCCGGGGCCTAAAATATCATCAATATCGCTCCATATTTCTTTCACGCCATAGCGGGTTCCAATACTGTCAGCCATGATAGCAGCCAACACTTCAACGGTGTCTGCCGAATAATCAAAAAGCGTATCGCCTGCTTCGGCAAACCATGCATCTGCCATTTGAGGAAAATAGGTATTGATCAAGCGGTCTCCATCAGTGATGGGAAGCACCTCATCTTTCCACGCGATGTGTTGGTAATGGTCGTCTAAATAGCTTCTAAAGGCATCGCTGCCGCAAATGCCCGGGGTTTGCATAGCCTCGTATGTGTGGCTAAGCGGTGTGTCGCTGTCGCTAAAATAGTTGTCCATGTCATACGATCCTGCGCCCGTGGTCAACGAGTTATACATGCTATCATAGGCAATATCGTAGCGCTCATTGAGGGTTAGCAGCCAGGCAAGTGAGTCATAAGTAACCCATTCGGCATCACAGGGCCCGCAGTAAGGAGGCTGGCAGTTGCCGTTGGTCATGCAGGTTTCATAGTCGTTAAGCTCAGCACGCATGTTTTCACAGTCTAGACAGGGTTCGTAAGTGCCGCATTGCGCATCATGGCAGAGTATGTAATCGTTATAAGCATTATCAATGTCGTTTTGGAGGTTACTCTGGTGTTTAGCAAGAAGTTGAAGCTCGTCATCAAACCTTTGGTCGGTTTCTTCGATGGTTTTGCTTTCGGCATAGTTCAGGTATTCTCCTGTTTCACGAAGCAACTCGGCAGCTTTGGTGGCATCAAAATACCAAAACCCGGCCGGATGAAGGCTGGGGTAACTACTCACTAAAAGCGGCAGCAATGTGGGGTCATCGTCAAAGGCGGTGTTGTGCTCAATGCTATCCAGCACTTCTGCCGGCACATGCCCGGTAATGCGCATCAGCTCACGCTTGAGGTTGCCATCGGCAGTGAGCATGGGCAGGGCAATGTCTTTCCAGTGGTCTGCCGGTTGAGGGTCAGCGAGGCCCACAACGTTGCGGAGCAAAGACACCATGTAAGGATAGCGATGCTTTATTTCAAGGGTAAGGTTGTAGGTAGCAATTACATTTCCCTGAGCATCACGCATATAATAGACGTAATGATCAGGAGCGTTAAGGCAATTGGCAATCAGGTAAGAGGCCGGAAAAGAGTTTCCCTGCGCGGTATATTGATTGGAAGCAAAAATGTTGGTGGCGATTTTGTTGTGCTTCTTCACACGCTCGCCCATGGGGTCATAATCAAATGATAAGCTACCATCCCATATCCGGTCAATGCGGCTACTCATGTCTTCGGATTCGTCCGGCTCAGGGTTGTTCATGGTTACAACCTCTTCGCATGCGGGACAGTCCAAATTAAACGTATCGTTTTGAGCAATAAGGCCACTGTTCTCTACTACGTCTTGTTTATACTTGTCTATAATACTTACTTTACCCACAGGGTTCCACTGCACCTCAATACCACTCTCATGATCGGCAATGAGATTTCCGATGGGGTCATATTCAAAAGTTTTGCTTGAAGAAACAACTGCTCTCACAAGCGTAATGGTGATGGGCTCACCCCCACCGGCTACTTCAAACTGCGCGTTTACAGTGTCAAGCCTGCAAGCAGTGTCTGAAAAGAAAACGTTATCATTTTCTTCATACTCTCCTAAATTATGAACTCCATAGCAATGAACTTGTCCGTTTGTATCAAAGGGCCAGCTATCCACAAGATCGCTACAAAACTCGCCTTCTATATAAACGGTAGGAGCTTCCGATTGAAAGGAATAGAGCGGTTTCCAAATGTGTTGCACTTCTTCAATCATGTCAAAGTCGCAACAAAAGCGATTTTTATCAATGAATTCACAAACGGTATGTAATTGGTTGGTTTCAATGGTGTATTTATATTCAAGTTCGTCCATTTCTTCTGCTTGCATGTCGGGTTGAAAAGCCGACCGCGTGAGGTTGGTAATATTGCCGTTAAAATCATATTTATAGCGGGTTTCAAGCCCATTGATGTTATCCCATTCCAACCCACTGGTGTCGGCAATATCATAATCTACATAACTTTTAAGCCTGTTTAGTTGGTCATAACGATATTTTTTAGCGCTTTCTGACATGCCGCTAAATTGTGGCTGCACAAGCCGCTTATCAATAGCCGCGATGTTGCCATTGAAAAGATCCATTTGCGTAGAAGAATCTACTTCAGAAAATGCTGATGAATTCAAAGGTTCGTAATCGCCACTGAAATAGCGTAAATCAAAAGAGAGCAGATCATCGGGCACAGACGATGGTTGATTGCCAATTGCATTCATGCCATTGACGGATTTGAGCCACCCTTGCAGCGTGTAAGCATATTCAACACTTTGCAGAGCGCGGTTGCCCAGGGTTACTCGAGCCAGCGGGCCGTGGGCATAATATTCGTAATGGGCATCAACATCCCAAATAATTCCGTTTCGAGAGCTTTGTGCCTGCGTTAATCGGTTTTGTGCATCGTATGTATATCGGTGATGCAACGCATCGGGCTCTCCTTGCTGATATCTCATTTCGTTTACATTCCCACTCACCTGATCATAATAATAATCGAAACGCTTTGAAATGAAGAACCCCATGTCTCGTACCTCTCTATACATGGTGCTGACGTTTCCGGCTATATCATATTTGTAAATGATGGCATTGTCAAAATTGCCATGAGCACCCTCATCGAGTTTTTCGTATTTATACATGGCCGATACGCGGTTTTGGAGGTTCCATGAGCGATCTACATTGTAGTTGTTGGTTCCGTAAAGCCCTTGATAATCATAGCGCGTAACAATAGCATGATTGCGCGTTTTAGATTTGATATATTGAACCCAATTGCCATAACCCACCGCACGGTAAAATACACTCAACTGGTCGAACGTAAGGTTTGTTACCGCATTGACTTGGTTTGAATCCAACAATATGTAAACAGCCGCTTCAATAATAGATTTTGCCAAGGTGTCTGTGTTTTCAAACCCATCACCATGATGAAGGATGATGCTGAACTTACTTTCGTCATCTTCTAGCACAGAGATTGAGTCGTTCGGTTGAAACTCACCGGTTTCATACACCCTGGATAGATTATCGTATAACGAATAAGAGTAATATTCGCCTGCTGCGCGCTGCTTAGCGTTTTGTGAAAAAAGCACGCGACCAAGTTTGTCATAATAAATGTGGGATTCGCCTCCATCGGGTGTTTTGTACCAAACCTCCTCGTTATAAGAGTTAAACGCGTATTGGCTGGCCATTACATGTGGTGGATTATAAAATTTTACGGATTGGTTGTTGCGGTAATTGGCAATTTTGTTGAGTGAGTCGTTGTCCACAATAAGTCCACCGCCTGAGCTTTCTTTTACATAAGGCCGCACTCCTGCCGGAGGAACGGTTTTTATAAGGTTATCGGCCCGATCATAAAAATACAATGTGTGATAATATGAGCCGAGGTCTTTTCCTCGCCAAAGCTCTTCTGCTGTGTTTGAACGGCATTTGTCTAAATATGCTAATTCAAACCCCTGTCGTTTATTTTGGATGTAATCACGGAAATCATCTTCCCCTTGTTTGTAAGCATCATAATACCGTCCCTCGGTGCAGTCAGGCGTCCAGGCAGGAGCAAGGTTTGAAGGTTGTTCATACAACGAAACGGCCGGTAGGTCACACATGTATGCAACAGGAAAAGTTGCAGTGCCATTCATAATATGTATTGTACTGTCATCAAGGTTCATAACTCCAACTATAAAGTCAAAAATTTCACCCTGGCCCGGTAGAGGTTGCATAAAAAGTATCGTATCTATTTGATCTAACGTAAACTCACCGTTGAAGTATTGGTAATCGAGGATGATGTCATGGAAAGTATCTGCTTGCTCAATAGCATAGTGAAACCACACTCGTCCATTGCTGTTGTGTCTAATCCACATATCAGCATCATCATAAGTGCCCTCCGAAATAGAGTCGATAGAAGCTTCGCTTCCGCTGAATGTGCCGAACGGAAATGAACCACCAAGCGGATAATCGGAATTGAAATAACCGGAAAGGGTTACTGACCCACCGCCAGGCACAACAGGATCAAGCGTATCCCAGGCAGACAACGTAAAATTGAGCATGTTATGAAGGCCGGTGTAATAATCCGACTTCATATATGCATACATGTGGTTCCAGTTATCACGATCAATCCATTTCGGATATTCGATGATCCAGGCAGCAGTATCAAAGCCAAGTCCGCCAAAGTAATCTCGGATCGAGTCAATCCGCATGCCGCTGGTAGAATCGATCCCGTATTGATAGGTCATGAGCTTTTCATGCACCCAATTGCATGTGTCGCAATGTTCCCATTCTGAATTAGGCGGGCAAACGGGATCAATGGTGTTAAAAACAGAGTCGGCAAAATGGAAAGACAGCTCCACTTCAGGGTCAAGATTAAAAGCAGAGGCAATAACGGGCGATACCATCAATGAGTCAATCACTTTACATGAAGACATAACATCGGTTATGTTCATTTGACCATAGTTTCTTCCGAAGAAATTTGAAAAATAATCTTGAACTAAGGGAGCAAATCCCGGGTGATATGCAAGCTGAAGTGTGTCTGGAGTTGACCCTTGCACACTATACAAAGGATTGTCAATGTAATCGACCACTATGTCAGATGCAAAAAGACCTTCGCAAGCATCGTATATATCTTTGCAATAAATGCGGTCGCCTGCTCCCGTAGGGGTTACTTCAAAAGGCCCTGATTGTTCAGCTCCATCAAAAAGCGGAGTGTTTTTAAAAAACCCTCTCAAAAGTATGGTGTCTTGAATTTCAGCATCATAGACCTTAACCAGGAAAAAGTGTAACGAAGTATAGTTGGCAAGTGAACCTACTGTGCGTTGCCACATGAGGCTATCACATGTAATGGATTCAAATTGAAGGCCGGATGAACTTGCTGTGTTTCCCAATCCAAAACCCGTGACGTGCGCATTATACCACTCTATGCCCTGAGGCAGGCTTGAGACCGTGCTCAGTGCAGAGTCAATCGAATCTCCGGAATATGTCATGTTAAAGCACCCGTTCCATTCGGTTCCGAATATTTGAGACGAATTGTATATGGCCTCATAGGGTTGAGTAACGTTTAGTAGATAAGGATTCATTTGCATGGTATATGGGGTCAAACCCAAAGTGGTGAAAACCTCATCAATGGCTGCCATGGATGAATCGCCTGCACAAAACGTTTTGAGGGCATGAGCAAGGGTGGTATCTGCCAGGGTCATGCCGGTTCCTCCGATATACCATGTTGAATCATTAGTATCAATTTCCAATTCGAATTGTTCATGGATCTTCCCCAGCACCCATGCATAGCACTGGTCAATGGCATCATTGTTAGCCATGAGTGATAAAGAGTCAATAAAAGCGTTGAATGCCTCAATATCTATGGTATCGTTAAATAGCATATTGGAATCTCCAAACATTTCAAAGGATTTTCCTGCAAGCTCGTCTTTCTTTTTTTCTGCCTGAGCCGCCAGAGAGTTTTTGACCAATGAATCATAGCCACAATCAAGGCAACGGGTATAGTAATTATTAGCTGCAAAATTTCTGATCTGCTCATAGCCGTTGCTATACTTTTCCCATAGCGCTGCCCCAAGCACAGCCTCATCAAATGTTGAATCTGTTGCAAATTGCAGCCAATCGTCCAGTAGGTTTGTATCGGCTGTTACAATGGCCGTGTCGAGCACCATATTGGCTGCCGGCAACGAAATAAGCATCATAGCACGATCAATAGATAAATGTGACGTGCCGAAATAAATGTATTGCCCTAAACTTTCCTTCACATCTAGATATAGATAGTGAAGAAAGTGGCCCGGATTGCTGATCGCATTAAACAAAGGATCATGGGGAAACAGCCCTTCGATGCCTAAACCGGAAGTGTCATACACAAAATTATTCCACTCTGCTTGCGCCTGCGACCAATTGTACTTATCCAGCTTCTCCATAAAAGCCACGGATGAGTCGCTGTATATAACAGCACAAGCTTCCAGGTTACAATATTCGGGATGTGCGGGAAGCATTGCATCAAGCCATGAATATTTAAACTGTGCAATGAAGTTGTTTATTGAAAGTAAGGCCGGGTTTACACCTCCCGATCCTTCAATATTTGCCTGATCAAACGCATTGTAAAGGCATTGAAATGGATATACAGGAGTGCTGATCTGGCCCACCGGTGGGTTTGGTATATCAAGTCCTTCGCAGCCGCAGGAATAATTGATTTCGCGCAACTGAATATTGTCAACGGCATAGTTTGTAAGGGTGTTATAGACTGAGCCAAATTCCGTGCAACATCCCAAATCGGCCACTACCATTAAATGCGCGGTTCCGCTTGAGTTTGGCGTGTAGTTGAAATTTGCCGAGAAGGTGTCCACATCATTATCAATATAAACCACACCAACCTGTGTGCCGTCAATAAAGTATCGGATAGCAGAAGGATAGAATTCGACAGAATCGCGAAGACCGATGTCCCAAAAATCACCGGTCATGTTATAAGCCTGATCGACCTCAAGGTAAACCTGCTGGCCAAATATCATAAAGTGATCTTGCTCAGGCCCGGTGCCTGAGTAGTTTGACCAAAACGTGGAACCGTGAATTGAGTCATGTGTTATTGTACTATCGTGCGAGATAGAATCGTAGTCGGTTGCGGGGTCGCCAATAATGGAAAGCACCGTTTCATTTTGTGGTATTTTGTTGTTATCAATCCAATCTGCACAATTTCCCGGTGTTTCACTTAACGATCGTTGGAAATTAACCCCTGTCAAAGAAAAAGCCCCTGAACACACGGTAAAATCATTTACAAAACCAGTATCGGCCAATTCAAAGTCAGAATTAAAAAGCATGTTTTCGCCATAGATAGGTTGATTAAGTATCGCCTTGAAAAGTGAAAACGTGTCGGCAGACTGAATTCCGCTGAAAAAAGAAGCATACTTGCCTGTATTCGGATAAAGGTCTTTCATCATTTCTTCCTTCAGGTCCCCACAAGGGCCATCATCCACCGTGTAGTTGGAATAGGTGACAGGACAGTCATAATTAGCATTAGTGGTGGCCGAATCAATGAAAGAGTAACGATCTTTAAGGCACCCCGACTCCAGTGCGTTGTTTATATAATCTTTGGAAACAATACCCATGCCTTCATCGTCCACCAATTTTAGTGACTTGCGAAGGGTGTACTTCCCCTGGTTCAAAGTAAACTCCACTCCGCCTCCATAATTAGCAGTATGATCTGCTCCGGAAGGCAAGGATGAGAATGTAGATTGATTCAACAGGAATGAATCGGCCATGATGATTGAATCTGAAGAACATACTTTCATGGCGTTCAAGGTATTGCTGTCTATAGAGATCGATCCAACCGACCAATGAAACAGCGTATCACCCGTCTCTCTCACAATACTGATCTCGGCTTCGTAGAGGCATTTGTAACAAAGCGTATCATACGCTTCGCACACGTCTAAATAATTTCCGGCAGCTTTGTAATTAAGAAAAAAGCTGCTGTTTTCCGCGAGATAAAATTGATTTTCCAGGATATAAGCGCCTGGTTCAATTGAAGGGACTGGGGTGTTTACATTAGGATTCGATAAAAGGTCTGAAAGCAAGTAAATTGATTCAGGTAAATAATCTATCGGCTTCAGGTTTTCAGGTTGGGTAAATAATCCTGTAATCACCTTACGATCTTTTGCGTCTAAGTACTCCACTGAATTTTGACCGTTTGCATCAACCGTGAATCGCTTTGTGTAGTTTGTACTTGACCCTGCATTGTTGCCTAAAAAAAGGTCTAGCTCGTCTTGATCTGCATCGGTGTGAATGACTTTTGTGAAGTGCTCTTCGGACAGAGCGGTATCTACATGAAACAATTCGCCCGGGATGCTTTGGAAACGCAGCCTTCCTATGGGGTCATGTTCAGCGTAAGTGTAGGCATATCCTGATGCTGATGGCACAAGATCCATCAATGGGAAGTTGCCGCTAATATCGTTTGAGTCGCTATAGTATTTATTGCTTCCCCAGGAGCTATGCATTGCGGGCGGGAAGCTGCCGGGTTGGCCAAATTTGTTTAGCGGATGCTCCGCTTGACCTGCAAAACGGTTTAAGCCGGATTTAAACGACAATTTATTTGCAGTGATTGGTGCCGGAAGCACGCTCACTGCTTTGTTTCCTGCATAGTCCAGAAATGATTGCGAAGCGATGATGGTATTGCCAAACTCTTCAGGCTTGACCATTTTCTGTCGTTCTCTTCCCCGTCCGTCAAAATAAGCTATCTCTTCAAGCCGTTTGCCATTCTCGCTGTACGTTGCTCCATAAGACCAATTGAGCGAGTCTGAAATCTTGGTATTGGCCGTCCCAATAACAATACTGCTATTATACCAGGGCGAGTACACATTAACGTCTTCATCGATGTTGGTTAAACTTGTATTCCATGCCGGCCTCACAGAACGAGCGCGAACATAGAGCGTTCCTTCATGCGCAAAATGATTGGTAATAACATACCTACTTGTATCTCGTGTAACCCTGGACGCACCACGTTTGAAATAGTATGATGCGGGGTGTTCATCCAAGCTGTGTTCATCCACAAAAACCCATTCAAACTCATACCAACCGGGCTGCGGACAATCGTCCCAATTCACTTCTACATCGTTGGTGGATGAAACTAAAGTACATATCGGGTTTAATGCTGGAGTGGAAGCTGTATTGTAAATAGACTCCGACATGGTAAGCGTCACTCTGAAGTTGCGAGGGTAAGCACCGGTCACGCCAGCTCCGTTTGCATCTAAAATTTCAATGTTCGTAATCTTGGCGTTATCGTATCCTCCACTGAGTTGGATTTCATGTCTGTCATTGTGTTTCTCTCTAGAGTTTGGGTTATAGGATATGTCAAGGGAGACGGTGTGGGTTACAGGGGATTGGCTTTGCATCCAGCGTTGCACCGTAACCTCAACAGTATAGTCAAATGACTCATCAGCTAAAGAGTCGTCAATCACCTCAACACCTACAAAGTTTTTTCTAGAAATCACCTGTTCATTAGGGTCACCGAGAGTAACGGATTCAAGTGTGACGCAAACACCACCGTTTGTGCCTGCATTGAATATGCCGCTCGTGCTGCTCGGATCAAGCTTCCAATGCTCTGAACAGGACGGGTTTGACCCTGTCACAAACTCGGCTTGTCCGGTGTTTGTTCGTTGGTAGGTTTTTAATGTTTCATATTGACCTAGCACGGGTATCGCGAAGGTCAACCCGATTAGAAAAAGTAGAAACTTAGCGCTGTGTATAATCGAAAAATTCATAACTGGAATAGGTTTCAGTAGGTAAGAACTTATTAGCGTCCATCTTCACAAAATCATCAATGCTTAAGCCTTGCAATGCTTTATTTGTTAACGGTTTAAAGGTCATTTCAACACATTGTTCAATGTTGGTTGAAGAAGCCATGGCAGGTTGTTGAGTTCTGTAACTCTCCAGCTCCATGCTCTCCGGTTTGTAGGCGATAGTTACCCGTGCGTTTTCTTTGTTAAATTTCAACTCCAATGTGCATCGCCTGGCTTCACAATCAATTTGCTTTTGAGCATTGTTCAATAAGTCGGGTTCAATTTTCGGGGGAGTGAAAAACTCAGAGCTTCCAGGGCCTACCATCAGCGTTTTTTGAGATCTGTCAACTTCTACATAATAGCGGTTGTCTGTAAAGTAAACGCTATTGTCAGCATCCACCGCGTAATTTCCGTTGCCATTAATAAAGTATGAATAAGCCGCAAGGTCTTTTCCAGCCGAACAGTCAAAAACAACCACATCATATCCGTAGTTTGTTGCATTAGATAAATGATTGATCAGGTCATTGATCTCGGCTTGAGACCTGAGGCAAATACTGCCCAACATCATTGCGATAAATAACAGGGTCCGCCTCATTGTGAAATGCTTTTAGCGGTGTTTTTAAGGTTTTCCTTTACAGTCAAACGGCCTGTTTCGGTTTCCTTTTCAAGTTTTGAAAGTGAGCCGTCTTGATCATATTTATAAAAGGTTGCGTAATTATTCTGATCCAATTGAGCTTTAAGCTTGTGGTCAGATCCTGAGTAAACATAAGATTGCAGCGATCCTGATTCTGGATAAATGCGCACATCATCGACCAAGGTTCCAAATTTACCTCCTTGAAAAATCAGGCTGAGCTTTACGGCATTCGAAGGAATACTGAAAGGTATTTCAATCCTTCTCCAACCATCAATTGATTCACCAATGGGTTGAATGTCTGCCAAAGAAAACACTGAAATAAACCCTCCACTATCATCATAAAATTCAATATGCATCTTGCCCACAGGATCCAACGGATCAAACGTTTGACCTGTATATGTCGGTGACTCTCTAAGTGTATTGACAGACATCATCCAGGCGGAAATAATATACTCTCTGGCCAAGTCAGGTCTGAACCCACTAATTCGATATAGATCTTTATCAAACACGTTCCCAGAGGGCTCAAGATCAATTTCCCACTTCAGGTATTCAGGTTTTGTGTTAAGCGAATCGCTGCCAGATATTTCAGCTAAACCACGCAACATTATTGCAGCTTCACCCGTGTGGGCACCATCGGTCGTCAACACTTTTCCGGGATTACTCAATGCAGTATAAGAGCCAGAGCCATAATCTTTGAAATAACTATTATGCCAGCCCACAAGTCCGTTACCGCTGTGCATTCCATTGTCCATCAACGCAGATTCAAAATCTTCAATTAACACGTTTCGATGCTTTGAATTAGCCGCCACGCCTGTTATGCGATTGTTACGCGCGGCTATCATTGAACTGTATATACCCAGAGGGTTTACGGATTCCAACTCTGCGCCCGTTCCCGAATAAAGCATTCTATCTTCTGTCAATAACCAGTACTCTGTAGCTTCTGCGTCCTGGTTTTGCGTTAATTTATTATATACCACGCCATTGGTATCAAGAAAATTCCAAAATGGCACATAATTATCTAATGGCCCGTGTTTGGGAGACCTCAAATCATGAATATTATAGAACCTATTTGAATGAGCTGCATAGGTTCCTTTGGTTCTAAATATTCCACGCTGCCCAAACACAAACGGATTGAACTTGCTTGCCGTCAACGCATCGGGCATGAAATCGCTTGGCCAATCATCTGTGTATGTGGAATTAGAAGCGTTTAGTCGTTTTTTGACATTAGCCGATGAGACTGCCACTTCTGAGATTGGCTTAATATTAAGCACCTCCTCCTGGCCAACAGTTGCTAAAAGCATGTTTCTCCTTCCCGAGCGAATGATTTGCACTGTTTTGCCGTTGAGGTTTACAATATTTCCCTCCCGATCCATAAACAATACCAATTCGTCATAAAGTGGTGCATTGTAATCGTGTTGGGGAGTATCATCATCGTCATCTTCTTCAGGATCTTCTGAACCTCCTCCTGCGGTTTCATTTGGTGTAGAGTAATTCTCGCAATCAGGAAACAAGGGGCTGTAGGAATATTGATTGACTTCATCGCAACCGTTATCAATGACGCCTGCACCCACCACAGCCGAATCCAGTAATTCATCATAAAAACAGTCATATTCATTCGCAGTATCAGGCAGCAACTGCATGGCATTGTATCCCTGATCTAAGAGATAGTCGTAAGAACCAAAATCAACCACCTTTCCACAAGTATCTCCGGGCGCATAGGAGTCGAATACATTATGAATTATATCCACCCCACTATTATGATGACAACCTGTAGAAGTGCCATAACTCTCGTTGATAGAGTTCTTTCCGAAGTCCATGGCCACGCTATGGGTCAATTGATGCTTAGCTAGCGCAGCGGCCAGGTGTATTCGTTCTGGTTTTTGAAAAAGAGCGCCAATAGCTTCAAACAAACTTGTGTTGTTTAATTGTCCAATGGCACAATCAAAGAGGGGTTCGCAGTTATAAATATTAAAATATACCTGAGCAGTGGTTGGGTCGTCATAAACCGATTCCAAAAACACCTTAACAGCCGGAACATCCAGCATGTCATCAATCAGATCGAACAAGTTTTCGGTCATGGGGTCTTGCCATATATCAAACCACTCACCAAAGCTGGGTGAGTCCAGATAACCATATATAGCTTGACCATTATTATCTGTTAGTGGAAGAGCAGCAATGTTAAAATTGTTTTGATTGCACAAATCCAAAAGATCTTGAAAGTGCCCGGCCATTGTTTGGTTCGTTATTACAACCTCTCCACAAGGCTGGTAAGTCGGGTTTTCTCCTGAACCTCCACTGCCACCGGAGCTCCCAGTTATTGAAGATCCACCGCCATTGCTGAATGGTGGATTCCCTCCTGAACCAATCATGTTTAGGATGTTGCTTACATCGCCATAGGTGAGCACTTCTTCTGCATAATAGACTTCACCACTTGTCGGCTCATAGACCTCATCCCCTTCGGCAAACACACCACCTTGCACAATGTTGCCGCTGAGTGAATTGTACACACCATCCCCTAATCCATCCAGTAAACCACGATAGATCATGGTTTTGAGATTCTGCTTTTCAGTATTCGTCAAGGAGTTATATTGGGTTGAGTTCATAAACTCAAATTGACTACCAATTTCACCGCGATAGCTGATGTTTCGGTAAGAATGTCCCATTCTGTCATTCCCCAAACTCCAATAGGCCGGGTAGTTCATTGAATATAGAACATCGGGCCTTCCGTTTGGAGTGTGGTAATCGGTTGTTTTTGAAGTGACCAAAACCTCTCCGGTGTGAGTGTCCCAAACTTCATTGGTCAGGGTTGTTTTGAATTTTCTATTGCGTTCGATCATCTGTTTGAGAACTCCTTGTTTCTGAACAAGCTTTGTGGTAACCACGGTTCGGTATTCCCTGTCCTCTCCTGATTTTGTGTACCAAATAGGTGGAACAACGATAGGAATGACCACATAAAACCCCGAAGTATTTGATTGCGTAGTGCTGCTAGAGCTGTTTTGAGCAGACTCCCAAGTATCTATAAATACCTCGGGATCTATACCAATGCGCTGCTGGGTATATTGTCCATAACGATTCACACATTGCACCGTATTGTTTAATTCATTATCATTTGATGTTTGATAAATGTATTCTGAACTTCTGATGATTTCCGGATCATAACCTGACTGAACCATTTCCACCGTTTCACTTTTTTTCTTGCCATGCATATTGTTCAGCACAACAACATACCCCTGAGAGGTTGCTATCTTGCGTTTAATTTTGCCGTATCCGAAAAAAGACCATAACGGTTTTTCAGTATCCTCTTTGTGTTTTAAAGCCGTATGCTTGAGTTTCACGGGAAAATCTTTTGCCGTATAAAACTGATGAACTGTTTTTACTCCCGCTGTTTTATAGTTATCGGTATTGATATCAGAGACCGTGACTTGCGCATAACCAACCGTGGGTGAGGGAAAAAAAGATTCTCCAAATGGTCCTTCCTGAAAAACCGATGGTGCCGGTTTCTTTGACTTAGCGTTACCCAATTTATAATATTCCGGGTATTTAAACGGGTTTTCATCATTTCCTTTGGAGGGTTCATACTGCGCCACTCCTGAGGTTACGCCACTAAAGTAGTCATAGTTATACTCTTTTCCTGTTACGCCTGTGTATTCATTCGCGGATCCCGTCATGTCGTGCCACTGATCACTGGTAGTAATTCGCTTTACACGATGTCCGCCTCCTTTTTTATTCCCGGTGGGATGCCCTAACTTAACGAAAGACCCCTCTCTTTTAAATGTCCTGGCCATTCCTTTGGTGAGCATTAGTTGATAGGGCCCGAATAGCAGTGCAAACAAGTCGTCTTTAACACCGATAAGGTTTTTCACAAACTTCACGATCTCGCCATCGCCCGGGGTGTTGCTTCCAAAAACCATTCCTTGATGGCTTCTGAAAAGGTAATCCATTGATGCCTTCAATATGGCATTGATTTTTTTTCCCTTTTCATTGTAATCTGCCGGGGCAATTCTAATCCATATTTTGTCTTGAAATGGGGGTGGGCAAAAACCAATAGAGAGCGGCTTGACATATCCTCGCACAGCATCGTAAGAATGTTCATCATCAGTAAGCAAGTTTGCTGCGGCCCCCGGCAACTTCACCATAAACTTAAAATACATCGCACCATTTGGCAGTGCAAACAGTAGCCTGTCCAGTTGATGCTCATGCGTAAGACCTCCCGGATTATCCAGAAAAATGTACTCCTTTTCGAGTGATGCATTTACAGATGCCTTGTTGTACAGCCTATTGTCAGAGCTGAAGTTTTGTGAAGACCCCATACCTACCACGTGATACATCCTCTGAGCTTCCTTGTCCTGAACATAGGCATATTCGTCAGCCTCATACTCTACATTGATCTTGGCTCCTGAAGGCAGATGGATCTGAGATATATTCCAGGCCGAAGCCCAACTATCCACACTGTCTGAATCAATTTCTTCATTGACGTATGGAAATATATCAAACGCCAAATCTTTCTCATTTGCCCCCTTGTAGTTACCCCACCTATCCGTTTTTGTAGAGTTGTATGAATAATTCTGAGCATAACTAAACTCATACGGACTGAGTCGGCCTTTTTCACTGTTTCCGTGGCTGATATACAGCGATTTCAAGGTTAACTTGCCGTTTGGGCTGTTGGGTGCGCCCGGGCAAAGCAGGTATTCATATTCAAATTCGATCATTTTCAAAGGCTCGGCCTGATTCCCTTCTAATTCAAAAGCCCTTCTTGGAAATACCTTGATGCTGTCAAGTTTTTGGAGAGCATTACTGGTGGGTGAACCAACCTCATTATCAACGCCCAAAGCGTCTTCTCTGTCGCTGGTATAGAAGAACGCAATTTGATCCTTGCTCTCAATCGAGTGCACATACCAGACCTCCTTTTCTCCATAGGTAAAGGCTCCCTTTTCATCTTCAGTTGACATTAAACTGCCCCTCATGTGATATGCCATATTTAGATCAACCGGTGTTTTCCACCCATAGTCTTCATACGCTCGATTCCAATTAAACCGAACCGCACTGCCGTGGTCATCTTTTGTAACACCGTTCCCTGTAACGTCAACATAATCAGACCCAAGCCACGCAGAAAGCAAGTAAGAATGGGCATAAGCGGGGATCTCTTTCGAATAAAAATAATGGTCGTCACCGTTCTTGTTGTTCTCCATATCACTAGTGAGGAACATTGTCTTGTCCCCCGTAACTGTACGCCCGGAGGTATTCATGCTTACCTCTTTTTGAAGGGTGTTCATAGCAGGAACTCCAAAAACATATCTGTTTCCGGATTTGTCATTGCATGTGATCTGAGAAATATGTCCGGCTGATCTAACTCCTTCATCCCGTACAATAAATGTAGTGTCATCTAACGATCCCGGTGTGTCAAAGCTAAGTATGTGTTTGTCCAATCCTGCATTTTTTGCATCGGCTGCTGTTAAAACTGAAACATCCTGATTTCGAACCTTTCGCTGATAGATGTCATTGGAGTCATATTGAAACCGCTGGGGAAAAATAGGGTTACCCGGTGTTATTTCATCAATAAGGTTATAGGCAACCGGATCTTCATTTCCAACAGCTTCCAAATAATCTTCATGCACCGGAATCATTTCATTTCCATATTGAAACACCACATTTTCTTCTAATGTGTTAACCGTAGGTTGATCAAAACCTTCATAATCGGTTGTGACCGAATCCCATGCACCACTATTGATGGTTACACTGGATGTAGCAACATCAGCTCCACCTTTAACGTTATAACCTTGCGCTATTTCAACCCCTACAGAAGAAGAAAAGGATGAAAGCAATTTCAGTGCACTTTCGGAATACCCACCTGTTTCGTTCCTATACGGCCTTAAGGAACCTTCTATTCCGTGGGCACTTACCGCATAAACATCTGGGGTGAGTGATGACGGCATAATGTGTTTCTGCCCGGGATAAAAGACTCCTGCATCGCCATCCTGATTAAAATCCGTTAAGGCATCTTTATCAGCTCCTTGCAAATACATATAACCATAAGCTGACCTTGACTTTTCTTTTTCCATCACACTCGTAACTAAGGAGCTACCTTTTCCCGAAACGTCCCCGTCTATAACTGCCGCGTCTAAACCAGTTTTTGTGTTTAAAGTACTTTGGATGCTTTTCATCACCGGCTTTGAAAACGGAAAATAGGTTTGTTCACGCAAGGGTATAGAGGCTCCTTGGGCAAGTACCTTGAGCAGGTTGGAACTTTCAGCACCTTTGGCAGATACATTCAACGAAAAACTCAAATTTTGCAATCCGTTTCGTGAATTATAAGCCACATTCAAGCCCGCTCCTAAAGAGTTCAAAGCAGAACTGGTCTCTGAAAACGAGTGCGCCAAACTGATGGAAGGAATGAAGTTGAACCCACCTCCGGGTGAATAATCTAAACCCGCGCTGGCAGAACCAAAGGCTGTTTCTAAGCCCAAGGAACTTTTCGGATTCACACTGAAACCTGTATAAGAATTATATATTACATCAAAACCAAAGGAAGGCTTGATCTTATTTTTGATCTTTGCGTAGAAGCCGGAAGTGTCAGCATCGTTTTTCGTATCTTCACCTTCAGCCTCACCTGAGTTATTATCCGAATCCGTTTCCTTTCCGACCAACTCAAGAAATAATGTTCCTCCAACGCTTATTTCA
>JBBDRU010000312.1:0-2808 GCA_040905305.1 Salibacteraceae bacterium | reverse complement strand
AAAGAAAGTAATAAAGTATGTGGAATCCATTTAGTGAATCAAAACTTCCTGAGGCTTGGCAGCGGTTAAAAGCGGTCTCTGATCTAAAATCGATTGATGAAACCAGTTATCAAATTCCTGTGGCCATTTTAAAGCACAGCACCAGATGCAGCCGCAGTGCTTTTGCTAAAGAGCGTTTAGCAAATAGCTATCATCTACCAACATCCAAATTCGCATTCTATTACCTTGATCTATTGCAATACCGAGAAGTCTCGAACGCAATAACAAGGCAATATGGCATACCTCATCAAAGTCCGCAATTGATCATTATTAGAAATGGTAAAGCAGTCTTTGACACCTCCCACGAGGATATCTCAATGAAGCCATTGATAGAACGGATTGTGTAGGTATAAGCATTACGATGTTGACGCATTAAATCTATTTAAAGGTCATCAGCAGACGTGTTCAATAAAATATGCGTATGTTCGCACACGTTAGTGTTTAATATTTAAAATAACTTAAGCGGGGATGTTTAATGTTGTCTTTCTCATTGTATTTCATATTTTTCAATTTTCTGACAGGGTTGAGTTCACAGCTCTGAACAAGGGGTCAGAAACCATCACTTTAAAAATTAAAGGCTTTGATCAGATCTTAGTTCCAGCCAATGCTGAAACGGTTCTAAGAATTGATCCTGGTGTAGATGTATTTGGCACCACCCTTGATGATAATCATGAATTGAGCGATGATTACTTGAAACTATTTACAGTAGATTCGAGTCATAATGGGCAAGAAATCGACTTGGTGAAAATGCTGAAGCAGGCACGCAAAGAAGCTCGAAAAAACAAGAGCTGAGGTGCATTATCCCTTCCTGTAACAGGCTAAAATGGCTAGTGTAACGGAAAGGTTAAGCGAATCAACCACACCATGCATAGGAATTATTACATGTTGATGTGCACAATAAAGCCAAAAATCACTTAAGCCTTTTGATTCACTTCCAAATATTAATGCCAACTTTTCATTGATATCCCGAATCATTCTGTAATCTTCGGCTTGATCAGTTAAGGCGGCAGCATAGATCTTGAAGTTATTTTTCTCTAGAAACTCGAGGGTTTGTTCGTTTGAAGCGAATACGGTTTTTAGTCCAAAAAGTGCGCCTCGGCTATTTCTCAATACGTTTGGGTTGAAAAGGTCTATTTCCGTTTCAGTGCATATAACGGTTTTGTATCCCAGAGCGTCTGCTGTTCGTAGAATCGCCCCAAGATTACCTGGTTTTTCGACTTTTTCTAAGATCAATAGATCACCATCTACATCGATGTCGTCTAACCTGTGATAAAAACTCGAAAACACAGCCAAAAAATTTCCACGAACATGCTGATAAGTGATGCTTTCAAACAACTCCTTTTTAAGGTGTAACAATTGAAAATCACTATTACTTATGAGCTTGGCAAGCTCAACCTCACTGATATAAAAATCACAATAGGCAATCAATTCTGGTTTTAAACCTTGTTGGAATGCCACATCCAACTCAGGCCTTCCTTCCATCAAAAAACGCTCTTCTTTCCTTCTATTTCTAGATTTAGATAAGCTTTTGAGGAATTTGTATTGTGGGTTTGAAAAACTCTCAATTGTCTTTACACTCATAGTTGCTCCATTTCTGCTTTAAGCTCGCTCCAGTTAAGGTCAATGCTATCAGCAACAAAGGAATCATTTAAACCATAGTCAAAACTTGCATTGATGCGATCGTTGTTATGCGGGTGAGACATAATCCATTCCAGTCGTTCATCGTAAGCTAGGTCGGCATCGTTTAATCGATTGAAAAAAACTCCGAGGGCCTTGGGGTCAATTCTCACGTTCTCCAACAATTCCAATCCAAATTTATCAGCTTCAGATTCCTGTTCACGATTAAAAACATTTGAAAGCAATAAGTGTGATAGTTCATGAATGATGCTAACATCACCGCCCGTGATCACCGCAAGAATAGCTGTGATTCCTATTTCTCTTATCAAGCGATTAGCTACGTGGCGTTTAGTTACATGACCGATTTCATGAGCAAGGACTGCAGCGACCTCTTCAGGAGAGTCAGCAAAAGACAGCAAACCAGAAAACACGATGATATGTCCTCCGGGCAGGGTCATTGCATTGACCACCTCATTTTCCAGTAGATGAAATGTTAAATCAAATTCGTTTAACGGTTTATGCTGCTCTAACCGATTACAAATTACTTTAAATGAGGAGTCAATTAAAGGGTTTGACATGAGCGTTTCATCCTCCAAAAACTGTTTCACCATAAAGTCGCCAAATACCTTTTCCTGTTTATAACTTAAGCCAGGTAATGCAGGTGCCTCATCAGGCAGTGGTTTCCAATCATCAAAGAGCATTGGTGGAACATAAACAAACCCCAACAATAGCATTGAAAAAATTGCTATTAGCTTTAACAAGTCCAACCAAATTTTATTATGCATTCCGAGGTGCTTAAATAGGCGGTTGATTGGATGCTTTTATGCTAGTGTCTCCATCATATTGGAAACTACGTTTGGTAGAAAACACCATTTCATAACTCAATTTTCCAAAAAATAAGAAATAATACATTTTTCCACGCTTTGCTTTAATTGCTGCAATGATGCTGAATAAAATATAGGTAACGTTTGCAGCTACTGTGAGGTATAAATAGCCATAGAACACCTCATCGTCTGCACCGATATCCAACAAC
The DNA here is from genome assembly GCA_040905305.1 of Salibacteraceae bacterium. Lineage (GTDB taxonomy): Bacteria > Bacteroidota > Bacteroidia > Flavobacteriales_G > Salibacteraceae > SHAN690. The sequence continues at coordinate 119 of JBBDRU010000312.1, read as the reverse complement.
CAAATGCGGATCACATAGTACAATAGCCCCCAGTTTAAAAAAGTAGTAGGCAACTGAGAGAGCAAGCTTTGAAGGGAATGAAAATGTACAAAGCGACTTTTTCTTCTATTCACATAATA
>JBBDRU010000311.1:0-17143 GCA_040905305.1 Salibacteraceae bacterium | reverse complement strand
GTCTAAAATTAATTATTCTACTTTTAAACAGTTCGGTTTTAAGGGAAGCTTACATAAGACATGCTCCTTTAATACGTTTTGGTTTTTTTTCTTGCCTCTATAAAAAGTTCATTTCCTTGTCGGGGTTCAATGCTGTTATAGGCGCGTTCAAGGTGCAGTATATCAAAAAACGGCTCGAAATAGCTACGGTATTCTTCAGCATTTCCACCAAATGGCGGGTGGTCGAAATCAAAGACAGTATCAAACAACACACCGATAAGTTTGCCATTTTCAGTCAATAGACGATGAGCGTTTTCGGCATAATTTGGACGCAGAGAAGGAGGTAGGGCACAAAAAAATGTTTGTTCAACGATGAAGTCAAAAGAATCATTGAGTTCAAAAAAGTCATCGTTGATGATTTGATTTTCTGGAAAATGCTTCACCCTCTCCTGAAAACATTTCAAGGCAGATGATGAAATATCAAGTAAATACACATTTTTAAACCCCATATTTAGCAAAGCCTCACCTTCCCATGCATTGCCACACCCGGGTATTAGAATCCGCGCATTTTTATTTGCAACGGTTTTGAAATATTCAATAATCGGTGGGGAGGCATAGCCAATATCCCAGCCTGTTTGCCCGTTCTTCCATCGCGTTTCCCAGTAGTCGGTATTAAAAATCTGATCACTCATTTATAGTGTTTTTTTTGAGAAACAATGTTGCTTTGCAAATGTGCGGTTTGCACCACATTGAAAGACCATAAATTCTGTTATTAATGAATCACGCTTCGTTGCGGCAATATTTCTATAGTGAACTCAGCGCTCACTATTTGCAGGGCGAATTGCAAAGCCTCTACCATTGGTGTGTTTTGGAAATCGAAGGATGGAACAGAGCTCAAGCCTATTTACACAATGATGATGTGGTTGCTACTGATCGCTTAAACCGATGGAAAGAGGTGATCGCGGAGCTTCAGAACAAGCGGCCGATTCAGTATATTTTCAACAAATCCACTTTTTTTGACCTTGATTTATTTGTGGATGAGCGCGTATTGATACCGAGGCCTGAAACCGAAGAGCTGGTAGAATGGGTGTTAGAAGAGGAGTCTTCACTTGATTTGAGGGTTTTGGATGTTGGAACAGGTTCCGGGTGTATTGCTTTGGCGTTAAAATCAGCCAGACCATATTGGGAAGTTAGCGCTTGCGATGTTTCTGAGGATGCTCTGGCGGTGGCTCGTCAAAATGCGGCTAAAACGCATTTGCCGATACGGTTTGCACTATGCGATTTGAGGCAATCAAACTTTCAACTAAACCAGGTAGATGTTGTGGTAAGCAACCCGCCCTATATTCCAAATAATCTCAACGGATCGTTAGCACCCAATGTGCAAAACCATGAACCACATCTGGCGCTGTTTGCTCCTGAAAATGAACCGTTCTATTTTTTTAAGCGCATTGCTGATGTTGCGAAGAAGGCAGGTGTAAAACGGGTTTATTTTGAAACCCATGCCAGCGATGTTGAAGAACTTTCAAGAGCCGTTCAGAGTTTCTGGTCTGGATTGTTGACTGTGAAAAACGATCTTAACGGTAAACCAAGGTTTTTAAAACTGCATTGACCAATGCGGTTTTTTAGCAGGACAGGCTAGAACAAAAAAAGGCCGTCCCCGTAGAGACAGCCTTTAGACTCAATCTGAAGCTGGCAATTGATTATGCAGCGGCTTCTTTTTTGCCGAGCATTACGAATTCACTCACGTTGATTTCCGTGCTATAGCGCTTTTCGCCTTCTTTGGTTTCCCAGCTTTTGTTGACCAATTTGCCTTCAAGTGCAATTTCCTGGCCTTTCTTGAGGTATTTCTCGGCAATGTCTGCCGTTTTACCCCACATCACAACATTGTGCCATTGCGTTTCTTCTATGCGCTCGTTCTTGGCGTTGTAATACACTTCGTTTGTTGCGATGGACACACGGGTAAGTTTTTTGTCCTTGTCAAATGTTTTTACTTCTGGATCCATTCCTAGGTGTCCGATCAATTGTACTCTGTTTCTTAAAGCGTTCATAATTTGTGGTTTTTAAGTTAGTTGAACATTTATTTATTTATCACTCTTTCGCTCGTTGCTTTTCTTGCGACTGCATCTGTCCTTGCATTTATTCCTACGCCTCTTGCGCTCTTATTTCTTACTTCTTATGACGTGCAGTGGTAATACTTTAGCGATGTTTGAAAGAACGATGACGCAAAGGAATGGCCAGGCTCAGAGTCGATTCGGTGATTACCCGTTTAATATCGATAGCAAATGATTGTAAACGGTTGTACAAATCTTTTTATGTATGTTAATAGTCATATATACAGTTTGTTACGCGCTATTTAGATTAAATTTCCGAAGGAGATAAAAAACGATGTAGTTTTTATTTGAGAACCGAATAATTGAAAATTACTTCATTTTCGGATGGAAAATATGGTGTGCTGATTTATGAAAACCTGCCACCTTTGATATTTATCGCTTCAGAATTGTAGAGAGGACAAAGTGATAATTCAATTAATTTTTTTTATGTTCCGGATCAATATTGTATGCAATCCTCACTCGGATTCCATAGGAAGTTCCTTTGCTTGTTAGGCTTCCACTTCCTTGTAGGTTGCGTGCAAAATCGTTGTAGTAATAATCATTTTGGAAGAATGTGATCAATCCCGGACTGAAGTGTGGGATCACGGACACTGCTAACCTTTCGGTAATATTAAAGCCAGGTACAAGGTGCGCTTGTACGCCTAAAAAGAATGGTGAACTTCTGCTTAAGACTGATACCGAAGAGAAAGCCAGTGTTCCGTCTTCATAAAAATGCAGGTCTTGAACGATTTCAATTGAATCACCTGAGTATGGTGAAGGGTTCAGTATTGTACCGCGATTCACCAATCCTGCTTTGATTCCAATGCCTACGCGCAGAAAAAACACACTCGTAGTACTTCCGATTACGGTCTGTTCCAAAGTGTATGCAAACGAGGTTATGCCTCCAATATGATAACCATATCCAGTTTGAATTGGTGTTGGTGGCTGCCAAACTGTAGTAGTTATGTTATAGGTTCGGTAATCCAGTGATGCGGTTTGAATAAGTTTGTTTTTTTCATATTCCATACCGATCCTTATCAAAAAGTTCCTGTTTATGTCGGGAACTTTCATAACACCGTGATTATCGTTGTTTTTGAATAGTTGATTTTCGCGCCCGGTCTCCAAAAAAAGGCTTCGATTCCATTTATCCTGAGCGTGAGCAATTTCAACAAAACATGGCATGAACGCAATGAGGAGGAATAAGAACAAGTGTGGCTTTGGGGTTATTAGACAACAGTTTTTCATAAATTAAGTTTTAACTTGATTGCTTAATCAATACGTTAGGTTAGTTTGATGCTAAATTGAGGACATTGATCTATTAGATCATAGGTTAAATGAAACTCTCAACATCAGTCCAACATAACTACCATTAGAGATAATCTTAGCATAACCAGATTTTCCGGAGAGGTGGTCATGTCAGAGTACCAAATGTCAGATTGCCAAATTCTCAGAACTCCCCAACTTACTGTTGGAATAACGCTAAGATGGAGGTCATTGAAAAAACTTCGTTGATATTCTATTGAGAATCGCGCTCCGATTGCTATATCCGATAACCCCCTGTCGTAATAGACTGAATTGAATATTAGGTTGGAATCAGTGTCATGCCATGAATTAGTAGCCATATAGGATGAATCAATCGGTATATTGTTATGGTCGAACTTATTCTCAGGTAAATACCCAATCGAAATTCCAAAATACCCCCATAAAGACCTCTTTGTGCCAATAGTCAATAGTTCTCTTCCTATGTCATACCCCAGCGTGTGAATATAGTGAGGTCCTGAATTATGGTGCCTTGAATTGTATGGTTTTCTCAGCCATCTAGGGTTTGAAAACAGAACACTTTGATAATTATAATATGCTATTTGAGCAAGCTTCTCTTTTTCCTTTCGAATTCCAATTGAAACCGGAGTGGTTAAATTAATTGTGGAACCGACAACGTTTAGTTCATCTACTGTTTTTTCTAGATGCTCAACAATTCCGCCATCAACAAATATTGAATACACTGGAATGCTTTGAGAGTACACATGAATCGACAAACCAAAGCACAGGAAGTATAATACTACTCCCTGTGCAACTAACCGTTTTACTGACATTGACTACCAATTTGAAAATGTAAGCCAAGTGACCACCTCGTTTTCATTAAGAGCTGAAATCTGATTTAGATAAATGTAGTTCTTTTGATTTTACGTTAACACTTTTTAATGAATTAACTATTGAAAAGTGATGATATTCAATGAGTTATGTTTAAAACTTAGCTCTAAATTGGCTGCACATGTGTTTCAATTACCGCTTTCGGCTTCGATCATCGTAAACTTGACATTCTAGTCTCATGCCATTAACACAAACGTCAACGGCTCGACTAAATTCACTATTTGTTAAGTCTCTCTATATCGGGATCGTGACTTTCTAGCGCCCTTGGAGCACTCGTTATACTCGCACTCCAATCACACAAACGTCATCAACCCCGAATGAGCATTTCTAGCTCATTTCATTTCGCAGAACTGCTAGGATCGGGATCGTGACTTAGTAGTGCACTCGAAGCGCTCGCTATACTCGCACCCCAATCACGCAGACGTCATCGATCTGCTCTAACTCACCACGCCAGTTTTCAAACTCTTGATCGAGGATGTCTTTTTGTTTTTCGATGGGTTGTTGGGCTAACTCGAGTAACCTGCGTTTGAAATTTCCGCTCTTGTATTTTTTACCATTGTCGCCACCAAACTGATCGGGATAGCCATCGCTAAAAATGTAGATGGTGTCGCCTTTATTGAGTTTGATTTTGTGAGTAGTAAAAGGCGTTTCGTGGTGGTATTTTCCAATGGGTTGCTTGTCGGCTTTGATCTCTTCCATTTCTTCGGCTCCTTTTCGCACGATCCACAGCGGGTTGTTTGCGCCCGCCCAACGCAGTTCTCGATAGGTTCCGCGACTCGAACTGACAATCGGGCCGAGGGCACACAGTGAAATGTCCATTCCATCTTTTACTTCCTCTTCGCTTTTCTCAAATTCTTGAATCACCAACTCGCGGGTTTTATCCAATATTTCTCCTGGATCGCGGAGGCCAAACTCACGAACCGAGCGGTTGAGTCCGTTGTTGCAAATCACACTCACCATTGCGCCCGGCACACCATGACCGGTGCAGTCTGCTGCTGCAAAAAATATGGTGTCATCAACAGATTCCATCCAATAGAAGTCGCCCGCTACCACATCTTTGGGTTTGTAAAGAATAAAACTGTTTTGCAGGTATTCCTTTACGATGCGGTCGGGTGGGAGAATGGCCGTTTGGATGCGCTTGGCGTAGTTGATGGAGTCAAGGATTTCCTTGTGGGCTTCTTCTATTTGTTCATTTTTTCTTATGAGATCTTCTTCGGTTAGTTTTTGACGGTAAATGATTCGCTTTAGAACATCTTTCCAAAGTAGAGCTGCTGTGATCAAGAAAATAATCCCTAAAATCAACATTGGTTTTGCCCCGGGCCAAAACTGCAATTTGAAAAGAGCACCCATTGATAATAGCACAAGGCTTAGTAAGTCCGCAATGCTAAGTCCGAATGCCTGAAGATGATTCGTGGTGTAATGTTTCCATTTGTCAAAACGATTTTTTACCAAAAGCGGACCTGCGGCAAAACAGAGTATGTTGACACCAATGATGATTTGAATTCTGGCGGAAACCCACTTCATGTAAATGAACAAACCTCCTATCAAGATTAAGCTCAAACTGACAATAAGAAGCACAAGAACGGCCTTGCGTCTTCGCTTGATGGTTTTGTGAAATTGGGTGAGGGATATCCCAAGGTTGACAATTGTAAGGGATAAAAGCATCGAAAGAATCGTAAAAATCATTGAGGGACTGCTGCGCGTAAGTATCATTGTTATCATCACCGAAAGACAAATACTGCCGATAATGATTAAAGTATAGCCACCTGGTTTTGTATTGCTCATTGCACTCTCAAATTCTAACTCCAATTACACAAACATCATCAATCTGCTCTAACTCACCGCGCCAGCGTTCAAACTCAAGGTCAAGAATGTCTTTTTGTTTTTCGATGGGTTGTTGTGCTAACTCAAGCAATCTTCGTTTGAAATTACCGCTTTTGTATTTCTTGCCATTGTCGCCACCAAACTGATCGGGGTAGCCATCGCTGAAAATGTAGATGGTGTCGCCTTCGTGGAGTTTGATTTTGTGGGAAGTAAAAGGCGTTTCGTGATGGTACTTGCCAATGGGTTGCTTGTCGGCTTTGATTTCTTCTATTTCTTCGGCTCCTTTTCGCACCACCCACAGCGGGTTGTTTGCGCCAGCCCAACGCAGTTCTCGATAGGCTCCGCTACTCGAACTGACAATCGGACCGAGGGCACACAGCGAAATGTCCATCCCGTCTTTTACTTCTTCTTCGCTTTTCTCAAATTCCTGAATCACCAATTCGCGGGTTTTATCTAAAATTTCTCCCGGATCGCACAGCCCAAACTCACGCACTGAGCGATTGAGTCCGTTGTTGCAAATCACGCTTACCATAGCGCCCGGCACACCGTGTCCTGTGCAGTCTGCAGCTGCGAAATATACAGTGTCACTAACAGGCTCCAACCAATAGAAGTCGCCCGCTACCACATCTTTGGGTTTGTAAAGAATAAAACTGTTTTGCAGGTATTCCTTCACGATGCGGTCGGGTGGGAGAATCGCTGTTTGGATGCGCTTGGCGTAGTTGATGGAGTCGGTGATTTCCTTGTGGGCTTCTTCGATGTGTTCTTTTTGATTTCTAAGTTCCTTTGTCTGTCGATCTACCTCGTACTCAAGCACCTTTTTTTGATTCGCCAAAATGGACTGCTTTTCCTGCTCTTTTTTTAGTGTCTCTGCACTTAAAAGCTGAACTTGATTCAGTTGTAGTTTAAGGTCTTTGTTTAACACAGCCGACTTTTTCCCCAGAAAAATCGACATGGATGTTGGAAGACTAAAAATGATCAAGGTGACTGAAAGTAACAATAGAAATTCTGTAAACCCTAGTCCTACAAATTTGTAAGATACTATTCCGCTATTCGGATCCATTTCATTTGTCATCATGAAATACCCTACAACAAAAGCCAGAAATAATCCTATCAAAAAAGATAACATCCCAAATCCTACATATCTACTAGCCGGTTTTTTCTTAATGAATGAATGCAAAAGGATGGCGATAGTTGATATTGTCCATACAATAAAGTAAGCATTGAAAATATAAATGGAATCTGTATCAAGAGGTATGTAAACCAACAAAATGCCTATGCAAGCATAAATGATAAGCAAAAAGTTCCATTTTGAAATGTTTTGATAAAAGGTATTCAGGAGAAAAAGTGATAGAAAAATTGAAAAACCGTATAGAGTTGTCAAAGACAAATTTTCAATAAGTTCGACTTTGGAATACGTGGTTGAAAGTATTGAAGCCATGCCACAGGCGGATAAAACACTTAACAGTAACATACTAATGCCAAAGAATAAGTTATTCTTATCATCCTTAAAAAAGAAAAACAGTGACAGGTGAACGATGGCAATAGAGGCATATCCTCCAAAAATGAAAAGTAAAAAGCCTAAAGAAACAACGAGCGAAAATGTGTAGGTAAAAATAAAACCATGCGGATCACCCAATAATACTTTAAACCCCCTGATATCATCAAGCCGGTGATTTGAGTATAAAACATCGATTCTTTGTAGGCCAGACGTGTCAGGGTTGAATACCAAAACCTGATTGGAAATTGGCAAGTTTTGAATTTCTTGTGATTCAATACTTGACGGTTCACCAAAAGATTTTAGCAGTTTTTTGTTGACGTAAACTTTCATCGCACCTCCATGAAGGTTAAGTGTGAGTGCTAAGGGCAAATGTGCCATGCTGTCGTTTGTTCTTACGAAAATGCTAAACCATCCCATTTTTGAAATTGTATCCTCACTGTTAGAGTTAAAGACACAGCAGATTTCCAGCGGAACACGGCTCAAGTTGTCATCTTGGTCTAACCATGGTTTAGCTGTATCTGAAGTAAATGACCATTTCTCCGTCAATTCGAGACCTTCGCTATAGTCATTAAAACGTATGGTGTCTTGCGCTTCTGTCTTGATCACACTGATCCAAAAAACAATGATAGAAACAGGTAGTATGATTAGAGCGTTTTTCATAAAATATGCACCCCTATTACACACACATCATCCAATTGATCTAAGTCACCGCGCCAGCTTTCAAACTCATGATCAAGGAGGTCTTTTTGTTTTTCGATAGGCTCTTTGGCCAGCTCAACGAGCTTGTGCTTAAATTTTCCACTCTTATATTTCTTTCCGTTTTCACCTCCAAATTGATCGGGAAAGCCATCGCTGAAAATGTAGATGGTATCGCCTTCATTGAGTTTTAATTGGTGCGTGGTAAAAGGGCTTTCGTGGTGAAACTTTCCAATCGGCTGCTTGTCGCCTTTGATTTCTTCCATTTCTGTGGCTCCTTTACGCGCGATCCACAGCGGGTTGTTGGCACCAGCCCATTTCAGCGTGAGTGTGGAGAGTGAGAGTGCACACAGCGAAATGTCCATGCCATCTTTAACATCCTCGTCAGATTTTTCAAATTCTTGAATGACCAATGCGCGGGTTTTGTCCAAAACCTCTCCGGGATTGGTCAGGCCAAATTCACGCACCGCACGGTTCATAGCATTTGAACAAACCACGCTTACCATCGCGCCCGGCACGCCATGACCGGTGCAGTCTGCCGCTGCGAATAATACGACTCCTCCCTCGGAATCCGAAGCTTTGGCGTAGGATTCCAGCCAATAAAAATCACCTGCAACGATGTCTTTCGGCTTATAGAGCACAAAACTTTTTGGCAAGCGCGATTGAAATAACCTGTCTGAGGGAAGTATAGCCGATTGAATGCGCTTGGCATATTGAATGCTGTCGGTTATTTCCTGGTTTTTTTTACTGATTATTCTGTTTTTGATCGATAACTCGTTGAAGGATTTATTAAGCTCATCATTTGCTTTGGCAAGGTTTTCGGTTCGATCTTTTACTTCTTCTTCCAGTTCATGGGCATAACTTTCCTGAATCCTCAACCGATCTTCCTGAGCGCGATCCTTTTCTTGTCGGATGATGCGGTATTTATCTGCCAGAGCAAATGAAAGCAACACTACCTCCACCGCCTGGCCAATCATGGCTGAGGAAGAAGTGATTTCATTTCCGGGAAGAATTCCAAGGTTTCTTAGGATGAGTAAAATGGTACCAAGCAAGTAGGCCGCCCAAGCTGCTATAAAAAGTCGTGCACTGCGATTGCCTTTATACCAACAGTAAATTCCCGAAATAAGCATCACCATTGCTCCCAACCCTAACATCACGGTCAGAACGGGGATGTAAAATGCATAAAGCAAGTAACCGAACACAAGCGTGAACAATGCCGTCAAAATACAAATCAGGATGAGTATCCATGAGATGGTTTTTAGTAATTTGGAGTAAGCGCCAAGCTGAAGAAATTTAATGCTGAAGAGAATGGAAAAAATACCCGTAAAACACATGGCGTAGGAAATACTGACCTGATTGAAGTTAGCCGCGTTTGGCCAAATGTATTGAAAGGCATACCCGTTGAGAATGGCATACACAAAACCTGCCGAGATGGTGGATAGCGAATAATAGACATACGAACTTTCCTTCAAAGAGAGGTAGATGAAAAAATTATAAAGACTCATGATCAAAATCAACCCGAAGTAAATTCCGAAAACCAACTCAAAAGGCAGGCTGTTTTGAGCGAATTGTTTTTCTGCCTGAATAGAAAGGTTCATCTGAATAGATGATTTTGTACTGAGTTTAATAAAAATGCGGGCGGGAACCTGCTTTTCTATTTTGAGCGGAATCACAAAATTTCTGTGCAATACTTCACGCTCTGAAAACGGCATCATGTCGCCTGTTTCGGCCAGCGTTTTTACCTTTTCCGATTGCACTGCAAACACGGTTAAGGAATCGATCAGCGGATAGGTGGAAACCAGGTAAAATGATTGTTCGGGTTGAGAAACATCTAAAACGTCAAAATAAAACCAGTGCGTTCGGTCGTCCAGTCCGAAATTGACGTTCTTTTTCAGGTGTGGCATAAACGCATCGTGCGCCTTACTTTGAATACAGTTCAGATTGCGATCACAAGGATCGTCATCGTTGCTGATGTAATAATAAAGTGAAGTTCCAAGGTTTGCTATGCCGGTGTCTGAGCTAAGTTTAACAAGGTTTGCCTCACCTTCAGGCACGTTTGACCAGGCCTGAAAAGTTAAGGCTGTCAGCGTGGTCAATATGATAAGAAAACGGGTCACTTAGGTTTAATGGCTTGAACAGAAATGTATTGAGTGCTGCCCGAAGATAAGTCATTATAGAATTTAGACCCCGGGATTCCTGCAAATTGTATGACGGGTGTTTGAAAAACCCTTGGAATTTGCTTGCGGATAATGGCTTTGCGGTTGTCCGAATCACATTCCAGTGCCATCTTTACGTTTGACGAAATATCCAGTTTCCGTTGAAGTTTAAACCCAACTTTTTCAAATGTATTGATAGTCTCATCCAGCACATTACTGTCTCTAAAATCGGTGAAACACAGCAATCCACCGGGTTTTAACACACGGTAACTTTCTGATAAAAATTGCTTGAAATCAGGATAGATGTGGGATGATTCCACATTGATGATGATGTCAAATTGCCCATCTTCAAAAGGCAGTTCATCTGCTGAGGCTTCCACATAAGAGAGGTTCGGTTCGCTGAATCGTTGGTTGCAAAATGAAATGTTCCACTTGCTGAGATCGATTCCCGTGGCGGATGCGGGCGCTTGAGTTGAGAAGACATGGTGCAATCCACCGCCTCTGCCGCAGCCGATTTCGAGTAAAGTCGTTGATTTGATTTCAACGCCTTCCAACACATGGTCGTAAAGGTTTTTGCTGGTGAGTTCAAATGGGGGATTGGATAACGGTTCTTGCACAAAGCCATAGTTCATGCAGGTCCATTCATGGAGATTGCGGTACTTTTTTGCCAGAACATTATACCACAGGTTCCAAAACCATTGCCTAAACCGTGCGTTTTTTCGATTGAAAGAAGAAAAATTTTCAATGATGATATTGGTTTTCGGTGGTTTCATGAGCCAAATATAACTTTTGGATTGTTGTTGCTTTAACTTGATATTCCAGTTAAACTTTGCGTTATACTCTCACGCCTATAACGCAAACGTCATCGATCCCGAATGAGCATTTCTAGCTCATTTCATTTCGCAGAATTGCTAGGATCGGGATCGTGACTTTCTAGCGCGTTTGGTGTCCGCTAAACGCAAACCCCAATCACGCAGACGTCATCGATCTGCTCTAACTCACCACGCCAGCGTTCAAACTCCTGATCGAGGATGTCTTTTTGTTTTTCGATGGGTTGTTGGGCTAACTCGAGTAACCTGCGTTTGAAATTTCCGCTCTTGTATTTTTTGCCATTGTTGCCACCAAACTGATCTGGATAGCCATCGCTGAAAATGTAGATGGTGTCGCCTTTATTGAGTTTGATTTTGTGAGAAGTAAAAGACGTTTCGCGATGGTACTTGCCAATGGGTTGCTTGTCGGGTTTGATTTCTTCTATTTCTTCGGCTCCTTTTCGCACCACCCACAGCGGGTTGTTTGCGCCAGCCCAACGCAGTTCTCGATAGGCTCCGCTACTCGAACTGACAATCGGACCGAGGGCACACAGCGAAATGTCCATCCCGTCTTTTACTTCTTCTTCGCTTTTCTCAAATTCCTGAATCACCAATTCGCGGGTTTTATCTAAAATTTCTCCCGGATCGCACAGCCCAAACTCACGCACTGAACGGTTGAGCCCGTTGTTACAGATCACGCTTACCATTGCGCCCGGAACACCGTGGCCGGTGCAGTCTGCAGCGGCAAAATATACGGTATCATCAACGGATTCCATCCAATAGAAGTCGCCTGCCACCACATCTTTTGGTTTGTATAGGATAAAAATGTTTGGTAGGTATTCCTTCACTATGCGGTCGGGCGGGAGAATGGCTGTTTGGATGCGTTTTGCGTAGTTGATGGAGTCTAAAATCTCGCGATTTTTTTCATCCACGATGAGTTTTTGGTGGTGCAATTCATCGCGCTGCTTTTCAACTTCTCTCTTTTGTTGTTGGATGACTTTGTTGTCTTTTTGCTTTTGCACAAAGGCATAGCCCGCGATGGAAAACATTAGTAGCGCAATGATCAGCCCACCCAGCATCATAAAACGCTTGGTTCGTTCGCTGTCAATTTCAGCGTCTTGCAACGCTCGTTCTTGCTCCAGGGTTTGAATTTCGAGTTGCTTTTTCTCGTTTTGGTATTTCGCCTCCATTTCCTGAATCGCTTGCTGGTTATTCATTTCAGCCAGCGTGTCTTTGAGCGTGGCATGCTCCAGCATCAAATCGTATGCGTGCTTATAATCATTAGCTTTAACATATAACCCGGCCAGCTCCTTGATCCATAAAACGGTATTTGTTGTGGATCGAATCTTTTTAGAAATATCGATGGCACGCTCCATAAGTTCAAGCGCCTCGGTGTGGTTTCCTTTTTCTTCCTCAGAAGCGCTCAATCCATGCAAACAGATGGATGCATAGCGCAATTCACCGAGTTCTACAAATATGTCGTATGCCTGTTGTAGCTTTCTCACCGATTCGTCCCATCTGCCTGCCATGCCCAAAGTGCTGCCTTGGTTCATGGTGATAAAGGCAACCATAGACTTTTCTCCCATCTTTTCGTAGAGTGCAATCGCCTTATCCAGAAAATATAGTGACGAATCCACATTTTGCTTTTCAAACTGTTGCTGCGCATAGATGTTATAAATATTGGCTTGTCCCCACAGGTGGTTTTTGGATGTATAAAGCGTCATCAACTCCTGCAGAATTTCGTTGCATTTGTCAATTTGTCCACGGTTTAAATAAAATACGGCCAGGTTGTATTGTATGGTTCCGATTTGCGTGCTGTCTTTAAGCCGTTTGCTTAAATCTAAGGCTATCAGTAAATGTTCGAGTTCTTGTTCACTTTCACCCAGTTCATGGTGAATGGTACTGATGTTGAGGTATGCTCCGGAAATTGTCAAGGTATCTTTTGCTTCAATAGCCAAATCCAAAGCTTGTTTGAAATAGTACATCGCACTGTCGTATTCAGCGAGGTTTGCACTTACGTTGCCATAATTGAGCATTTGGCGCGCAACTTTATCCTTTCTGTCGATGCTTTTGAATTGGTTTATCACTTTTCTGCGCATGCGTTGACTTCCCTTCAAATCACCTTTGGATGACAGAGCCCGTGCCTGATGGTGTAAGCCCATGGCATGCCAATATGTGTCATTCTGAGCTACGGCTTCATCTGACAGTTGCTTACCCCAGCTCATGGTTTCAGAGGCACTGCCGCCTTCTATGGCAAATTGATCAAGGAGTTGAAAACGTTCATTGTTTTTGGCTTTGTTGAGTAGCGCTTTCAAACTGTCTGAGTTGGATTGAGCATTAACCGGTAAGAAGCAATACAGGCATAATAGGTTTAGTATGAAAGCTATGAAGCGCATCTGTGCGACTAAAATACTATTAGGTCTTGATTGTACAACTGTTTTTTATTTGATCAAATAAAAGCTTGAAATATATATGTATAAACATATAAGTGTGTACATTAGGATTTCGGGCTTTCCTGGAACGGCTTAACAGAAGCTGGCGGAGTGGTTGTAGGGGATGAGGTAAAGCTTCATTTCAATATTCAGGTAGCGAAGCAATAGAAATTCACGAGGTTTATAAAAAATAGTAAAGCCCCGAAAGAATCATTTCCGGGGCTTTTCTTTGATGATAAACAGGTTTTTTAAGAAATTGCTTGTCAGATGCGCTTAAACGTGATCAATACTTGATAAACTTCGTCCTGACGGAGGTTGCTTGTATTTTGCATTCCGTTTAGTGCACCCAGCACGTGTTGTTTAACAACTTCCTCCGGTGATTCTGTACTAACAATTTTGATCTTGTTGGCCTCATCAACGGTGAATTTTACGAGAACTTTGGCTTCGTTAATTCCGTTTTGACTTAAAACGCCCTGATTCAAAACCGTTTTCCACTCTTTTTCGGCAATTTGTGGGTGAAGGGTGTTTTCACCTGCTGCCGCTAATGTTGGCGAGAGAAATGCGAAAACGACAAATGCATAAGCGCACGCTGATTTCAAATTAAGTTTGATAAGTCTGTTCATGGTGTGTGATTTAATTTGTTTGCAAAGAGACGGTGAAGACCTTGAAAAGTTACAACGATTGTTACCACTGGTCAGAATTTTGTTCGAACGGAAATAGTGTGGCTTAATTAACCTGACGGGGTTTTAGTTATGGTGGGTTGGCATAGTGACTTTGTAGTGCATTTGGAACGCTAGCTAAACGCGAATTTCAATCACAGCTTTCGGCTTCAGTCAGCGTAAACTTTGCGTTATAGTCTCACGCCTATAACACACACGTCATCCATCCTTAAATGAACGATTAAGATCGACTAGGTTCATGCTTCACTAAGTCTCTCTAAATCGGGATCGTGACTTTGTAGTGCGCTTGGTGTCCGCTAAACGCGCACCCCAATCACACACACGTCATCCAATTGCTCCAATTCACCGCGCCAATGATGAAATTCATAATGAACAAGGTGCTTTTGTTCGTCCATCGGATGTTCATTGATGGAGAGTAAAAAACGCTTGAAGTTTTTGCTTTTGTACTTTTTTCCGCTGGGTCCTCCAAATTGATCTGGGAATCCATCGCTGAAGAGGTAAAAACAATCCCCTTCATTTAAGGTGAATTCGTGACGTGAATATTTTTTTCGATTGGGGTAACGCCCAATAGGTTGCTTGTTTGCTTTGATCTCATAGAGCTTTAACTCACCTTCTTCCAAAACCGCTTCTCCAAGCTGAGCTTGATAGTCGTTTTTGCTGATCACCCAAATCGGATTGTTGGCTCCTGCCCATTGAAGTTTTCGATATACTCCTTTATCTGATCGTGCAATTGGTCCAAGGGTGCAGAGTGATATATCCATGCCGTCTTTTACTTCCTGTGTGCTCTTTTCAAACGTTTCATCAACAATGATCGCAGTTTGATCAAGGATTTTTTCGGGTGCCGTAAGCCCAAATTCCCTCACAGAACGGTTGAGGGCATTGTTGCAAACTACAGAAACCATTGCCCCGGGCACTCCGTGTCCTGTGCAGTCAGCAGCAGCAAATAACACCTGATCGCCTGATTTTTCGAGCCAATAGAAATCGCCTGCAACAATGTCTTTTGGCACATAAAGCACAAAAGCCCGTGGCAGCAAGCTTTCAAATAATTGATCTGGAGGTAAAATTGCTTCCTGAATGCGCCTTGCATAAGTAATGGAGTCAATGATCTCGTTGTTCTTTTCCTCAAGCTCCTCACTTTTTTCTTCTATTTCTGCTGTGCGCTCTTTTACCTGTCTTTCCAGCTTTACGTTTTGTTCGCTCGTAACCTCATTGAGCTTTTGCAGGTTTTCAAATGCTTCGCGTTGAGCCGACTCCTTTTCGCGCTGAATGTTGCGGTACCTTCCCACCATGGCCATCGAAAGGAAAGTCACCTCGGCCGCTGAGCCCAGTTTGATCGCGTTGTGACTCAGGAAGTCGTTGTCGATTACATTAAAGTTAGTGAGGATAAACACGATGCCTCCGATCAACACAGAAATAAAACCAAGGGCAAAAAAGAGGTTGACGTTTTGATGCGTTTTTTGATTCCATCCAATACCGATCATAATGATGATGAGTGAAATCAAAGACATGGCATTGATCACGGGAAAGGTGAGTTCGTAAGCCATGCCTGAGCTTAATCCGGTGATCACACAAATGCCCACCAGAACCATTAATGAACGATAAAGAACCCCGTACCATTTCGGCATCAATTTCAATTGTAAAAACTCGGCTGCGTAAAGCATGATCATAAACACGGAAGCACCCGAAAAGAAAAGGATGGAATGGTTGGCCAGCCAGGGTGAGTTGGGCCAGAAATATTCATAGGCCAATCCGTCTAATGAAGCTTGCATGAAGAACAGGAATGCTACGTAAGACACATAGAAGGTGTAAATCCGTTGCTTTACAATGAACGCGAAAAACAAAAACAATCCAATAACGAAGATCAGTAAGCCGTAATACAGCCCAAGCGTGAGGTTTTCACGCTGTATAAAAGCATTGAAATTGGTCTGATCCCAGAGCTTTATGGGCATGCTTATCACCTCGCCATCGCTGCTGACTTTAAACATTAAGTCGAGGGTATCATTTGCTTGTATCGTAATGGGAAATATAAATTTTCGATAGGTGATTGGACGGCTGTTAAACACATGGTCATCACCGGTTTCGTAAAGCACATGAGCCTCGTTTCTTGTTATTCGGTATAGGTTTACGGTATTGGTAAGCGGTCGGGCGGCTTCTAATAAATATTGGGCACTTTCTTTTTTGCCGCTGGCCACCTTTAATCGTATCCAAAATGTTGATGTGGTGAAGTTGAGGTTTGGAACCTGTTCCTTCACAGGTGAAAATCGGGAGTCATATTTTCCTGCGGCCACGTCATCTGCTGTCCACTCTCCATTTACATCTTCAGCAATAACAGCTGATTTAGCCAGATGTGTGTACTTGGGGCCGTGAGCAATTGCTGCAAAAGACATAAACATAAGAAGCGCTGCAACAAACAATCGCTGCAGGAAATTATAGAAATTGTTTGGCTTCATTCGGCTGCTAATTTACGACTCAGCGCGTATAAATCTGAGTTCGAATATTCTTCAGGATTCAGACTGCCCATGAATAGTCAAACTCAGGTTATAAGGTTTTTATTTCTCTGTGGTATGTTGGGTAAAGCTGAAACGGTTGATGGATGATTTGATCACTTGCCGCCACGATGAACGATTCTTCTTGTTCAAAAAAATCTTTTCAAAATCCTTTTCATTATCATAAATACTAAATATTTTAGTAAACGAAAAATAAAGGAATAATCCTTTTTAGAAAAGCGTTTATGAGCAGCACTTTAAAACACATTCTTCACCTTGACCTCGACTCGTTTTTTGTGTCGGTAGAGCGGTTGATCGACAGCCGGCTCAACGACAGGCCGG